>JARRJK010000158.1:0-5138 GCA_037379555.1 Anaerolineales bacterium | reverse complement strand
CCATGAAAAAGAGAACGAATACATAGAGATACGCATGGGCGGAATTTCCTGCAAAGCTCTCCTCCGTTCGTGGTTTCCAGAACATGTAAGGCCCGATTGAAGTTGTCCTGGGATCATCTACCGACAAATCGATCAGAAGATGAATCTTAATTATTCCCCTAAGAATTACCCTGTTTACGCTTTCCCATGGAGTCCCCGCGTGCAGACTGGCATGCCTGACGATATTTGAGATCCATCCCCGAGGTGTCATCAACTCATTGGTATGCACATTTGCTAATTTCGTTGTGCCAATCGGATTTCCATACGTATCCATGTTTGTGGGTTTCGTACAGATGGCCATCCCCGCGGCTAGACCCAGGATGATAATCGTCCAGAGATCCTTGTTCCCCAGGTAGAGTGATACCGATTCGATTGCAACTGCCAGAAGAAAGAGGGCAACGACATAGTCCGTCATAGTGCTGGTTGCTTGTGCGATCCCCATCGGTAAAGAAACCAGCAACGCCGCACTCAGGAACTGTGCAGTTCGTTTGCCGCCGAAACTCTCGACGAGCAGCATCACTCCAATGATGCTCGCCGCCATGGCAAACCACTCAACGAAGTTGGCCCAACGATCGCTTAGGGAGAGAATGTAAGTATGCAGGATGATGTACTCTGCAAAAGGTCCTATCCCATTTTGAACCTCAATGCCGGTGGCGAAATGCACAACTGCGTGTTCCTGAGTCCAATGTGCTACACGCGGGAGGTGGTAGTTGAGTGAATCCCAGGTATTAGGCATCCATATCCATGCACTAATCCCAGTAATGAGTAAAACAACCCCGAGCGCGCCCCAGCCAAGAAGGCTAAAACCGTTTAATCTCGGGGAGAGTTTTGGCCATTGAATGGATGGCATGGATCGGGCTTGATAAAGAAGCCACGAAATTTCGAGAACGAGTGGAACAGCCCAGACACCAACAAGTGCCGGGCGATTCAGTTCTTTAAAGCAGCTTAAGGCCTCCGTTGTGATAACTACGTAGCTTCCACTGAGAACGACGGCCCTTATGAAACACCGTTTCCACCCCCATCGCGTTTTACGCGTCGCGAGGATTACAGCAAGCAACGAGGTATCGACCAGCGGCAGGAGACCCAGCAGCATATGAAATTACGCCCCGGAAAAACCTAAGGTGTTTTCCTTTGATATCCTATAGTTAAGTGACTATTTGAGGCTTCTGTAGGGGTTTGACAAATCAAAACGCACCTTTGCCTCGTATCACTACCCACGGTGTGCGAAAAAGGATCTTCACATCCAGCCAGAGCGAGTAGTTGTACACGTAGTACAGATCGTCCTCGGTATTCAGATGCATCAGTTTATCGCTGCGTCCATTGATCTGCCACCAACCGGTAATGCCCTGCGGAACGGCAAACCGTTTTCGCTGCCAAGAATCGTACCGGTCAACCAACCACGGCATCTCCGGACGTGGTCCAACAAGACTCATGTCTCCCTTTAAGACATTGACCAATTGAGGCAATTCATCCAGACTGTACCGTCGCAAGAGGTGACCAACCCGCGTTACACGAGGATCGTCCATCTGTTTATGGATCACCTGTCCTTGGTCGGTATTCTGATTGACCTCATTTTGCTTTGCCTCGGCATCTGGCACCATGGTACGAAATTTATACATCTGGAAGATGCGGCCATTCTCGCCCACGCGCGCCTGCCTGAAAATGACCGGACCTTCACCTTCGAGGCGAATAGCTAGCCCAATCATGATCATGACTGGCAAGCTCAGGATGAGAAGAGCGGAACCGATTACAAGGTCAAACACTCGCTTGATAATGCGCTGAACACCAACAATCACTGGCTCGCGCAACCCAATCAGTGGAATGCCGCCCAACAATTCCGCCCGGGCTTGCACAAGGGCGAGTGAAAAGTAATTGGGGACGATTTTTATCTTGACCGGCAGTTTCTCGACTTCATGCAATATCAGCGTAATTCGATCGTAAGCCCAGACCGGAAGCGCAACCCAGATCTCATCGATCCTCATGCTCTCCACGACATCACGGATCTCGAAAATCCTTCCCAACACCCCCACGCCGGCGTACTTGAAATTTCGCTTTTCTTTGTCATCATCAAGGAAGCCGGCAAGCCTGTACCCCCACTTGTCCTGTTCAAGGATGACATCCGCAAGCCGCTGCCCTAAATCGCCCGCACCCACAATGACAACCTTTACATCCCCTTCTCCTTTTCGTCTTCTTATTCCAGTAGATATCACTCTCTGCAATCGAATGGAATAAATGAGTGAAAGGTTCAAGAAGAAGATGTAGACGAACTGTAATCGCGAAGTCTCGCGATAGGTCATGAAGAGCACACCGGCAAAGAGCAAGGTGGCTATAATGCCGGATATGAAGATGCGTGCAAACTCATGTCTCCAGTGTGGAGTGCGTTCGGGGTCATAAACACCGTTCGCCAGCAAGGATCCTGACCAGCACGCCATTCCTAAAAGGTAAACGGTAAGGGGAAGTACGGCACTCGATTCGGGGAGGGGTAGACCGAAGGGTAAAAGCAGGCGCAACTTCGATGCGAGGAAAATTCCCGTGGGCACTGCCAGGAAATCGAGGAGAAAAAGACGTAGGGTGATGGGCGAAATTCGCTGGGTCTTCATATACTCTCAACCACAAACACTATTTCGATGGATTGCGTGGGAAGAATAGCAAACATACACTCGAAGAACAATAGAACCTCAAGAACAGCCGACGAGGCTTGATCATACGTTTATGTCGCCATAATATCCATTTGCGATTTACCGATCAAATGACCCTGGAGCTATCTGCGTGGTGAACCTTGGAAAGAGAAACGTGCTCGGTGTGCTTGTCGATGCTGTCGATTATAAGTATTCGATCGAGAAGATTATTGACTGTGCCGACAAGGGGAAAGGGTTGTCTGTAACGGCACTGGCTGTCCATGGGGTGATGACTGCTCACATTGATCCTGTCCTGCGCTATCGGATCAACCACCTGGATCTGGTCGTACCCGATGGACAGCCTGTCCGCTGGGCAATGAACAGCCTTTACAAAACACAGCTGAAAGAGAGAGTATACGGGCCCGAATTGATGCTGCGAGTTTGTGCGCAAGCCGCAGAAAGGGATATTCCCATTTTTTTGTTTGGCAGTTCGCAAACCGTACTTCAGCGGTTGACCGAAAACCTGAAAACTGCTTATCCGAAACTACCGATAGCGGGAACCCGGGCTTCCGCCTTCCGAAGATTGGATGATCCAGAGAATCGAGCATTACTCGATCAAATCAAGGATTCGGGAGCAAAGATCGTCTTCGTTGGCTTGGGCTGCCCACGTCAGGAGGTGTGGGCGTTCGAGAACACTCCCACTCTGTCATTGCCTGTCATCGCTGTTGGGGCGGCGTTTGATTTCCACGCCGGGACGGTTCCGCAAGCCCCTTTCTGGATGCAAAGCCGTGGGCTCGAATGGCTTTACCGATTAACACGAGAACCCGTGAGGTTGTGGCGGCGGTATCTGCTGCTCAATCCGTACTTCATTTGGCTTTTCATGCTTCAGAAATCCGGCCTTGTCTCTTTTAATCCCGAGAAGAGCGTTGAGCCCCAAACACCAATTCGGTTTGGATAGCGGCGGCTGAATTAACTCTCCCGGCAAGACATTCGATAAATATCGATCGTCCACGCAAATCTAAAGTTTATTCCTTCTCTTTCTCGACTATCACGCCGAATGCCACCCCTTCCCCGAAATGACTGCCCCTTAAAAAGGGGGCAAAGTATGCTGCTTGATCTGAGATCATATTTCGTTAAGTAGGGAAACAAGGACATTCTTGCTCAACGGAAATATGCGCCTGGCTGATGCCTCATCATGATGAGCCAACAAGAGTTCAGAGGAACTGCCAAGACGAATTACAGCACATAAATTCCGCATTGCTACCTCATATTTAAAGCCATGAGCTTGGACTTTCGAGCATCACCAGGACAGTTGAGTTGATATGCGACTTGACACTTTCGGGAGTTTACCTTCCGACGGGTTCGAAAACCTCTTCTCGAAGACGCTGGATAAAAGGGCCTCGATACTTCATCTCGTTCTCAACAAGATACCGCCTGGCATCCGCATCCAACGCCGGGACGGAAGTGAAATCTGCGGAGGAGATCATCTTCCAGGAATCCCTTATCCCTCGAATCGCTTGATCCGCCAGACCGTTATAAATACCCTTCAACAGGTAGCCACCTGCTTTCGGGACAAGTCGAAGCCCAGAGCGAAAGTACTTGTATTCCAGGTAGAGTGCGTTCCGAACAAGATAGTAAAAACGCTCACCATCCCAGGCTGTTCTGGCCTCCGATGAGATTTTATGCAGCACTTCGATCGATGGGTCATAAAGAATCTTATAGCCCTTCGATATAAGTTGGTAGGAAAGATCCAGTTCCTCCCAGTAGAAGAAGAGCCGTTCATCATACATGTTCGTCTTGCGGAGCGCGGAGCGTCGGATGGCATGCCCGGCTCCACAGAAACGCGTGGTAAGAAAGCTCTCATTTTGCCTGGGCAGCAAACGCCGCGGGTAGGCCCAGGAACCCCTGTCGTACTCTCGTGTCCGGTAGTTGAGGATCTTAAACCCAACGGCTCCTAGATCTCGATCCGTTTCAAAACGATCGACAACGGCTTGAAGCGCCGCCACGCCAGAAAAAACCGCATCGTTATCGATGCTAATGATCGTGTCAGCTGTCCCGAGCGACATGCCGATGTTGCGTCCGCCAGCCACCCCCACGTTGTGGCCAAGCTCGATCAGGTGAACATTCGTCTCATTGGCAATCGCAGCCCTGATGTATTCGAGTGACTCTGCTGTACTCCCCTGGTCTACAATCCTAAGAAACGTTTGAACACCCTGCTGTGCAGCGACGCTGGCAATTGCGTCCGCCGTGTCGGCCGGACGATCGAGCGATAGGATAACGACATCAACACTGGCCAATCCGTCGGTCATAAGCCCTCATCCGAGCGTATCGGACTCAGCTTCCTTAAAATCCAGAAAATCTATGCCAAGCATCCTAAACATATCCAGGAATTCTTGTTCCACGATCTTCGAGGTAAATTGAACAGCCGTGAGTTTGCACGATGAGCAGAGCCATCTCGCTGTCAACAATATGGATGAAGCC
>JARRJK010000157.1:0-4882 GCA_037379555.1 Anaerolineales bacterium | reverse complement strand
GTCACGTACGTGGCGAGCAGCAGGTTGAGCAGCTGCGCGGCAGCCGCCAGGTAGATCAAGCGCAAAGCCCAACCGCCAGAAAGCCCCTGCGCTGCGGTCGTTTGGGGTATCACCGTGGATATTGAAATCGCAGACGAATGGGTGTCGCGCTGCAGGCCGGCTGCCTGCAGCATGCTGACGAACAGCGAGCGGTGCATACGCATCCCTTTCTGATCCCCCTCTGGCAACCGCTCGGTCCTCCGCAGGGCGCCAGCGCCGCTGCGGGTTCCCCTTCTGATCTCATGATAATGGAACTCGGAGCAGGTTTTCTTTTCGATCACCTTACAGGAGTGGCCGGACACGCGCCCGTGGCGCTCTCTCAATCTGTGCATCGTAAGATCCAGCAGGATGCGAACTCCGGTCCCCGGGCAGGCCGCGTCACGTGGTCATCTCTCTCGCCAGCCGTTATCCGGGTGACCGAGATGGACAAATTCCGATTCTTATGGTCAGATTTGATGGACGCCCGTGCCGATCACGCGTCCGCCCGCACCTTCTCCTAAGGAGGCCTGATGAACATCGACAAGCTTGCGGCTGCCGTGGATGAATTTGCTGCCGCGACCGTCGGCATGAACGAAGCGCAGCTTAATCAGCCCTGGGCATGGCGCGATTACGATTCGGAAGGCGTGCGCTTCGCGTTCTTCCGCACGCTGGAGGAGCTGCGCTCACTGGCAGCCTCGCTTGCCAGGGGCAGTTCATCCGCCGGACTTGAAACATCCGCAGCACGCCTGATCCTGGGCCAGTACCACCGGGCATGGCGCGCGATGAAATCGATGCTGCTTGGAACCGACGAAGCCGACCGGGAGCAGGTGCCCGGGCCCAACGAATGGCCGCTGCGGCGCGTGATCGCGCACGTCGTCGACGCCGATGTCGGTTTCTACACCGGCATCTCCGAGACGCTGAAAAGCCTGCGGGCGGGAGAGGCAGAGCCCCCGCAGATAACGGATGAAATGTGGGAGGGGCTGACCGGCACGCTGGCGGAGAACTACGTAGACCTGATCAAGGGTCCCAGCGGTCCAGTGCTCGATCTCGGCCGCCGGATGCACGCCCGGATCCTGGATGAGTTCTCCAGCATGACGGAGGAGGAGCTCGAGTGTCCCAGCTATTACTGGGAGGCGGAAACCTATCCGCTGCGCTTCCGGCTGGGGCGCTTCGAATCGCACTGCCGCCAGCATACGATCCAATTGTATAAAGTGCGTGTTGCCATTGGCCGCCCGCCGAGTGAGGCGCAGATGCTGCTGGGCCTGATCTACGACGCCCTGGCGGAAGCCGAAAATGTGGCTGCACCCGTGGAAGGCGCTGAGACGCTGCTCGAGTCCGCGGCCGCCTCGATCCGAGCTCGGGCGGAGGAAGTTGCCGCTGCCATCGCGTGAGCCAGACCGCAGGAGGGGAAGCGTATGTCCGACTTGAAGACCCAGCGCAACGATGCCAGCGTGGAAGCGTTCCTTGACGCGGTGGAAAGCGAACGCAAGCGCGCCGACAGCGAGACGATTCTGGCGCTGATGCGCGAGGTCACCGGCGAGGAGCCGGCCATGTGGGGCGACAGCATCGTCGGCTTTGGCTCCTACCATTACAAGTACGCCTCCGGCCGTGAGGGCGAGTGGTTCCTGACGGGCTTCTCGCCCCGCAAGCGGACCCTGACACTGTACATCATGGCCGGCTTCAAAGCGTATGAGCCGCTCCTTAAGAGACTCGGCAAGTTCAAGACGGGCAAGTCCTGCCTGTACATCAACTCGCTGGAGGACGTCGACCGGGAGGTGCTGCGCGAGCTGCTGGCGCGCTCGGTCGAGCACATGCGCAGGTCGAACGCCTGACTTGTATCCGCGCGGGATCGGGAGGAAAATCCGCCATTCGCCGCCCCGCAGTGAGGGACGCGGGGCCTGCCAGAGTGAGGTCATGATGAGCTTCCAACCCCCAGGTGAGTGCCCCAAGTGCGGCGGAGCGATGGTGGAAGGCTTCACCGTCGACAATGCCAAGGTGATCAACGATCCCCACCCAGCCTATGGGCCGCGTATGAAGCTCGGCGGCAGCCACTCCTGGTGGCAGCTGTTCGACGCCCAAACGGGGGAAACCGTCGTCAGCCCGCTGCCGGGGATGAACTTCAACGCAGCCAGGGTCCTGCGGGGAACGCAGGGCATCCAGGTGTTCACCTACCGCTGCCAGGATTGCGGCTTGCTCGAGGCCTACGCCCCCTCAGCCTGAGCCCGGGAAGGCCGAAATCAGGCTGGCTGGCCAGGTGAACGATCATTGCCAAGGAGAGATGCCGATGCAAGCGAGCGCAAGCAGCGTGAATTCACCGGACTACCCCCCTTCGTGGTTCGACCGCTTCAGCGGGTGGGTCGAAGGCCTGCCGGTCCCGGCCTGGGCGGCGTACCTGCTGCTTGGTGCGACCTGCGCCGCGGCCCTGATCGCCTTCCAGGCGGGCCAGGGGGCGTATCCGTCTGGCGGCTTCGACCCCTGGCACATTTTCCTGGGTGCGCAGCCGGTGCTCTTTCTGGCGCTTATGCACTACCTCAACCGGGCGGCGGAACGCGCTCTGGCCCGTTTCCGGCCGGTCCTGGAGCAGGACGAGGCCGGATATGAGCGGGTGCGCTACCGCCTGACGACGATGCCGGCTGGCTCCGCCCGCGTGGCGACGCTGGCTGGCGTGGCGGCCTTCTTCCTCTTCCTGGGACCATCCGTCTTCCAGGTCCGGCTGGCGCCATTCCAGCTCTCCATCGCGGGCGGCTCGCTGCAGGCGTTCGGTCTGAGCCCCACCCCTGCCTCCGGCTGGGCTGCGCTGGTCATCTTCCTGCTGATGTGGATGGTGATCGGCGTGCTGGTGCTGCACACTGCCCAGCAGCTCTCGGAGATCCGCCGCCTGTACGCCGGCGTCGATTCGATCGATCCCTTCCAGCCCGAACCGCTCTACGCGTTTTCCTCCGTCACGAGCCTGACGGCGGTGCTGCTGCTGCTCATCATCTACGGCTGGATGTGGGCGTTGGTGCGCGTGGCGCGCGAGGCGCCCGGTGCGTTACCGCTCGCCGGTCCGATCGGTGTGAACATCTTCTTCGCTGCGCTGAGCGTGTTCTTGTTCGTCTGGCCGCTGTGGGGCGCGCACCGCCTGCTCGATACAGCCAAGAAGCAAGCCCTCGGGAACAACGCCGGCTATTTCAGGATCCTCGTCGGCCGCCTACACGATGCGATCGAGCAGTCCGAGCTGGCGGGCGTCGACGATTGGCAGCGCGTGCTGGGAGCGCTCGAGCTGGAGCGGGCGCGGCTGGAGCGGCTGGCGACCTGGCCCTGGCGGCCGGAGGCCTCGCGCGGCCTGCTGGCGGCGCTGGTCGTGCCGCTCGTCATCTGGGCGATCCAGTTCGCGCTCGAGCGGCTGCTGGCGTAAAGACATCCTCGAAATAAGCAAATGACGAAATTTAGGTAAGTCACAAAGAATCCCTCAACCGGAGGGGAACCGGCTGAGGAAAAGCCCACGACCCTGGCAAGGCAGGGGGGTTAGTCTGGTAGGTCCGTCGGCTCTGTCGGCTCCGTCGGCTCCATTGGTTTCATTGGTTTCATGGGCTCCATGGGCTTCATCGGCTCCATGGGCTTCATCGGCTCCATTGGCTTCATCGGCTCCATCGGCTTCATCGGCTCCATTGGGTCCATTGGGTCCGACGGGTCAGGCCGGTCCATCCTGATACTACAAAATCCGTATGTTATGGTCATTGCAGGTTTCATCCGCTCCTATCATGTTGATTGCCCAACAGCCTCGAGCTGAGGCGCCGGGGCATTCATTCATGATTATCCAGCAAATCGGCCCTAGAACCAAATCACCCCCAACCGGAGGGGGACCGGCTGGAGGGGCTGCCGGCCCGGTCCTGGCGGCCAGAGGCCTCGCGCGGTCTCGTAGCGGCGCTGGTCGTGCCGCTCGTCCTCAAATCGATCCAGAACGTGCTGGAGAGGTTGATGGGGTGAGGGCGAGTTCAGCGGGTGAGCAGCCGCGCCCCCAGCCACAGGTTCAGCGCCAGGAAGTACAGCTCGCCGGCTTGCTGAACGTATGCCGCTTCCAGCGCCTCGGCCCGCAGCCGTGCGAACCACGACGCAGACAGGCCGGAGAAGAGCACGAACCCGCCGCCGATCCAGAGATCCCACAGCATCCGACCCAGCGCAAGTCTTCCCAGCACGATGAGACCCAGCCAGTAGAGCGAGCTCCCAGCCCACAGGGCACGACTCAGTGCCACAAATCCGATCCCGAACACTCTCCCACTAAAAGCCGCAATAACCAGCGCCACCGCTGCGATGATGTTCGGCGTGGCTGAGTGCATCGGGCCTAAGAGTGAACCCAGGATTCCCCCCGCCGCGCAAGCAACTGCGAGCAGCAGAATCAGGTTCAAGCGGAATACATCCCGGAAGATCATCCATGCTGAATAAAGAACAAGCACGCTGAAAAGCAATCCAAGCTGGCTAGCTGTGCTTAGCTTCGCTGGAGCGGCTGCATAACCCAGCGCGCTCAATGCGATCGCCAGAAGGAAGACCGGCAAGCATCGCAGCAGAAACCTCGCCAACATCGGATTTACCTCTGAGGGATCTGCGAACGGGCTTCGACCTGCAGTACCACCCAGTCCTCATTCAATAAACCCGCCAGCAGCACCTCCAGCCTGCGCTTGAGATGAACCGCGAATGTCAGTTCGGTGATCTGCTGTGCAGATGGATCATAGCCAGCCTGTGGATACCGGACATCGACCTCAAGCGATGCGATGTCTTCTGAACTGTAGCCATTCAGCTTAAGGAAGAACTCAGCTTCGCTCGCTGCCTGCGCCTTCAAGTCCGGCGACACCAGCTCCATCCGGTCTTCGTCCGTCAGCCAAGC
>JARRJK010000156.1:0-4916 GCA_037379555.1 Anaerolineales bacterium | reverse complement strand
AGCATGGCACCTTCGGCGAGTGGTACGCTCATGCTTCTGCGGGCTGTTTGCATCTCCGCCCGATGATCAACCTGAAGACCGCACACGGCGTCGAGCAGATGCGCTCAATCGCTGATAGTGTGGTCGAACTCGTGCTCGACCTGGGCGGTTCGATCTCGGGCGAGCACGGCGATGGTCTATCCCATACCGAATACAACGAGAGACTATTCGGGCGAGAGTTAATGGGATATTTCCGCCGGATGAAGACCAGCTTTGATCCAGACTACCTTTTCAACCCGGGCAAAGTCATTCCCGCCGAGAATGGCTTTGGCGGCCAGGGATCCCTGACCGCCAATCTTCGCTATGGTCCGGAGTATCACGCGTACTCCCCGCAAACCGGATTTGTCTTCCACCGCGAAGGAAGTTTCGCAGGTGCAGTCGAGAGCTGTACCGGCCTGGGGGTGTGCCGTAAAGAAGATGGCCTCATGTGCCCATCGTATCAGGCAACACGTGAGGAGAGTCATTCCACTCGCGGCCGGGCGAATGCATTGCGGTCAGCATTGAGCGGCATTCTGCCGCCTGAGGCGCTCACCGAGCCCTCAATGTACCAGATTCTTGACCTATGCCTGGAGTGCAAGGGTTGCAAGGCGGAATGCCCGACTGCGGTCGACATGGCACGCATCAAGTCCTCGTTCCTGCAGCTTTACTATCAGCGCCACGGGATTCCGACTCGAAGCAGGGTGTTCTCCGAGCTGCCTGCGTTGGGACGATGGGCAGCGCGAGTTGCCGAACTGGTGAATACAGTTTCACAAAGCCGCATCTTCCGTATGCTTCAAGAGCCGATTCTGGGGATTTCCCGTTTTCGAACCTTCCCGCGTTTCAAGCGTGACACATTCAAACGATGGTACCGCTCATATGCGGTCCCAGAATTCAGCAGGGAGGTGGTCCTCTTTGTTGATACCTACACCAACCTCATAGAACCTGAAATCGGCAGGGCTGCTGTTCAAATCCTCGCTGCTGCCGGTTATCGGGTCCATGTTGCCTCCGGGCAAGGATGCTGCGGCAGACCTTTGATCTCGAAAGGCCGACTGTCAAAGGCCAGGCAACTCGCTGAAACCAACCTGAGGGCTCTGGGATCTCTCGCTCGAGCTGGGACCCCGATCATCGGGCTGGAGCCTTCCTGCTTGCTCACTTTGCGCGATGAGTACCTCGATTTCTACCCCGATGATCCTCGTGCCCGTGCGATCGCTGAACATTCGTACCTACTCGAAGAGTTCCTCGTCCGGTCAGCTGCAGATGGTCAGAGGCCGATCGACCGCGTGCGGTTCAGGAGCGCCAACGGGGAGACCCTCGCGGTCCATAACCACTGTCATTCGAAAGCCCTGGTCGGTGCGGGCCCGCTGCTTGAAGCTTTGAGGGCCGCCGGCTACCAGGCCGATGAAATACCATCAGGCTGCTGCGGAATGGCAGGCGCTTTCGGATACGAAGCAGAGCACTACCAGCTTTCGATGCAGATTGCGGAAGAGACGCTGCTGCCAGCTGCCAGAGAAGCGGCCGCCCATGGCACGAAGATCTCAGCGGGCGGGATATCATGCCGGACGCAGATCAAAGACGGAGCCGGTATCGGCGCGCAGCACCCCGCTGTTCTCATCGCAGCGCGGCTCTCAGGTGAGGAGCGCTAACTATGAGCAAACTCGCGATCGTCACCGACAGCTGCGCAAGCATCCCGGATGGATTGATCAAGAAACTGGGTATTGAGTGGGTTCCTTACTACATTCATCGCGGACGGGAAGTGTTGCGCGATCTTGTAACAGCTCAAACCGATACCTTCTATGAATGGATGCGCTCCGCAAACACTCTGCCGACGACCGCCGCGCCTGGCCCCGGAGATTACCTTGCGAAGTATCAGGCGCTCACTGAGCGTGGCGTACGCGAGATCATCAGCGTGCACATGACGTCGAAAGGCAGCGGCGCTTACCAGGCCGCGGTCACAGCAAAAGAGATGCTTCTAGATAAAGTCCCCGGGCTCAAGATCGATGTGATCGACACGTTAAACGTTGCCATGTGCCATGGGTGGATAGCTGTAGAGGCTGCGCGCGACGCGCTTGCAGGCTCCAGCCGAGCCGATATATTGCAGCACATCAAGGCGATGAAACCACGGGTTCATATGGCACAAACGGCGGATACCTTGCGTTATCTGGCACTGGGTGGCCGCATTGGCCGGGCAACCCAGCTGGTGGGATCCTTGCTGAATATCAAGCCGATCATAGGAATGGAGCAGGGGGAGATCGTGGCGCTCGGAAAAGCCCGGAGCCGGAGCCGCGCTTATGATCAGATTGCCGGGTTCGTGGAGAAAGCGGCTGCCGGGTTCAGCAAGATTAAAGCTGCCTTTGTGCATGCAGCAGCTCCCGAAGAAGCCGAACGATTGCACCAACTGGTCGAGGCGCGGGTTAACTGCGCGGAGAGCTTGATCGCCGAGCTTTCACCTGCACTGGGCGTTCATTCAGGTCCCGGGACGGTTGGCATCTGCTACCTGCTGATTCCATGATGGAGGCTTGAGCCGACGATGGTACTGACGAATCGCGAGCGGAGATTCTCTTTATACGCGTGGTTCACCCTCGCCGCCAATTTGCTCGTGATCCTGTGGGGTGCCTATGTCCGGGCGACAGGATCAGGCGCTGGTTGTGGTGGTCATTGGCCGCTCTGCAACGGGGTCGTGTTGCCACGGGCTCCTGAAGTCGAGACTGTGATCGAGTTCACACACCGCTTGTCGAGCGGTCTGGTGCTGATTCTGGTCCTGGGGCTTTTCCTTGCGGCCCGCCGCACCTATCCGAAGGGAAGCCGGATCCGGGCATCTTCCAGCGCTGCGCTGGTGTTCATGGTTCTCGAAGCGCTGCTCGGTGCTGGCCTGGTCCTGTTCGAGCTGGTGGCCGGGAATACTTCTGTCACACGCGCTGCCGCCGGCGCCCTGCATCTGACAAACACATTTTTTCTGCTAGCAACGCTCAGCTTGACCGCATCATGGAGTTCGTGGCCAATCGTCGGCCCTCGGGGCAACCCCTCGCTGGCCCGGGTGATTCTAATTGGGTTGGGCATGGTGGGCGTGCTTCTGATTGGGGTTACGGGAGCTATCGCTGCGCTTGGGGATACGCTCTTCCCATCTACATCGCTACTGGTGGGTTTCCAGGCGGACCTCGACCCGGGAGCGAACTACCTGCTGCGCCTGAGAGGGCTGCACCCACTCATTGCCATCGGGATAGGACTATACCTGATCGTGATCCTGCGCATCCTGCGCTCACGTGAGCAGTCCTTTTCAGTTCTGTCGGCTGGGCTGCTGGGGCTCGTCCTTTTACAGCTGACCGCAGGGGCTATCAACGTCATCCTGCTCGCACCGCTTTGGCTGCAAATCATTCACCTGCTGCTCGCGGACGGACTCTGGATAGGGCTGGTAGTCTATTTTGATCGGATAGTCCACACCGAGCCGGCTGTCGAAACGAGTGCAGAGCAGGGCGTACTGCCTTCAATGCCGCACTGAATTCGCGCGGATTTGAGCGGGAAACCTGCAAAAACACTTCGCATAGACCTATTATATCAGAACAACCGTTCGCTTTTCTGGCATCTTCACTATCTTAGCCTGTTGTATAGGGGGGATACATCAATCTTCAAAAATCTCGTGGTAGCCGCGATCCAGCTCGTCGTCACTGAGATGGGCGTAGCGCTGGGTGACAGCGATGTTGCGATGGCGGGCCAACTCCTGGGCAAGTTTGAGGTTACCGCCAGAGCCGCGCAGCACTGTGGTCACGAAGTAATGCCGAAACGAATGCGGGGTGATCGATGCGCTAGATTCTTCGCCAAGCGCTTCCCGCACGCGCTGATGCACGATGGCCCGCCCTGTGGTTGTGCTGATGGGCAGGATTTTGCTGCCCGCGGCACGATCGTGCCGGGAGAAAAGCGGCAGCGACACCAGAGGCCGTCCGCAAGAGCCATCGAGCTGCGCTCGCGCTGTGAGGTATGCCTTCAAGGCTTGCATCGCTCTGGATGAGAAGCGCACAACAGCCTGTCGGTCGCCTTTACCGATAAGGATCGCTCGGCCTTCATTCCAATCGAGGTCCCCACGCCTCAAATTGCATGCCTCATGTACGCGCAGGCCTGTAGCGGCTAGCGTTATGAGAAAAGCGCGATCTCGCAACTGGATCAAGCGTTCTCTCTCATTTTCAACTGGTTTGATTTGAAGCCCGTCGGCGTACTCCAGGACCGATTCAATCTCGCTGCGTGGAAACTGTGGCAGCCGCTGCCCGGGGCGGCGTGCCCTGCGGCTGATGAGCAGTCTGAGCCGGGGCAGATTGATTTTGGCCAGGTTTTCCGCTGCCAGATACTCGAACCAGCCCGTAGCGGCGGTGAGATAAAGCCGCTCGGTCGACGGCGCATAGGATTTCAGGTAGCTGGCGAAATCTGCGATCCAATCCTCACGTGCGTCGGCACAATCGAGCTCGGTCGGGTCAAGCTCAGCATCCTGCAGGCAAGCAGCGAACGCTTGCAGTGCGTTGCCGTATGTGCGGGCGGTGTTTTCGCTGCGAGAGAGCTTTACGCCATCAAGGAAGCGGTGAAACGACTCATCGATCTTCATCAGCTGCCTTTTCGCTGGATCCTCTCATGTTCAAACTAAGGTTGTTATAATGATACTTATCATAACCGTTAATTTTTCCATCGTCAAGCGGCACCTCTTGAAGCCCCCCACCCGGAAGAACAGCGGACGGACAAGAAGGACATGATTGAGCCAGCGAATTGTCGATTAAGCATTACGGATATTCACACGCGGAAAGCAGCGCCAGTGAACCACCCCCCTGCCCGTCTGGGGCTGTGCAACGATTCGTCAGACTGCGATCATCTCCACCGCATCACCCGCCCTGGATTCGCAAACGTGCTCACAGGCGGCT
>JARRJK010000155.1:0-8133 GCA_037379555.1 Anaerolineales bacterium | reverse complement strand
GGATCTTCTGAAGGATTCGGATCCAAAAGTAGCCGGCCAAGGTGCTAAACAGAAGCAGAATGGCGTAATTGCGCGCCTCCTGGCTGTAGGAGACCGGCACCCAGAGAACTGCCGTCAGAAAAGCGCCGATCAGACCCTCTCTATTCCCGAAAGCAGCCTCTCCCAGAAAGAACATGGCCAGTATGGTCAGGGTGCCGGCGACTGCCGACGGCAAACGCAGCATGACCTCGCCCGAGCCCAAACCTCGTTCTACGTAGTAGAGGATGACCTGGAACAAGGGGGGGTGCGTATCAGGGATTGAGCCCTGCTCAAGCACCTGTGTCAGGGTAGGGTAACTGCTTTGACGCCAGCTCTCCAGTTCATCGTTCCAAAGCGATTCGGTGCCCAAAGCATGGAACCTGAGGGTAATACCGATTAGCAGACAGAGCAGCAGCCCAACCAGAATCCACTGCGATTCTGTGAGAAGCCTCTGCTTTTCACCCTTGCTCATAGAAGATGCCACCCAGGAAGATACGCACCTGACACCATTGATGACCTGTTATCCTGTGCTCTACTCGGAAAGACTCGACTCCCACTAGAAAATCTGTGGACGTCACCAGGATCTCTCTAATCACATTGAATACATATGGGATCTACTTCTGGTAATACAAAGGGATTCTCTGCCAACACCAGCACCTGACCAAAGTGGGTCCAAATGCGGGATGTTCCTTGCGTTGGTTTAAGCGGTGGCAGGACGCTCGATTTCCTTCTACTCAATCCGCCTCGCCCCCAAAGCCGCTGATCATGCGCAGCAATCCCAGCACACCCATCCCCAGCCGAACCCCTTCCCCTGCGCCAAGCTGAGGCGGTTCACCACTCTCCTCTGCCCGCCTGACCAAGACGTATGCCGCCCCCAGGCCGGTCAGGGCGCCGATCAGTGCCCCC
The DNA here is from genome assembly GCA_037379555.1 of Anaerolineales bacterium. Classification (GTDB taxonomy): domain Bacteria; phylum Chloroflexota; class Anaerolineae; order Anaerolineales; family E44-bin32; genus E44-bin32. The sequence continues at coordinate 7,209 of JARRJK010000155.1, read as the reverse complement.
AAGAGCAGCGTCTGGCCGCGCCAGTTGTTCTCATCACTCATCGTCTTCTCCTCGTTCACCGCGAATGATTTCACCTAATCTCGCCCAACCCGCCACAGCAGCAGCCGAAAACGCCTTTGCACGGATCAGCGGTTGGACTGCCGCGCGGGTCACTTTTTCGGCCCCCCGCCCCACCTGTCCCAGCGCATGATCAACTTTGTCCAGCGGCTCCGGAAGCCAGCCAATCAACTTGCCCAAGCCATACGACAGCGCCAGCATCAGGACGAACGGCAGCAGGCAAAGCAGCAGCAGCGGCAGCATCAGGAATGTAAGCGAGGTATCCGCCCATGCGCTCGCATCGCCAGCTCCCCCGATCCAGGCCCAGGCCACCAGAGCCGCGATCACCAGGGTGCCGGCCAGGAAGGGCAGCAGTACGCTCAGCCAGAGGCTCGTCCGGCGCCGGCGCCGGCGCTCAGCCCTGCGCTGCATCTTCTCCATGTCTGTGACGGGATCGGTGCGTTCTTCTTGCATCGCAGCTAATTGTAGCACGAGCCAGCCATCGCTCTGTAAGCTCCCGCGATGGATGGTCCCTGGGGTTCACTTCACGCGCTTCCCCGCGTGCGATAGAATGGGTTCAGCTCGAGGAGGTGCGCATGGCATCGTTTCCTGGCAAAGGTAAAGTCGCCGTTTTGAAGACCCATCCGGAGAGCATTCTGGACGATATCCAGCATGTGATGAAGCTTGCGGATTACGAAGCCGCGCTGCCGAAGGATGTTCGCACCGGACTCAAGATCAACATCTCCTGGCAGACATGGTATCCCGCGTGCTCGTCAACGCCCTGGCAGATCGAAGGCGTGATCCGGGCCTTGCAAGCCGCTGGCTACAAGGATCTGGTGGGAGTGCACAACGATACGGTCGTCGTCGATACCAGCGTCGGCGAGGCGAACAATAAGCACCGTTTCGTCACCGATAAATACAACATACCCTGCGAATACCTCTACGAAGAGGACTTCGAGTGGTTCGAGTACATCCCGAAGGATCATGAGTTCCTGGTGCTCGATAAGGTCTACCCGGATGGCGTCTTTATCCCCAAGGCGATCGTCGGCATGAACATGATCCACCTGCCGACGGTTAAAACCCACGTTTTCACAACAATCACCGGTGCGATGAAGAACGCCTTCGGCGGTCTGCTGCACCGCAACCGCCATTGGACGCACGCCGTAATCCACGACACACTCGTCGACCTGCTGATGATCCAGCGCCAGATCCATCCAGGACTGTTCGCCGTGATGGACGGCACCTTCGCCGGTGACGGACCCGGCCCGCGCGCCATGCGCTGGCATGAGAAGGATATCCTGCTGGCTTCGGCGGACCAGGTTGCAATCGATGCGGTCTCTGCTAAATTGCAGGGCTTCGACCCGATGCAGATCCGCTTCATTCGCAGGGCACATGAACTCGGCCTGGGGATCGGCGACCCGAGCCAGATCCAGATCGCCGGTTACGATATCGAGGCAGAGCCCGATTGGGGCTTCAAGCAGGAGGACACCTTCGCCAGCTGGGGCCAGAAGCTAATTTATCACGGTCCGCTCAAACCATTCGAGAAACTGCTACTGCAGAGCCCGCTGGTCCCGTGGTCGTACTTCGCCAGCAACTTCTACCACAATGTCTACTGGTATCCCTTCGTGGGACGGAAGCGGGTCGAGCGGGCGCTCAACACCCGCTGGGGCAGGCTCTTTCGTGAGTATGGAGACGGAGGGGTCGTCATGCCCGGCATGGAACCGAAGACTGTCCGCCAGGCTGTCGTTGGACTGACGCTTCTGACCGTGCTGGCCATCGCCGGAATACGCATCCTCCGCAATCCATGAGCCCCACCCTGCGCCGCCGGCTGCTGGGCGGTCTGGCCTTCGGCTTCCTAGTCATCCTGGCCCTGGCGCTCTTCAGCGATATCCGTCAGGTCGGCGACCAGCTCGAAGACTTCAAATGGATCCTGCTTCCGCTCATCCTGGGCGGCACACTCTTTAACTACACGCTGCGCTTCCTCAAGTGGCACTACTATCTTCGACAGATCGGCGTGCGCAGCATCGGCTGGCGGCGCAGTTTGAAGCTGTTCGTAGCCGGATTCCCGCTGGCTGTCACTCCGGGCAAGGTCGGCGAAGCGCTGAAGGCCGTCTGGCTCCAGCAGGAATCGGGCACACCAGTCGCACGCGGCGTGACGGTCGTACTAGCCGAGCGCCTCAGTGATGGGCTGGCCGTGCTGGCCCTCTCCACGCTGGGGGTGATCTCCTATCCGCGCTACTGGCCGGCGTTCGCCAGTGTGCTGGGGCTGCTGGTGCTGGCCGTGCTTATCTCCCAGATCCGACCGCTTGCGCTCTGGATCCTGGGACAACTATCACGGCTTCCGCTCGTGGGCAGGTTCAGCGCACACCTGCTTGAATTCTACGAGGGCGCCTACACCCTGTTCCGTCCGCGCACGACGGTCATCGCCGTTGCGCTCGGCACCGTCGCCTGGCTTGGTGAAGGCCTTGGTTTCTACCTCGTTCTGACCGGGCTGGGCGCCGCACCCGGTATGGATACGCTTTCGATCGCGGTGTTCACGCTTGCCTTTTCCACAGTGATCGGCGCCGTCTCAACCCTGCCCGGCGGGCTCGGCGCGGCTGAGCTCAGTATCACCGGCATGCTCACGCTGCTGCTCAGGATGGAAACCGGTACTGCGGCGGCGGCGACGCTCATCATCCGCTTCGCCACGCTTTGGTTCGGCGTCGGGCTGGGCCTGGCGGTCTGGACCAGGGCGCGCGATTGGCTCTTGCTCGAAGCGAGTTCGCCAGCGGCACCGGATGCCGCCTCCCCACTCCAGCGGGGTGAATACGAGGCTTCATGAAGACGCTCAACGTCGAAATGCATTGTCATACCTATCACTCCAAGGATTCGCTCATGTCGCCAGAGGCGCTTCTAAGGGCCTGTGACCGGCGCGGCATCGACCTGGTGGCGGTCACGGACCACAACTCGATCGCCGGCGCGCTCGAGGCGGCCCGCCTTGATCCTGCGCGCGTGATCGTGGGCGAAGAGATCCTCACAACTGAAGGGGAGATCCTGGGATACTTCATGCAGGAGGAGATCCCTTCCGGCCTGCCCCCGCAGGAGGTCGTCCAGCGGCTGAAAGATCAGGGGGCGGTCATCAGCGTCTCCCACCCCTTCGACCTGACGCGCGGCTGCCGCTGGGCGCCGGGCACGCTCGAAGCTCTGCTCCCGCTGCTTGATGCCCTGGAAGTTTTCAACGCCCGCTGCTGGTCTGACGAGCCGAACAACCGGGCGGCCGCGCTGGCCGGGGAAAGCGGCCTGGCGGGCACGGCCGGCTCGGATGCCCACTTCGCGGGTGAAGTCGGGCAGGCCTACCTCTCGATGCCGGCTTTCGTCGACGCGCAGAGCTTCCGGTCGGGGCTGTCAAAAGCCGAGGTCCGAGGCCGCCGCTCAATACCGCTGGTGCACCTGCTCTCGCGCTACGCCGTCATCCGCAAGTCGCTCGGCTGGCATCCCCCCGGGGCAGGAAACCGCGCCTGAGCCTGAAGAAAATCGCTGTAAAATGAAAGGGGTGCAGGACACGCATAAGGCGTATCCGCACCTCGTGGAGGACATGATGAAGCTGCGCTGGCGTGAAGTCATCGGCGCCGTCATGCTCGCAGCGGGTGCTTGGGCCGTCCTCGCCATCAACGCCATCAGTCCGCTCGCATTCTGTGCGGCCGGGTTCCTCTCCATCCTCGGGCTTACGATCCTGCTGTGGAGTTTGAGCGAGAGGCTGCCCTACCGACCGCACCGACAGAACCTTGACCGGCAGGATGAGCTGAAAAACATCTTCGGCGGCATCCCATAACGCATCGCCCGCAGGTAATCCTCGTCCATCGGGTGCCGCTCTTCGTCATCGGCAGCGTAGGCGCGTCCCATCTCGAGGAAGCGCTGCTCCTGTTCGGCGGGATCGTTAAGCTCTGTAAACGCGTTGCACAGCTCCATGCCGCCTGCAAACCCTTCGAAGCGCTCAACCGTATCCGGATCCTCCGGCAGACTCTTTGCCAGCGGTGAGATGTCGCGCGGGTAGTCATAAAGAAAGATGGGCTGGATCATCTTCGGTTCGACCTGGCTCCCGAGCAATCCATCGATCAGCTTCCCCCGGCTGGCCTCGGCCGGCGCATCGAAGCCTTTCGCCCGCATCGCCGCGCGCAGTCCCTCGGCGTCCGGGTGGGCGTCGATATCGATGCCGGTTTCGGACACAATCGCCTCGCTCAACTTCATCCGCTTCCACGGCGGCGCGAGCTCAATATCCTGCCCGCGGTAGGCGACCGTCGTCGAACCGAGCACGGCTTCAGCCACGCTGGAGATCATCTGCTCGGTGATCTCCATCACGTCACGGTAATCGGCGTAAGCCTTGTAGAACTCGAGCTGGGTGAATTCCGGATTGTGTTTGAAAGACACGCCCTCGTTGCGGAAATCGCGCCCGATTTCATAGACTGCTTCATAGCCACCCACGAGCAGCCGTTTAAGGTAGAGCTCGAAGGAAATGCGCAGGTACAAGTCCTGGTGCAGTTGGTTGTGGTGCGTGACGAAGGGCGTCGCCGCCGCGCCGCCATAGATCGGCTGCAGGATCGGCGTCTCGACCTCCAGGAAGCCACGTCCATCGAGGAACGCCCGCAAGGCGCGGATGATCTGCGCCCGGGTCTCGAACACCGCTCGTACATCCGAATTAACGGCCAGGTCGGCGTAGCGCTGGCGGTAGCGAGCCTCCTGATCGGCGAAGGCGCTGTGCACCACGCGCTCGCCGTCGACAAGCTCCTCCTTTGCCGCCGGTAACGGTGCGAGGGCTTTCGCCAACATCTCGAAATTCTCCACCCGCAGGGTGACTTCACCAGCACGCGTGCGGAACATCGTCCCGCGCGCCTGCATGAAGTCGCCCAGGTCGAACAATTCAGAGAAGAGCGCCATCTTTTCGTCGCCCAGTTCGTTCAGCTGCAGGAACAGCTGAAGCTGGCCGGTGCCGTCCTCGACGTGTGCGAAGGTGATCTTGCCCATCTCGCGCACCGACCGCAGGCGGCCGGCAACAGCCACTTCGATCGGTCTCTCGTCCTCCTGCGCCTCTTGTACTTCGAAAGCCTCGATCGCGGCGGCGTTGGTATGCGTGCGCACGACCTGGCGCGGATAGGGTTCGATCCCTTGCTGGCGCAGCCGCTCGAGTTTCTCCTGGCGTACGCGCTCAAGTTCGTCCAGTGGTGACATGATTCCAAATCCTGCCTTATCAGCCCGGAGCCATTCTGGCCACGGCCCGTAGTGTACACGAAAAACGCCCCGTGGTCTCAGACCGGCGGGGCGCTTGGGTGAAAGATTGCGATCTTACTTGATCTTGACGATGCGGAATTTCAGCGTCCCGTCCGGGGCCTTGACCTCGACCAGATCGTCGATCTTCTTACCAAGCAGCGCCTGGCCGAGCGGCGATTCGTTCGAGATCAAGCCCTGCTTAGGATTAGCCTCGGCTGCGCCGACAATGGTATAGGTCTCGGGCTTCCTATTGCCTTCCTTGATGACGACCGTGGCGCCGATCTCGACCTGGTCGGCCTTGCCTTTGTGCTCAATGATCTTCGCCTGTGAGAGCATGCGGTCCAGCTCGAGGATGCGGCCCTCGACGAAAGCCTGCTCGTTCTTGGCGGCTTCATATTCGGCGTTGTCGATCAGCTCACCGTCTTCCATCGCTTCGCGCAGGCGCACGGCGACTTCCTGCCGGCGCACGTTGCGCAGGTGCTCGAGCTCTTCTTCGAGCTTCTTCATGCCTTCGGCGGTGAGATATACTGCCTGATTGCTCATCACATTCCCCAACTTACCTATATGCCACCCGGCCAACCTGGGCCGGGATGAAAAAGACTGAGAGCGATCCTCTCAGCCCACGACTGTCTCTGGATGTGCGGATCATAGCATACATTGGACCCACTGTCCAGACAACTTTGGTTAGTTTCCGGGGTATTTAAAGATCCGCTTCCAGCAGCTCGATCCCGCCCAACTCGTCCATGAAATCGCGCAGTTCCGCGAACAGCTGATCCTCGTCTGACCAGAACGTCGAGAGCTGGGTGCCATATTCGAGGATCGCATCGCCCCATGCCGCCAGCGACTCGTCGGTCAGCGGATAGGTGCGCCAGATGCCGGCCGGCATACCCAGTTCCTCCGGAATTGACTCGCCCCGGGTGGCGTATGGGAATTCGCGATAGTACGTCAGAGGTCGGCGCAGCGCCTCGGCCGCCAAGCGCAGCAGACGGTGATCGACATGGCCTCCGATGCCCAGCGGGCAGTACAGGCGGGCGCTCTCCAGGTCCAGGCCAGCCAGCGATTCGATCAGGCTGTTGAGCGTATCAGCATCCTGCACGTCGGCATCACCGAAGATCGCCTCTCGATCCGGGTACAGAGGCTGGTCCGCATCCCCCTTGCGGTAGATCGCCTCCAGCAGGTCAAGGTGCACGACCGAGGCGCCCAGGCGTCCAGCGGCAAGGCGGTCCTCCGCCCGGCGGACGGCGATCGGCGGGCCGGGCTTGCCCCAGCGGGCGTGCAGTTCGGCGGCAAAAGGCGTGATGCGCCAGTCGGGCGGGTCGCCGGCGAACGCGGTCAGGATTGAGATCGGCTCGCCGCGGCCGTCCTGCATCGCCATCAGGCCTCCGCACGAGAAGACGGCGTCGTCCAGGTGCGGGGAAAAGTAGAGGTGGGCGGCCATACGCAACATTATAGACTGAAAAATGTGTACTTATGTTAAGAATAAGCAGAGAAAAGGCTGATTTTCCGGGATTCGTTGACGCTCGTGTGCGCAGGATGTTACAATCGCCGGGAGCGCCGTTAGCTCAATTGGCAGAGCAGGGGCCTTTTAAGCCCAAGGTTACAGGTTCGATTCCTGTACGGCGCACCTGGAATATAGGTTCAGATCCCGCATGAAGTGCGGGATTTTTACTTTCAGACCGGCAGCGCCATGACGGACTCCCATCGCTTCGCCGACATCTCCCTGCCATCTCAAACCACCACCCCTCGACCGAATGTCACGCGGCGCAGTACATGGTCGCGCCTGGCGGCGGCCAGACCCCGGCTGGGTTGCTAGACCAGGTGGGTAGCTGGTTGCTTCCATGGGCCGGAAAATCGGAAGATGCTGTTTACTGTGCAGCCGCATGAAGCGCAGTGAGGCCGAAAACCTAAATTAAATCATGCGAGCCCGAT
>JARRJK010000154.1:0-5075 GCA_037379555.1 Anaerolineales bacterium | reverse complement strand
TCGCGAGGATGCAGCGCGATTTGCAGGCGATGTGGCGAGTGCCGGGGCGGAGAAATCCATGCCAGGTAGCGAACCCCGGCAGCTCAGCTCAAAGCTGTTAGGCGGCGAACCGCGGCTATGGTGTTAGGAAACGATTGATGTGGCGTACTGTATCCGATTGGTTACAACGAGTATCAAATGGCTGGATAGCAGTCGCGTCCCTGCTCATATTTCTGCTTTTCACGGCATTAGTCCTTCCTGGTCAATCCTCTAAGTCGGAATCGACGACTGGGATAGCTGGCTCTCCCGATATGTCATTCTATTACTCGCCAGATGAGCTCTATCAAATGGCCAAAAGTTACGGTGCGGAGGGCAGGCAGGCATACATTAGAGCAAGGTTCACTTTCGATCTTGTTTGGCCACTAGTTTATGGGTTCTTCCTTGCTGCGGGGATTAGCTGGGCTTTTCGCGACGCGTTTTCGGATGAAGCCATATGGCAGCGAGCCAATTTGGCGCCGATCTTGGCAGTGATGTTAGACTATCTCGAAAATATCTCAACCTCGCTGGTAATTTCCCGCTACCCGAGCTCAACAGCGGTTTTGGATTGGTTGGCTTCAGTATTCACAATGGCGAAGTGGATCTTTGTGGCCGGGAGCTTTGGGCTGCTTCTCATTGGGATTGTGGTCGGGATATCGAAGAGGGTCAGCGTGAGGAGCAGCCAGTAGGACCTTCCTGTCGCTGCCTAACAACTCGCTGGAGCGGACCCCGCGCACGGCGTGATAAAGCGGCGGGGGATTGTTGCGGGGCAGCTCAGCTCGAGGCTGTTAGATAGCGGCCAATCCATCACGTCACGGCTCAAAGTGGTCGACGGAGGTCCCTATTCATCCATGAACATCCACTTTCTCAACTGCTTCACTTGCTGTGCCCGCTTCCCGAGCGATTGGCACACAGGCACCCTTTGCCTCCTGGTCAGCACCGATCAAGGGCTTGTCTTGATCGATACTGGCCCTGGCCTTGACGACTATCTTCGTCCACCAGGCATCCTCCGTGTGTTCCAGGTCATCACGAAGGTACCCATGGACTCCCAAGAAGCAGCTATCCGACAGGTCGCTCGTCTTGGGTTCAACCCTCAAGAGGTCCGTCACGTGGTTCTTAGCCACATGCATTTCGATCACTGCGGTGGCCTCCCCGACTTTCCCGACGCTACGGTCCACGTCTACCAAAGAGAACTCCAAGCCTTCAAGGACGGGCCACGTCATATCACCGACTTGGCTTACGTGCGCCGTCATATCGCTCACGGGCCTCACTTCGAAACATACCGCGTCGGATCCGAGTCATGGCTTGGCCTCCCAGCCGCCCGTTTGCCGTTTCACCCCGACATGTGGCTCGTACCGCTGCACGGGCATACTCGGGGCCATTGCGGGATCGCGATTCGAACTCCGACAGGATGGCACTTCCACGTCGCAGACGCTGGCCCTGTTGCACTTGAAGACTACGCTCCGCGCTGGCTGGTGCGCCTAGCGCTGGGCCCACATTTCGACAGCCTTCGCACATTTGCTGCGATTCATCCAGATGTCCACATTACCACTGGCCATATGTGGCTGGACTTCTTCGATGGAAGGTCGGCTGAATTGCATCCCGCTGACTCCCCACATGCCGCCGCCTAACGTCTCGCAGGAGCTGACCGGGGACCCTGCTCAGAACATACAGGGCGGACGGTGCGGAGCAATTTGCAGGCCAGGGACCAGATACCGGGAATGAGAAATCCAAGCCGGATAGTGAACCCCGGCAGCTCAGCTCGAGGCTGCTAGCACGGCGATTTCGATGTTGCCAACCAAGTCAAAGGTATGATAATGTATCATACCAGAGGTGATTATGCCAAAAGAAAAGGTTGCTGTGACGATTGAACGAGATCTTTTATCTAGGCTCGATCGTCTTGTTGCGCAAGGTCGGTACTCAAGCCGCAGCAACGCTGTCGAGGAAGCCGTGGAAGAGCAATTGGAGAAAGTTGAACACACGCGCCTGGCGCGTGAATCCGCAAAGCTAGATCCGAAGTATGAACAGGCTCTGGCCGAAGAAGGTCTTGAGGGGGACTTACCTGAATGGCCCGAATATTAAGAGGCGATATCTACTGGGCGGATTTAAATCCTGTTCGAGGGCACGAGCAGGCAGGCCATCGTCCTGTAGTCATTATTAGTCATGACGTGTTCAATGAGCGATCGGGAACGGTGATCGCAATAGCAATTACTAGCCAGCCCCAGAAGGCTGGCTTTCCGCTTACGCATGAACTTAGTAGCGGAGATCTGCCTAAGAAATCATGGGCAAAGATCAGTCAGATAAGAACACTATCAACTTCACGCCTGGGGGAGAGGATCGGCCGAGTGGACCTGGAAGAGATTAGTCTTCTTATCGAGGGATTGAATGAAATAATCGCCGGCTAACGTCTCGCAGGAGCTGCCGGCACTCAAGAGTGTGCCTCGCGAGGATGCTGCGCGATTTGCAGGTGATGGAGCGGGGTGTTGCGGCGGGAATTCCTGGCCAGGACGCGTCCCCCGGCAGCTCAGCTCGAGGTTGTTAGGCAGGAAGGAGCAACGAAACGAAAAGAGGTTGAAGATGCTGCTGTTCATAGTTCTCGGATTGATTTTCGTCACTGCCATTGCGCTCGTTTACGGCAATAGGCAATGGCAATCCGCTACGGAAGCGATGCAAACAAAGCTGGAAGTGGCAAGCGTTCCCCTCGAAGTCGAGACATACTACTCTGAGGAGTTGGATGATCTGCCGGCGCCTGTTCAGCGCTTCTTCCGTAGCGTACTGGAAGATGGTCAGCCAGTAATCGAGGCTGTCAGGTTGGAGCAAGCGGGTACCTTCAATATGGATGAGAGCGCAGACCAATGGAGGCCGTTTACTGCAGATCAATACGTCGTTACAAGCCCCCCTGGTTTTCTTTGGGATGCGCGAATCGCAATGCTGCCAGGCATTTCAGTGCGCGTGCATGATGCGTATGTGAAGAGAGAAGGTATCCTTCATGCGTCCCTATTCGGTCTGATAACAATGGCAGAGATGCGCGGCACGCCTGAAGCCGCTGAAGGCGAATTCATGCGTTTCTTTGCCGAAAGCGCTTGGTATCCGACGGCGCTACTTCCAAGCCAAAGTGTCCATTGGGAAGCAGTGGACGATACCTCTGCCCAAGCTACCCTGAGGGACGGTGAGAACTCTGTATCGATGCTGTTTCGCTTTGATAGGAATGGTTTGATTGAATCGGTGCGTGCCAAAACGCGCGGTCGTGCGGTTGGAGATGAGATCGTTCCTACGCCGTGGGAAGGCCGATGGAGCAATTACGAACGAGTCGATGGGATACTGGTCCCACTTGAGGGGGAGGTATATTGGGTGTTACCAGAGGGTCCGAAACCGTATTGGCGTGGTCGTATTACCAATATCAGCTTTGAGTTCACAGAATGATTGAAGTTGAATCCTTACCTGCCTAACAAATCACTGGGGCGGACCAGGGATGCTGGCGGGTTTGCTGGTGCAAGTGTAGGGCAGGCAGGGTTGGCAGCCGGCGGTGAAATCCCCGGCCGCTCAGCTCAAGGCGTTAGGCCCCATACAATTGCAATCGGCCTCCAGATTTAAACAATGACAGAATCCTATTTCCAGAAGCTTCGCTCTGAACAATATTTAGATAGCAGCAATCTAAACGCGAGGGCAACGCTGCATGATTTGTTTAGCGTTAATAAGCGGGGACTTCATCGTTGGGAATTTGACCATCTTCTTCGGCTGGCCAATGGAAGGATCTTGGAGTTAGGTTCGGGTCCTGCCTACGTCTGGCTCAAGAATCAAGATCGGATCCCGGACCATTGGAATGTGGTAGTCTCCGATATCTCGCCCGGAATGCTCTTTGAGGCTCGAGAGCGAACCAAAGCCCTCTCTTTGAACATGCACTATGCTGTAATTGATGGTCAGTTCCTTCCATTTCCGGACCGATTATTCAGGATCGTGACGGCTCACCATATGGTCTATCACATTCCCAATATGCGAGACGCGGTAAAGGAAATTCGCAGAGTTCTTGATCGATCAGGGTACCTCCTTGCTGCCACCAATGGTGAGGAACATATGAAGGAGGTTCGAGAGCTGGTACATAATCTTAGCGATGAACTCATCTTTGGCAGCCGTGATGCGTGTGGTTCGTCCTCGTCCTCGTTCATGAAGGAGAACGGTCAAGCACTATTGAGCGAGTTTTTCGATGATGTTCAATGGATTGAGTACGAAGACGATCTGCGAATTACGGATCCGAGCAAGCTTGAAGAATATGTTCTCTCATTTCCCGGCAATGCAACTGAGGTGTTCGCATCATCGCACATGAGGTCCAGGCTACGAGCGGCGATACTATCCGAGATGGACGAAGAGGGCGTTTTCTCTGTGACGAAGTCTACAGGAATGTTTTTGGCGAAAGTTGATGGGGCCTAACAACTCGCTGGAGGCGACCTGGTATGCGCCGCGATTTGCATGCAATGAAGCTAATTTGCTAAATTGGGGAGCAAGAGATGGGGAAAGCCCAGGCGCCTTCCTACATAGAACGTAGGACTTTGCAGCTCGAGACTGTTAGCCAGCCACTAGCGAATTGAGGCGTCCGTCTGATTTCCAGGCAAGGAAATCTCAAGAAGGGACTTCATGTGAAGCAATCAACTCATCGTCGCCCATACCATGTGATACTAACCATTGCCATTCTGATCACACCAATCTTGGTCTCTTGCGGTCCTTCACAAGAGGATCTAGAGTCGGTTGACTACACTCCCCTCATTCGAGATGACTGGCCGGTATCCACACCAAGTGAACAGGGACTTGATTCTCGGCTTGTGGCCGAGACCTATCTAGATGCAGCTGAACTGGAAACTCTCTACAGCCTACTGATTGTCAAGAACGGTTACCTAGTAGCCGAAGACTACTTCAACGATGGTGCAATCGGTCAGAAGGACCGACTTCAGTCAGTGACGAAGAGTATTACATCGGCCCTAGTTGGCATCGCCATTGAACAAGGCTGCCTGTCTGGTGCTGATCAGAAGATGGTGGATTTCTATCCGGAAGTGGCCGGAGACATT
>JARRJK010000153.1:868-14243 GCA_037379555.1 Anaerolineales bacterium | reverse complement strand
CGTGGCGAAACATCCTCTTGAGCGCATCCCGGTTGTGCCGATTCGCGTCCTCATCAAGACCGAGGTACGTGTATTCGATAGTCGCTTCGGTCGTAGTCGCACCCTCGTGCGCTCGACAGCTGACCGTTATCCACCATAGCCGCTTCTGGGTGTAGACGGTGTACTCAATGTGGGCTCGGTCGGGATCATACTTCGACACGATCCACGTGGCAGGATTCCTGTCCTCGGGATGGCCGCTTTCTGTCTCAAAAACCATGTGCTCCGCGACATGATCGGGATCACCTGTGAGAATCTTGGGGTTCCAGCCCTCGGCCCAGTCCATCTCTCGGACGGGCCCAAACAATGGAAACACTTCACCAAGCCCTGCTTCGAGAGTGATGGTCCTTGATTTCGAGACGATCTGAGGAGATACCATTCGACACCTCTCCGTCCGCACTGTGATGCCTAACATCTCGCTGGAGGCGACTGGGGATCCTGCTAAGAACATGCAGGGCGAACGATGCGGAGCGATTCGCAAGCGATGGTGAGGGTTGTGAGGCCTGGACAGCCAGGCGGATGGGCGTCCCCCAGCGCCTTCCCACAAAGCCCCTCTGTTGCACTGCGGGGGCGCAGAACGGAACGCTGGCCTTCGCAGTACGAGTTTGTTGGGCAGGCCCATAGAGAAAAGATGAATAAAAATGAGCAACCTCATTGGGTATCTCAAACGGCATCAGCTAATAGCGTACTTTGTCCTGACCTATGCCATCACATGGGGACTATTGATTTCCATCCAACCGCTTTATCTTGGCGGGCAAAAAGGTTTGGCGCCTCTGATCAGCTTGGGGGTCTTTGCGCCTGCACTGGCAAGTATCGGGCTGTCGGCTATCCTCAAGCCGCGTCCGAGTCAGGGCAGCCGCAAACCCGCAGTGATTGCATTTATCGTAATGTGGCTGCTTGCCAGTGTGATCATCATTCTAGAGCTAACCGTAAATCAACATATGCAATGGTCCACCCTTTTGGCTGCCGTAAGTGTGATAACTGGGTTACTGCCGGCATTTGTTGCTTCTTCTGCTTATTCCACAATCCCGGGTGTAAGAGCTCATCTTCGCACCTACATTAAGCCGAGGGGCGCCTATGGTTACTATCTCCTGTCGCTTTTTTATTCCCTGCGATTTGGCTCTTGGGAAATGTCTTGAGCCGTGCCCTGGGAATGGAAGCTCCATATGTCAGCTATCCCGTAAATGTCAAGCTGCCCGGGATGGTGATCATCACCTTCCTCTATGGCATCATCTATGGAGGACTTTCAGAGGAACCTGGATGGCGTGGATTTGCCTTACCGAGACTCGAGGCAAAGTTCAGCCCCCTCGTATCGAGTCTAATCCTCGGGGTAATTTGGGCCGTCTGGCATGCACCGGGCAGGTTTGGGGGAATCGAGGCCAAAAGTGTTTCTGATACGTTGGTTGAATGGGGCCTGATTCTATTGGTCACGGTAATTTTCACGTGGATCTTTAACCGCACAAAGGGAAGCATCTTAGTCACCGCGCTGCTTCATCCAGCCATGAACACCGCGACCACTTTTCTCACAGGTTCATTGGGTGCCCTCATACTTCTCTTTGTTTTCATGCTATTCGTTATTGTGCTCGATAAAATGTGGAGAGGACTACCTGCAGATAACCCTGCAGTCTATTGGGTCGGTGCGGTGAACCAAACGGGGACATAGGTAACAGAAAATTCTAGGGACATCGGTAACACAAATTCTAAGGACATTTGCGACATTTCAGGGGAGAGCAGGTGGAACGATGCCCTGGGAAGGTGTTCCCGTGAGCGAGCAATAACAGCGTTTCATCGAGGATTATCTGCTGAACTACTACTCCATCACGGAGTTAGCGCGAAGGTTCAGCATCACCCGTAAAACAGCACCAAGTGGATTAACCGATATCTCGAGCAGGGCCCGCCCGGCCTTGAGGAGCAATTACGTCGATCGAAAAGCTGCCCGTCGCAGAGGGATCCTGCAGTGGCGGCGGAGATTGTTGCACTGCGCGAGAAGCACACAAACCGAAGCGCCGGTGCCGATGAGCTCATCCTGGGTGTCCGCAGACGAAGGCGGCGGAGCCCAACGCCATCTGGCCAGCGGACGATAAGGGGCAGTTCCGGTTGAAGAACGGGAGGTACTGCTTCCCGCTCACGGTAAACGACCGGTCCAGCCGGTTCATCCTGGGTATGGACGCCCATCCAGCGAGCCCGCTGGAGCGCACCAGGGCGCATTTCCGGCGTCATTTCGGAGCAACTGGCCTTCCGAAAGGGATCCGGACGGATCATGGGGTGCCGTTTGCATCGAACGCATTGGCCAGGACCTCGCTGCTCTCGGTATCGTTTGTAAGCTGGGGATCTATCCAGAGCTGAGCGAGCCGGGGGAGCCCCAGCAGAACAGGGTGCACGCGCGCATGCACCGGACACGGAAGCAGGACGCGACGATCCATCCGGCGAGCAGCCTGAGAGGGCAGCAGCGGAAGTTCGATGTTTTCCGGGAGGACTTCAATCGGGAGCGTCCCCCACGAAGCGATCGACATGAAGTGCCCGGCGGAGCTCTACCAATCTTCGGAGCGGGGCTTCCAGAAAAAGATTGAGACCTATGACTTTCCAGGGCACTCCCTGGTGCGGCGGGTGAGCCGGGGTGGGACAATCCGTGTGTTTGGCCATCAGCTGTTTGTGAGCAACGTCCTGCAGGATGACGATGTGGGCTTAGAGCAAGTCGATGACGGGGTCTATGACCTGTTCTTCTGTACCTACCAGATCGGACGGTATGATTTGCGGGAGAACCGCATTCAGGATATTGTGTCGAGAGTGCCGGTGGCGATGAAGCAGGTTGACCTGGCCAGCCGAGTTTAATCGATGTCTCGATAACAATGTGTAACCCGTGTCCTGATACAGTACCGGTGAACCAAACGGGGATGCTGTGCGATTTGCAGGCGAAGGCGCGGGGATTCGTTTCAGGAATTCCTGGCCGATGGGGTAGCCCCGGCGCCTTCCTCCTCCAAAACTTAGAACTTTCCCAGATGGAACCTGGGACTCCGCCGCTCGAAGCCGACAGCATGACTGAGCCACTGTCAATTCATACGTTAGATTTCAAGGATTAAGACGCATGGCGAAGAAGACCTGGGAATTTACGCTCGACAATCGATCACACAAGGTTGAGTTTAGGCAAAGCCCAATAACCTACAGAAGGAAGATCCTGGTAGACGGCAATTCGATCGAGATTCCCAAAGAGCAACGCAGAATTCAATGGGATCCTGGAACAAAACATCGCTTTGATATCAAAGGTCATGAATGCATCATCGCAACACGTTCGACGGGCTTTAACTTCACGCCTGAGCTCTACATTGATGGGATGAATGTCGAAACGGGCTTATCGATTGCAGATGCCGACCCAACGAAAGTCAGTCAGGAAGCAGTCAGGTCAAGGCGCATTGGTGTTGTGGCAATTACCCTGCTGTTTGGAATTCTTCTCTTCTGGCTGAATGCGCGAATGATTCTTTCGAGTGGACGATTCTATCCGGAACTCGCCATGTTGGGCCCAGTGCTGCTGGTCATCGCTGGCTACTATGCATCAAATCCTGACGATCCATGGGTATTGCCGAAGCCGATCCCGGCACGCATGATAACGATGATCATTCTGGCGATCTTGCTTGGAATTGCCAACCTGTGGGCAAGTGATCATGGTCTGTATTTTCTTCTATTCGGGTCAGGTTAACGTTTAATGCAAGTTGATCCCTGCACAGAACGCAGAATTCCGCCGCTCGGGGCTGATGGGAGGTAACCAGAAGGAAGAGAACGTTTTGAATGAACTTGACCGTGATGAAATCATAAATGCGATCTATGCCGCAGTTGAGCCCCTGCCCTTTGTTATCGCGATGTGGGAAGGTGGATCCGCAGCGTGGGATAGAGAAAATCAGTGGTCTGACATTGATTTGCAGTTGCTTGTCGATGACGAGGCTGTATCGAATACCATTGATTGTGTCGATGAGGCTCTGTTAACCCTAAGCCCTGTTGATATACGCTTTGTAGTTCCCCAGCCAACATGGCATGGGCATGAACAAGTATTCTATCGATTGCGTGATGCCGGTGAGTATCGCCTGGTTGATCTTGCGGTGATGCGCCGTTCGAGTCCGAACCAGCTCAACGAATACGAGCGTCACGGTGTGCACAAGATCATATTTGACAAAACGGGGGAGGCTAAACAGACATCATTGGATCGAAATGCACACGGAAAACTCATCACCGACAAACTGCGGCAGCTATCGGATAAATTCCCTCTATTCCAATGCCTTGTTAAGAAGGATCTCCTGCGGGGCAATCCAATTGGAGCCATAGTGTTCTATTACTCCCATACTCTCTTTCCTCTTCTAACTCTACTTCGCATCCGTCATTGCCCAGATCGCTTCGGTTTTGGACCACGTTATGCAGCAGTGGATCTTCCACCGGAAGTCGTCCAGCGTGTTGAACCGCTTTGGTTTGTTGGAAGTGTTGACGAGATTGAAACCAAACGTGCACAGGTTGAAGAGTACTTCACTGAAACAATGAAAGCGATCAAAGATCAATACCTCCCAAACGCGTCAACTCCTGAACTGGATACCGGATTGGACACTGAGTAAATAAGAGCATAGATTTCGTATCACTACCCAACGCCTCGCTGGAACGGGCCGGTAGACTCTGCAAAGATCACACAGCGCGACCGGTGCAGGGCAAACCTGGTGTGATTGCTGTATGCGCAGAATGGTACGGGACAGGGCTGCGGTTGGCCTCAGCCGATTCGCTCGAGACCATTGGGCAGCTGGAGGTGAGCAATGCTTCATCTGTCAGACTCGCGCTGGGCTGAGTACGGCGCGAATTACGAAGATGGAACCCATGTTGCCACACTGCTTGATCGAGCGGGGAAGGGTGAGCCCTTGGATCAGTGGTATGACGACTTGGTTCAAGAGCTGTGCCATCAGTACACAGTAAGCCAGGCTGCCCGTGGACAGCTCGACAATGCGCTCAGCTTCGGCAGAGATCGTGGATGAATGGCGGGCCTCCGCCCATGATGCGATACCCCTCATCGCCGACCTGCTGGCTGAACCCCAGGCATCCGAGTCTGACCTTCGATATCTACTTTGCTCACTTGCGGCTGTGCAGGGCTTTCAGGATCTAGCAGGAGCGATTGAAAGTCTCGATATGACCTAGTGGAGGGAGCCTGCTGCCGTATGCGGATAAATCTCTTCAGTATCTGCCAGAAGAAAGAGGATAGGGCTCAACATTCCAGCCGATAATGCTGACTGCCCAGCCTGTCGCTGGACCGAACGCCGTGGAATGTGCGAAAATCATGTGTGGTAACGATGCGAAGCCGATTAACTCGGGACTGTTGTCGGGTAGCTGAACTCTATCCTCATTCAACAACAAGACAGGAGTACACCGATTGGATTCTTCATTTCCTGCTCCGATGAGCAACCGCAAATTAGCCATTGCAGCATGGGTTGTAACGATTCTTGTAAGCACAGTTCCCGACATTGGCTTTGATAAGCTGGCCGGCGGAATTCCATCATGGCTAACCTATGCTAAGGCGGGCCTGCTGCTAGCCTTGTGCCTGATCGCTTGTTTTTGGAAACCGTTCCGCCAAATGCGCCATTTCTTCTTCGCCATGTTTGCATTCTTTGGTTTGATGGAGCTGCGCGTGCGACTGAATTTTTCCTGGCCTGCTCTGCAAGCGGTGTTTGGCAACAATGTTTTCGACCAGCGTATGCAAGCTGAGCAGACAGGGAAACTGGCTGTTTCATTTGGGATGATCGTTACACTACTGGCTATGGGTTATCGACGCCGTGAGTTCTTCCTGACACGGGGAAATCTTGGAGCTCCGATAACGCCGGTTCCGCTGCTTGGTTTTCCCAAACCCGATCCCTGGTATCGGTTTGGTTTGCAGTGGTCAATTTACATCGCTGCTGCATTGACGCTTTTCCAGTACTTTTCCATCCGCCCGAGTAGCAACGTCTGGCTACGAGTGGTGCCTGTCCTGCCGTCTATTCTGTTCTACGCTGCCCTGAATGCGTTGAACGAGGAAATTACGTTCCGGTCACCGATGCTGGCGACACTCGAGCCGGCGGTCGGAAGCATGCAAGCCCTCTGGATATCGGCTTTCTTCTTTGGTATTGCTCACTACTTTGGTACACCTGGCGGGATCGTGGGCGGAATCCTTTCGATCTTCATGGGTTGGATTTTGGGTAAAGGCATGCTGGAGACGCGCGGGTTGTTCTGGACCTGGTGGATTCATTTCTTGAGTGACATTTCGATCTTTACTTTTCTTACGGTTGCCCTGGTGAGTTAGTGCTCCAGGAAGCGATCAGTGGGCCAACGAATCGAGGAGTCGATCAGCGACCCTGGAAGAGTACGCAGGGTGGTTGATCTCGTTTGTACATCGGGATGAACGATATAGCGCGACATCATGTCGAGAGGCTGAGATGGAGTGGGAGGTACCGATCGGAAGGCGTCCCCCAGCACATCCTGCTATTTACTCGCAGCTCCGCTGCTCAAGGTTGTAAGTATGCGTGTATAAGGTCACATCATGGATAACGATTGGCGTCTCACGAATCAAATGAAATATCTAAAGGGAGTCAGGTTAATCTGGCGAACCTACACGCCAAAAAGTGAGCGTTGGGATCACGATCACTGCGTTTTCTGTTTTGCAAAATTCATGTCCCAGGATCTGCCTGGTATCCTTCATGAGGGCTATTGCACTGAAGATCAATACTATTGGATCTGCCAAACATGCTTTGATGGTTTTAAGGACAAGTTGGGGTGGGAGGTTTCAGAAGATCCTGGTTGAGCATGTGGTCCAGGCTACCATCCCGCCGCAGGCAACCCACCCACAGAACGCAGGACGGCGCGGCCTTCAAGGCGGTCCACGGGATTGCTTCGCTTGTGCTTAGGGAGCAAGCGGGGTGCTCCGCCTTCGGAGAGCAGCTGGTGAGACCGGGAGGTCCACGCGGATAGGCGTGACCTGGCGCCTCCTCAGTAGATACATGGGCTTCAAATCAGGCACTGGCAGCCCGATGTTGTCAGGTGGCGTTCAAGACGCATGTGCTATATACATGACGTTGTTGAAGGAATTAGGGGCATCCAATGACACAAAATCATTCTGAACCACGGGTTGTGATCCTGGGTTGGTCTATTGCCAACTTGCTGGGAGTTGCAGCCGCCTATGCGTTATCTTTCATCCCTCCGCTTATTCCCTTCCACTCCGGAATGCTGGTGTCATCTCTGATCATCGGACTTCCGATTGGCTTTGCTCAATGGATGATCTTGCGTCGAGTTGCTCCGATTTCATTCCTGTGGATCCTCACAGTTCCCGTTGCTCTGCCTACCGCCTTGGCAGTCTTAAACAGCCCAATCGCCGGCGGAATTTGGGAATTTCTTGGCGGCGATGAATCGGTTTTAGCATTGACGGCCGGTTATCTAATCCTCGGCCTGCTGGTGGGATTGATTCAATGGTTGTTCCTCAGGCCTCACTTTGCCAGGTCATTCGTTTGGATGTTCAGCAGCGCGGTTGGGCTGGGGTTGGGGTTTGGTCTGATTCTAGCCTCCAACCTGATCTATTTTTCTGGCGTAATTTCCTTCCTTCTTGTTGTCCTTGTGTATGCCATTGCGACTGGATCGGTCATTTCATGGTTGCGAGCCTCGAATGCAAAGGCTGGAAACCTTTTAGTCGACGTCACCTGATCTTTGATGCCGCCGGCTAGAAACCCTGGAAAGAACAGGCAGGGTGGACTTTCGCGTACAGATAACGGGATGAACGACATGGCCTGATACCTATTCTATAAAGTAGGAGGTGGGACCAGGCAGTCCAGGTGGGTGGTCGTCACCGGGCGCCTTTCCATAAATACTCGGGACGTTCCCATACAGAACATGGGACGTTCCCATACAGAACATGGGATTTTCCCAACAAGCATGCAGGAAATCCGGGCTCAAAGCGGCTGGCTGGACAGAAGCGAGGATGATCCGATGGACCACAGGGAAGTGGGGCAACATTGGAACAAGATCGCCTCGACCTGGACCGCGATGGCCCGGGCGGGGTATGACTTTTATCGGGATCACTTCAACACACCTGCGTTCATGGACTTTCTTCCGGATGTCCGCGGATTGCAGGGGCTCGATATTGGGTGCGGGGAGGGATACAACACCCGGCTGCTGGCTGGGCGTGGTGCCGTCATGGCTGCCATCGATATATCCGAGGTGTTCGTCCATCATGCAGCGGAGATTCCTCCCGAACGGCTTATGATTGACTACGGCGTGGCAAGTGCCGTCCGGCTACCTTTTTCCGAGATAACGTTCGACTTTGCGACAGGCTTTATGAGTTTTATGGATATTCCCGAGATCGAAGATGTCTTAATGGAGATCGCCCGGGTACTCCGGCCGTCAGGTTTCGTTCAGTTCTCGATATCTCATCCCTGTTTCGACACCGCGCATCGGGTAAATTTACGCAACAGGGAAGGCCTGACCTTCGCGATCGAAGTCGGGGATTACTTCCGGAACCTTAATGGTGAAATGATAGAGTTTAACAAACCTGCTTCTCAAGCAGCGAAGGATGGGTTTCCCTTAATGCGGATACCGCGATTTACGCGGACAATAAGCCAGTGGATCAACGCGCTGCTGGACGCCGGATTGATCATCGAGAGAGTGAATGAGCCCCGGCCAACAGATGAACAAGTACAGGAGTGCCCTGGCTTGCAGGACGCGCAAGTCGTTTCGTACTTCCTGCATATCAGGGCGAGAAAACCCGCCGTAAGCCAGTCTGGCTAACGTTTAGCGAGAGGCGACTGTGGATCTTGCGGCGAACATGCAGAGCGGATGCTCGCACAGCCACATCTGGATCAACGGTGCGGCGCATTTTGTACGCGGGGAGCGAGTGCCGATCATGAGCAATCCAGGCCAGATCGAGAACCCCGGCAGCGTTACTAGAAGCCGGTAGGCGGTGGCGTGATCGAAGGGCTGTTATCCCGAAGGAGGTTGGCGTGTTAGGAAGATCCTGGAGAATCCTGCCAAGAACCAAACAAGGCGTGTGGGCGATCGGTCTTATCGTAGCGATGCCGATATTGTTTGTCATCGGTCTATCATTTTCAAGCTCTCTCTACGAGTCAGTCCCGGCCGGAAGAAATCTTCTGGCGGACGTCACCGCGAGGCCGTTGCTGGCGCTCGCGATGCTCGCTGGTATGGCAGCAGGCATCTCGGCCTTCATCATAGGTATCCTGGCTATTTTCAAGCACAAGGAGAATGCTTTTTTAGTTTATTTATCTACCACAATCGGAGGACTCACGACGTTGCTGCTTGTTGGCCAACTGGTGTTTCCCCAATGAGGATGTCCCTGGCAAGCAAGCCTCCACAACGAATTAAGCCGCCCAAGCTCTAGCTGGAGACGACCGGTGGTGCGGATAGCTTTCCAATCGAGGGGGCGAGATGTGGAGCCGGAACTCCAGGCGGATGGGCGTATCCGGGCACCTTCCCATAAAATGTATTGGACCTCCCCCTATAGAATATGGGACGTTGCTATAGCGAATATTGGATGTTTCCATCCAGAACGTGGGATTACGCAGATCCGGGCCGGCAGGCTGCAAGGCCTCCTACGCCGAGCGGTGAATATAAAAAAACGTGATGAACTTGTCTGGGGACTGCCATTCGGGCCAAGTAGAAACAACCGGGCGGGCGACTATGCACCAATGGAGGTTGTAGATGGATAGCTCTGCGGAGCACAATCCGACGGTTGAGGAGCTCTGGAGAAGATACCTGACAACCGGGGAGTTTGAGAAGGAACGACGCCAGAGAGTCTTCTTCCGTCTTCTGCCCGGAACCCCCAGATGCAAGAATTGCTATGCCCCATTTCGGGGCCCTGGAAGCATCGTTGCAAGGCTGGGCTATGGAAAGCAGCCTTCGAACTTGAATCCGAGCATCTGCAGCAATGTCTGTGAGCAGTTTGCGAGGACGCATCAGGGCGGAGCAGAGGTCGAACTGTCCTTGCTCTTTGCCGATGTGCGTGGCTCTACTGCGCTCGCCGAAAACATGAGTCCCGTAGCGTACAGTAAGCTGATAGATCGTCTCTACAAGACAGCGACGACCATCATGGTCAGATCGGACGCTTTGATTGATAAAATCGTGGGCGACCAGGTGGCAGCTATGTATGTGCCAGGCTTTGCTGGACCGGCGCATGCGCGCCGAGCTGTTGAATCTGCGCAGGAGATCCTGAGAGCTACAGGACACGCCCGGCCCGAAGGGCCGTGGATCCCGATTGGAGTGGGAGTCCATACCGGGACAGCTTTCGTGGGATCGATAGGTTCCGATGAGGGAGCGACAGACATCACAGTTCTGGGGGACACGGCCAACACGGCAGCGCGGCTGTCTACCCGGGCGCGTCAAGGCGAAATACTGATCAGCGAGGCGGCCTACACCGCTGCGGGTATGAATCTTGGCCAGCTGGAAACCCGCCGGCTTGAATTGAAGGGAAAGAGTCAACCGATCCTGGTTTATATCTTGCCGCCCGATAAGCTCAGCAGGCTTCGAATTCCGTAAGATCGTCCACTTCTCAAGACACGAGGCCCACGACTGCTGTAAAGAAGATCGCTCAATCGAGAAGCGGCCTGACATCTCACGGGAACGAACCGGGGATGCTGGGCGAGTTTGGGATGAATGTTGTATGCTCGGGATGGATCGGGGGCAGGACGGAGCGCGCCCCGGCGACTCAGCTCGAAGGCGTTCGGCGGATATCTCGATTGAATGAGACCTATGCATTGCGATAGAGATTCTTGGACATGTTCGAGCGTTTGAAAAGCTGGGCGAAGCATCTCAAGAACGAGACGTATGCCTTATATTTTGCTTACCGAGATCCTCGTGTCCCCTGGTATGTAAAAGCATTAATTGCTTTTGTCGTACTTCACACCTTCAGCCCAATCGACCTGATTCCAGACTTCATTCCTGTGCTTGGATATCTTGATGATTTGATTGTTACCCCCCTTGGACTCGCGCTTGCACTGAGATTGATACCGGTTGAAGTGATGCAAGAGGCAAGGATCAAGGCGGAATCAGCTTTAGTAGAAGACGAGTCGCTAAGGCAAAAGGGATTGATGATTGTTGTCGGCATTTGGAGTGTGGGTCTATTAATGCTGGTCATAATAGGCATTCAAATAATTAATGAATAGTTGTTGGTGAAGGCAGCTAATCGCCAAATGATACTCCGACCAATGCCTCGCGGGTGGGAGAGCCTCACTTGGAGTTATCCTCAGGTAGCGCAACCTGACAGTGACGATTTTGAGAAGTGGGTATGAAGGCAATCTTGCGGCTTGAAGAGTCCGGGTTCTTCCTTTTTTCGATCTACATGGTTTCTACTTTGGGTTTTTCATGGTGGCTGTTTCCATTGCTCTTGTTCGTGCCCGACCTGAGCATGATCGGGTACATTCGAGATAGCAAGCTGGGAGCGATAATCTACTATTTCTTCCACTTCCGGGCTCTGGCGCTCCTCCTTTTCATGCTTGGCATCTACAGTTCTTTACCCATGGTCCCTCTGATTGGCGTGATCTTGCTTGCGCATTCAAGCCTTGATGGTGTGTTCGGGTATGGTTTGAAGTTCAGCGACAGTTTCGGCCATACGCACCTTGGCAAGATCGGAAAGATGAAGGAGACCGAATCAGGTATTGCTTCTTGACGCCTTGTTGGAGACGATCTTTCATTGGTAGATGAGACAGGCCGCGATTCTGACAGGTATATTTTGACACAACGGCGCGGCGTAACTTCCATCCGATGCAGCGGAGGCTGGGCTGGGAAGTCCAGCCGGATGGAGGCCCCCCGGCGTCTTCCCATCAAAGACATGGACCTATACAGTTCGAAGCCTGTGCTGGTCGACCGGACAAACGGATATGTGAGAAATTCGGAGAAAAAGCTATGCATGCTCAACAAAGGTTTCTTGCACTTTCATTGACCGTTGCATTCATAACGGGATGTACATCGCCGGGTGCTGCGCCTACTTCAATCCCAACGAGCCGACAACCCTCTCAAACGGCTGCAAAGCCCCTGACCGAGGCAGAATTGAAGCCAACACCCAGCGTGAACTCAGTACCTGACGGCCAGTCTCTGGGCGATACCTGGATCCGGCCTGCTGATCACGCGGTCATGGTCTATGCACCGCGCGGCGAGTTCGTGATGGGCAGTACCGACGATCAGATTAAGTACAGCGTCCAATTATGTGAGGAAGACGGCGTTCGCATATTTGGGGAAGGCGCGATTTGCTTTCCATCTGAGTTTGCTGATGAAACACCCGCGCACGCAGTCATCCTGGAGGGCTTCTGGATTGACCGGATAGAAGTGACCAACAAGCAGTACGAGCGCTGCGTGGAGGCCGGCGTCTGCACCCCGCCGGTGGAGAAAGAATCTTTTACCCGCGCCATATATTATGGCGAGAGTGCCTACGATGATTATCCGGTGATATGGGTCGGTTGGGAGCAAGCTGCGGCTTACTGCAGCTGGGTCGGGGCCCGGTTACCGACTGAGGCCGAATGGGAGTATGCGGCACGAGGGCCGGAAAGCAGGATTTTTCCGTGGGGAAACACCTTTGACGGAACACGACTGAACTACTGTGACGCAAGCTGTGAGCTTGGAATCGCCGATGAAGCGTTCGATGATGGCTATCCCGATACCGCACCGGTGGGAAGTTACCCTTCCGGAGCGAGTTGGTGTGGAGCGCTGGATATGGCGGGCAATGTCCGCGAATGGGTAACGGATTGGTACGGAGCATACCAGGGAAGGCAACAAGAAAATCCGGGAGGGCCGCAATCAGGACAGCTCCTGGTATCACGAGGCGGAAGCTGGTTTGATCTGCCCACTAATGTGCGCAGTGTCAAGCGCGGCCAGAACACTCCCGACTTCTCAGCCTATAAACTCGGGATCCGGTGCGTCAAGGATTGAGATCGCCTTGACCCTCAAGCTGCTCATAATCCAAACGCCGCCCAACAGCGCATGCTCAAGATCGCCTCTGTCGTGGGAATACGCCGGCAATTTGCGGGCTAGCAAATGGCGTGGAACAGCAGGTGATCAAACACGGTGGCAGGCAGCGTGATTGGAAATCCGAGGAACAGGTACCGGACCGTAGAAATCCAGACCTATGCGGGATCCTCGGCGCCTCCGCTCGGAGCTGCAAGGCACCGGGCCTTTCATATGAATGAAGTCGTTCATAAAGCAGCCGCATCTATAACGAATAAGAAAGAGCTCCTGGCAATCACAAATGTGGAATTTCCCGAAGCAGGCGTGCAGATTCCATGTGGCACAATTAAAGGTGGTGAGGATTTAGGGAGCGCCGTATTGCGGGAGGCGTTTAAAAAACCGGCCTGGC
>JARRJK010000153.1:0-854 GCA_037379555.1 Anaerolineales bacterium | reverse complement strand
AGTTTACAGGTTGTCGGCTTCCTTGGCACCAAAAAGCATGACATGTGTCCGATTGATGGAAGCAGCAGGACCATCCATCGCCAATATTTTCATTTAGCCGTATCGGAGGCGGTTCCATCTCAGCCTTGGCGGCATTGGGAGACGGATCCTTTAGAAGGCTCAGCAGAACCCATACTGTTCGAGCTGGATTGGGTTGGTATCCCGGATGGAATCCCGGAGTTGAGTGGGAATCAGGGAGACAAGCTCTTTCACACCACACTATGATAGGGATCCGTTGTAGTGGACCTTCAGCCCTTCTCCATCAATCACGGTCCTGCCCGAGAGAAGAGGGGGCGCAGTGGAGCTGTGGGAAGCGATGGGAGAATGGGAACAAGCCGCCGCCTGACGGCTCGCAAGAGAGGGCCTGGCCTCAACGGTGTCTGAAGAATCGCTGCACTGATGCAGCGCGGGGTAAAGGCGCAGTTTGGTTTCGATGAACCGGTCACAGGGAGATGGGAGTGTCGCTGGAAAAATATCCTCCGGCGCTCGAGATTGTCGTAGAGTTGCCTCGTTGAATCTGCTTCTCACAATCAAAAGGAGACACAATGGATCTCTCATATGTAGTTGACGTGTTCTCGCTGATCGCCGTTGTGAGTGGTTTGTTCTTTGCCGGGATAGAGCTCCGACACTTCAGGCAATCAAGAGAACGCGAATCAGCGCTTGAATTGTTCAGCACATTTCAAACTGCGGAATTTGTCAGGGGGGTCCGAGCAATTGCGGAGCTGCCCGAAAACCAGAGCAAGAAGCAAATCGAAGAGTTAGCAGGGAGTAGAATGGACGACATGTACTCCGTGATCACGAGTCTGGAGGGCATG
>JARRJK010000152.1:0-5171 GCA_037379555.1 Anaerolineales bacterium | reverse complement strand
AGTTTACGTGCCGCCGTCCTTCCCTACAAGCTTCAAACGCAGCATCTCACAGCAGACGGCTGTCGTGGAGGTAGGTATGGGGCAGCCGATCGGCGAGGCTGTATATACGACCGGCGAACTGGGTAGCAGCATCCGTGAGCAGGCGCTGGTCGTCACGATACCTCAAGGGTTGGTGATCATCACGGGCTGTGCCCACCCTGGCGTGGTGTCGATCGTTGAACGAGCCATCGCGCTCTTCAACAAGCCGGTATATCTTGTGCTGGGCGGGTTCCATCTAGGCGATAAGAGCGAGACGCAGCTTGAGTCCATATTGAGCGCGTTCAGGCGGCTGGGGGTTGAACAGGTCGCGCCGTGCCACTGCACCGGTGAGCGGGCGATCCAGATGTTCAAGGATGAATACGGGGACGACTTCATCGAAGCCGGGGCGGGACGGGTGATCGTCGTTGGACCCTGAGCAGTCCAGGATTCATTGTGCTGATCTTCACCCGGGGAAGCAACCTGTCATCTCAGTGATGTTGACCAGATTGAAAGCGAAGGAGTTTTGATCGATGTCCGTATGCAGGGTACGACTTATCCTGTGGCTTTTACTCACCGCTACCACGGTGATCGCCGGCCTGCTCACCGATAGCCTGCTGCACACAAGGTCCTTCCCCATCTGGCTGCGGCTCGCAGGACTTGGGGGCATGCTGATCGCACACTTTCCTCTGAAGCGGACCGGCAGACTGCTGAGTCTCAAAGGCAAACCGGAGGTGTGGGGCTGCACCACACGCTTGATCACCGATGATCTCTACCAATGTGTTCGCCATCCCCACCACTTTTTTATCGGCATCTTCATGATCTCGCTTGGACTTGCCCTGGGCCACATGGGATCCTTCCTCTTCATCACGGTCCCGCAGTGGTTCTGGATCCTGGGGTTCCTGGTCCTGGTTGAAGAAAAAGAGCTGGCCGAGAAATTTGGTTCGGAGTATGAGACATACCGGAGGAGTGTGCCGATGCTTATCGGCCATCCCGGGTGCTTGTTTAAAGTCCTTGCCACGCCCCTTGAGGGAACGTAGAGCGCGATCGCTTATTCGTGGCGATCAACTCCCACCGGAAAATACCTCCGTTCACACGATGCAGTTGCAGATTCAAGCCTGCGGCGGGGGTGGTGGGATGCCGATGCCAATCACCCTGGAGCCCGGGGAAACGGATCTGCCTTTCCGCGATGGTGAGGTGCGAAGCTGGACGATGACCCAGCCCTCGGTGACCTCGATCACAAGCTAGACGCTGGAGGTCCCCTGCGGGGAGCAGGAATGCAGGCAGCGCTCCAACTCCGGATCCGCTTCAAGGACCAGCCCGGCTTGCCGCAGGTTCGTGCCCTCGAAGGATTCCGTGCCGATAGAAATCAGCGCGAGCAGGATGGGCAGCCGGGAGCGTAACGGCAGGATGATGTTCAGGTCCCTGTGCTGGGAGTGGCCCTTGAAGCCGGCTGCGGACTCTTCCTCGACAACATTCCGCTCACACACCCCTCGATCCCCATTCGCATTAACTGTCCATTAGGTTGTCCTTATCAAGGATTAAGGACGCTGGCGACACGGTACTGTAGGCTGAGATCGTGAAATGTTTTATTAACGATCGAGGGCAGGGTTGGCGCCCTTGATGAGGCCCTCGCCGTCCTGCAGGGCGAAGCCGGCACGCAGATTGTCCCTGACGCCCCGTAAATGACGTTCTATGAAAAGGCATGAGTCCTCGCGGCTGCTGATCGAGCGATGGACTCATGATGAGGAAAGGTAGTTATGGCGAGGAACAACGATTCGAAGACGAAGAAGAATTCATCCTCCCCCGAGAACAAACCCGGCACCTCGGTCGAGAAGCTCTCGCTGGATGAGCTTCAGCGCCAGCTGAACACCACCCTGGGAGGGTTGTCCCAGGCAGAGGCCGAGCGCAGGCTGGAGCAGTACGGCCGCAACACGATCGAGGAAGAGAAGGTCAACCCGATCCTCCAATTCCTCTCCTACTTCTGGGGCCCGATACCCTGGATGATCGAGGTGGCGGCGGTGCTGTCGGCCATTCTCGGGCATTGGGTCGACCTGATCATCATCGGCATTATGCTGCTGGTGAACGCGCTGGTGGGATTCTGGCATGAATACCAGGCGGCGAACGCCGTCGAGGAATTGAAAAAGCAGCTCGCGCCGAAGGCGCGAGTGCGGCGAGACGGCGCGTGGCAGGAGATCGACGCCATCAACCTGGTGCCGGGCGATGTGGTTCGCCTGCGTCTGGGGGACCTCGTGCCGGCGGATGTCAGGCTGGCCGATGGCGAGTACCTGAGTATTGATGAATCGGCGCTTACCGGCGAATCGCTCCCTGTCGATAAGAAAACCGGCGATGCGGCCTATTCCGGGTCGGTCGTGCAGCAGGGAGAGATGGTAGCCATCGTAGGCGCCACCGGCGCCAACACCTATTTCGGCCGCACCGCCGGGCTGGTCTCCTCGGCCAAATCGGCCTCTCACTTCCAGAAAGCCGTGCTCACCATCGGCGATTACCTGATCTACATCAGCCTGTTCCTGGCGGCGGCGCTGATCCTGGTGATGCTCTTCCGGGGTGAGAGCTTCCTGACCATCGTCCAGTTTGCGCTGATCCTCGTTGTCGCCGCCATCCCGGTCGCCCTGCCGGCCGTGCTGTCGATGACGATGGCGATCGGCGCCCGCTCGCTGACGCGCTTCAAGGCCATCGTGACCCGGCTTGAAGCGATCGAGGAGATGGCCGGGGTCGATATTCTCTGTTCGGACAAGACCGGCACACTGACGCAGAACAAGCTTACCCTGGGCGACCCGGCGCTCTTTGGAACGGATGATGCGCAGGAGATCATCCGGGTAGGAGCGCTGGCTTCCAAGGAGGAGGATCGGGATGCGATCGATCTGGCCGTCCTGGCGGGCCTGGAGAACAAGGACAGCCTGAAGAGCTATGAACAGCAGAAGTTCGTGCCCTTCGACCCGGTCAGCAAACGGACCGAGGCGGCCGTTAAAGGACCTGACGGCAAGACGTTCAAGGTGACCAAGGGCGCGCCGCAGGTCATTCTCGAACTGTGCAAGCCCGAGCAGGACATAACCCGGCAGGCCAATGCGAAGGTCGATGAATTTGCGCAGAAAGGCTACCGCACGCTGGGCGTGGCCCGCAGTGAGGATGACCATTGGATGTTCCTCGGGATCCTGCCGTTGTACGATCCGCCGCGTGATGACTCGGCCGACACGATTCAGCGCGCCAAGGAGCACGGCATTCAGGTCAAGATGGTTACGGGCGACAATGTGGCTATCGCCAGGAGCATCAGTTCCGAGCTGGGATTGGGCACCAGCATCTACGTAGCCAAAGACCTGTTCGACGAAGGCGGCGGCGAGAAGCCCATCTCGAAGAAAGCCATCGAACAGGTCGAGCGCGCCGATGGTTTCGCCGAGGTTTTCCCCGAACACAAGTATGACATCGTCCATGCGCTGCAGGACCAGGGCCACATCGTCGGCATGACGGGCGATGGCGTGAACGACGCGCCCGCGCTCAAACAGGCCAACGCCGGCGTCGCGGTCAGCGGGGCAACGGACGCCGCTCGCTCCGCCTCGGACCTGGTGCTAACCGCCCCCGGGCTGTCCGTGCTCGTGAAAGCCGTCGAAGAAGCGCGCAAGATTTTCGAGCGCATGAACAGCTACTCCATCTACCGCATCACGGAAACCATCCGCATTATGATCTTCGTCGTCCTGTCGATGACGATCTTCAACTTCTATCCCATCACCACCATCATGATCATCTTGCTGGCGCTGCTGAATGACCTGCCGATCATGACGATCGCCTTCGACAACACCTGGCTGGATCCCAAGCCCATACGCTGGGATATGCGGCGCGTGCTCACCCTGTCAACGACACTGGGGCTGATCGGCGTGGTGCAGACGTTCGGGGTTTTGGTGATCGCGAAACTCGTCCTGCATCTGGGGCAGGATCAGATCCAGTCACTCATCTACATCAAGCTGGCCGTGGCGGGGCACCTGACGCTGTTCATCACGCGCACCAAGCATTCCTTCTTCAGCCGGCCGTTTCCGGCGCCGATCCTGCTCTTCGCCGTTCTGGCGACACAGGTCACGGCCGCGGCGATCGTTGGGTTCGGCATCCTGGTGACGCCCATTCCATGGAGCTACATCGGACTGGTCTGGGTCTACTGCCTGGTCTGGATGTTCATTAACGACTGGGCCAAGCTGCGGGTGTATGAGCACCTGGGGTTGAGCGGCAAAGGGCATCGAAGCTTCCTGGACCGACTGCAGGAGTCACTGCATCCGGGAGGCCGGCGTCGATCGGTATAAGCGGGTCGGGCGCGGCGTTGCGGACGGGTTCACCCACCTGGCGTCGACCGACAGGTGTTCGATATACGGGGCATTACCCCTTCGCCAGGTCCGCCACCACCTTGATCAACGCCGTGTGATCCCGGTCGCCATCCCCGGCCGCGAGCAGTGCGTTGAAGAGCTGCTGCACCAGCGCCGTAGCCGGGAGAGGAGAGGAGAACTCGTTCGCCGTCTGCAGGGCGATGTTCAGGTCCTTGTGGTGGAAGCGGGCCTTGAATCCGGGCGCGAAATCCCCGGCGACCACTTTCGGCCCGCGCACGTCCATCACCCGGCACTGCGCATACCCGCCGCTAAGCACCTGCAGGACAACCGCCGGGTCCACGCCGGCTTTCGCTGCCAGCGTGAAGGCCTCTGACATGCCGACGATGTTCATCGCCACCTGGATCTGGTTGCAGGCTTTCACGGTCTGGCCGGCCCCATGCCCCCCGCACAGGGTGATCGTCTTGCCGACCGCCTCCAGGATTGGACGGACCCGCTCGAGCACCGCCGCTTCGCCGCCGACCATGATCGACAGCGTGCCGTTGACCGCACCGACTTCCCCGCCGCTGACCGGGGCGTCCAGGCTGTCAACGTCTTTCTTCGCCAGCTCCTTCGCCAGCCGGACTGATACCGCCGGCGAGATGGTGCTCATGTCGATGTAGATCTGGCTGGAGCGCACGCCTTCCAGGATGCCACCGCTTCCCATCACGACCGATTCCACGTCGGGCGAATCGGGCAGCATGGTGATGATGACCTCGCTCGCCTCGGCCGCCGCCCGAGGGCTTTCGACGATCTGCGCTCCCGCTTTTTCGGCCTCCTCAAGACGCTCGG
>JARRJK010000151.1:5279-9765 GCA_037379555.1 Anaerolineales bacterium | reverse complement strand
GCTCTCTTCCTGCTCGGCTACGATCCGGAGCTTGTCCGGCGTTTCAACCTGAGCGCAAACTTCGCCACGGCCCATTATGAATACATTCGCGGCGGGCACCGCCTTAACGGCGAAGAAAATGCGCCCCTCGACCTGGACCGGCTGCGAGAACTCGTGAAAGCCTATGAAGACAGGGTGGAGGCGTTCGCTATCTCGGGATATTTCAGTCCCTTCAACGCCGAACATGAACTGCGTGCAGGGGAGCTGATCGAGAGTTTGGTCCAGCACCCAATCGTGCTCGGCCACCAGCTCTCGACCCGGCTGAACTCCATCCAGCGGGCGGCAACGGCAACGCTCAACGCCACGCTGCTTTCCATCCTGCAGGGTTTCATCCGCTCCATGCAGGAGTCACTGACCGAGCGCGGCGTGCGTGCGCCGCTGATGATCATGCGCGGCGACGGGGCGCTGATGAACGCCGAAGCCGCAAGCCGCAAGCCGGTCGAGACGGTGCATTCCGGGCCGGCGGCCAGCGCCATCGGCGCGCGCTTTCTGGCCGGGATCGACCAAGCGCTGGTGATCGATATCGGCGGGACGACGACCGATCTGGCGATCGTCGACGGCGGCAGGGTCAGGGTGTCTGAAGCGGGTACCTCGGTCGGGCCGTACAACACCTCGATCCGTGCAGCGGAGGTGCGATCGATCGGCCTGGGTGGCGACAGCCTGCTCGAGATCGATGTTGAGGGGCGGCTGTCGATCGGACCGGCGCGGGTCGTTCCGCTGGCCTACCTGGCGAGCCGGGATCCGTTCGTCGCTCAGAGTGTGCGCTCGCTGGCACAGGCCGGAGGAAAACGTCCGTCAACGGATTTCCTGCAGTACTGGTTCTTGAACCGCGAACCGGTAGGGAGGCTGGATGACTCGCGGGCGGTGAAAGTGATCGAAATGCTGCGCCAACACCCGCTGCCGCTGCCGACGATCCTTGAGCGGCTGGAGCTGCTGCACCCGCTCCAGCTGGGCGGGGCGCGTTTGATCAAGGAGGAGATCATCGGGCGGGCCGCGCTGACGCCGACCGATCTGCTGCACGTGAGTGGTGAATATGCGCCCTGGGATGCGGGGGCGGCGCGCAGCGCAGCGGGATTCTTCGCCCGCTTGATGAACATCTCCGTCGAGGAGCTCGACGCCCGGGTTAAGCTTGGCATCCGCGACCGGATCGTCGAGGAGATCGTCAGCTACTTGAGCGGGCATGCGGCCGAGAGAGGCATCGAATACGTCGGTCCGCGCTCGCATGGCGCATGGCTGTTCGACGAAAACCTGAAGCCTGCGCATCCCTACCTCGGATCGAGCATCTTCCTCAAGATCCCGATCATCGGGATCGGCGCGCCGGCCGGCATCTACCTGCCGGCGGTCGCGCAGGCTTTGAAGGCCAAACTGCTGTTGCCTCCGAACTTCGGTGTCGCCAACGCGATCGGCGCGGTGGCCGGGAGCGTGACGGCGACGGAGGAGGCCTGGATCCTCCCCGCACTGCACGGCATGCACCTGGTCGGTTACACCGTGCGCCTGGGGGAGGAACAGCGGCGGTTCCCGCGTCTCGAGAGTGCGATGGAATACGCTCGCCGCATGCTGGGGAGAGAAGCTGCGGAGGCCGCGCGTCAGGCAGGGGCGGGAGAGGTTGAACTCGATTTTGAGCTGGTTGAGGAAGGAGCCGAGAACTACCGTCTGCGAGCGCGAGCGGCAGGGAACCCGAGGCTGAGCGGCGCGGAGTAGATACCCCGCGCTCCACCTGTACGTACTGCGCGCTCCGGAGTATGATTTGGCCGATCGGGGCAGGCCGCGCACATCAGCGCCGGCGGCATATCCGGGAGGGAAGGTCCATGAGTTCAGAAAAGATGGTTACCGAGAAGCGAGATGTACACGATTTCAATCGTGTGCGGCTGCGCGACTATGGCGAATTGATCGTCTCGATGGGTGATGAGGAGTCGCTGACAATCGATTCAGAGCAGGAGATCCTGGATGCGATCCAGACCATCGTGCGCGGGGATACGCTTGATATCTTCATCGGCGCAAGCTGGCTCGATAAATTGAACTTTGCCCTGTCGACCAGCTTCACGCGCATCCCGATTAAATACACGCTGGTGGTCAAGGATTTGAACGCGCTGGACATCCTCGGCGCGGCACGCGTGCGGATCGACGGCATCCAGAGCGAACGCCTGGCGATCGTGCTGGGCGGGGCGGGCGAGATCATTGGGCACGATCTGCAGACTGAGCAGCTGGACGTCGATCTGCGCGGCGCGGGTAAGATCGAATTCTCCGGTTCGACCGCCGACCAATGGGTTACGATCAGCGGCGCGGGCAACTACCACGCGCCTGATATGGCCACGAAGAAGACGCGGGTGGAGGTGACCGGCGCCGGCAAGGCGACGGTTGCAGCCAGGGAAGAGCTCAACCTGGCAATTCGCGGCGTAGGCAGCGTCGATTACTACGGGCCGGGCACGGTCTCACGTTCGATCAGCGGCCTGGGGAGCATCAACCATCTGGGCGAACGTTAATTTCACAACCAAACCTTCGTCGAGATATCTACGAGGTAGAACGGAGTATACGATAGCGATCGACGGGCAATGCGGCTGCCAGCCCAGCGTCCGTCGATCGTCCATGTAGGAGGTAGATGACGATGATGCGCAGTGGATCGGTAATTCTGATCAGCCTGGGATTCAGCGCGGTCCTGCTCTCGGCTTGTGGCACGGCTGAGCAGCCGTCGACGGCAACCGTGATGGCGGTTACGGAGCCGGCAACGGAAACCCTGCCGCCACCGACGCCGACGGCCTCTCCCACAGGGACTTCGACCGCGACGGCTGAGCCGACCGCTACGGCGACCCAGGTGCCGCGCATCAGCGTTTCCGAAAACACCAACTGCCGGCAGGGACCGGCGACCAGCTATCTCTTCGAAGGCGTGCTCGCGGTCGGGGACAGCGCCGAAGTCCTCGCCCGGGGCGATGTGCCGGACTACTGGTACATCGCCAATCCTCAAAAACCGGGCGAAGGATGCTGGCTCTGGGGTGAATATGCTCAGATCGATGGGAATACAGATGCTCTGCCGGTCTTCACACCCATGCCCAGCCCCACACCGGCGGTGGGGTTCGAAGTTTCGGTGAAAAGCTTCCAAAGCTGTGGTGATATTTTCTATGTCGTCTTCGGCGTCCAGAATACCGGCGGCCAGCGCATCTGGTCCGGCTATGTGACGGTCGAGGATCTTGATACGCACGAGATTCTCTACAAGGCGGCCGAGCGCCATCCGTTCGCAGACCTGGTGAAGCCGGTGTGCCCGCCCGGGCACGGCAACGAGCTCTGGCCGGGCGAGACGCGCTACGTCCACGCGCCGCTTTCACCGGTGGTATCCGGCGACAATGCGCTGGGCACGATCACCCTCTGCACCGCCGATTGGCAGGGCGGCACCTGCCTGACGCAGTACAGCTATTTTCAGCTGCCCTAGCGGGTATGAGCGTTCCCGGCAGGGAACGGAATTTGGGGCCAGATACCCATGCAGATCGTAACCGACAGCGGCACCGATTGCGGCCTGACAGCGGCCGAGGCCAAACAGCTGAAGGTCCATATTAACCCGCTCACCGTCTCGCTGGCGGGGCAAACCTACCTCGAGGGTGCCGACCTCGACGTGCCTGCCTTCTACAGCCTGCTCGACCATTTGCAGGATGAACTGCCGACCACCTCGCAGCCCTCGGTTGGGAGCTTCGTCGAGCTCTACCGCCGGCTGGCGCCCAAGGATCCCGAGATTCTTTCCATTCACATCTCGTCCGGATTGAGCGGCACGGTGAACGCGGCCCGCTCGGCAGCCGACATGGTGCCGGAGGCGCAGGTCACAGTCGTCGACACGAAGACGCTCTCAGCCGCAGCCGGCTGGCAGGTGCTGCTGGCGGCGCGCGCTGCCGCGTCTGGCTGGGCGAAAGCGCGCATCCTCGCTGCACTGGAGGAAATGAGCCGGGCGACGCAGAGCCTGTACACACTGAAGGAGCTGCGCTACCTGATCCACGGCGGGCGCATCAGCCACATGAGCGGCTTGCTGGCTGCGGTACTGAACATCAAACCCATCATCGGTGTGGATACGGCCCGGGGCATCTACGAGCAGCGCGGCCAGGCGCGCTCCTTCCAGGGAGCGCTGAAGACGCTGGTCGATGGGATGGAGAAGCTCTTCGGGCGGGAGGTCCCGCTGCGGGTGCAGGTGATGCACGCCCTCAACCCGCAGGGGGCGGAGCAGCTGGAGGCGAGGATCACCGAGCGCTTCCACGTGCACTGGCTGCCGGCCGGGCGGATCTCGCTTGTGCTGGGGGCGCACACCGGTCCGAGCATGGTCGCAGCCGCTTTCGCACCTGAGGCGCTGTTCACGCGGTTCGGCCTGGACGTCTGAGGCCGGGAGCGGGCAGCGGCGGGCCTCGCCAGCCTGAACTCGATCGGGCAGGAATTGACGCCTCCCGGGACCCCGGCGAAGAAGCGCGGGGGG
>JARRJK010000151.1:0-5190 GCA_037379555.1 Anaerolineales bacterium | reverse complement strand
CCCACCCCGCGCCAGGTTTCCAGTCCGGATGAGCAGCCCTGGGGGCTTCGCAGGCGCCTTAGTTCGTGGGCGCGAACGCCCCCGCCACCATGCCAGTCTCGTCGTAGAGCTTCCCGCCGGCGGGCGGGTAGTCGAAGACGACGAAGCCGACCTTGCTTTCCGGGAGCAGCTTGAGGGTAAACTCATCGGCCGGGCGCAGCGTGATCTCGATCTGGCTGTTATTTCCCCCCTCGTTCATCGTGCGTACCAACTCTACGATCTCTGCCGGGAGCCGCTCGGAGCCTGAAAAAGCCCCGGACGGATCGTAACGGTTCAGATAGACCTGACCTTCCATTCCGTTCAGAAAGAGCTCGGCATCGACGCCGGGCCGTGTCCCCTCGCTTTTACCGGTCGCATCATCCCCATCCAAATTAAGGGCTGCATATAGATCCAGCTCGGTGAAATCCTCGATCGTGCCGAAATCGCAGCTGAAGCGGACGGGCTCTGACTCGTACGGCGGGGTGATGTGGCAGCGCAGGATGTCGCCCGGGCAGGGTTGGGTCTCATCGCTTCCCGGGAGGCGGCAGTCCCCGCTGGCGTCGTCGACCGTCGTGGTCCGGCTGGCGGCGAGCGCTTCGGGGCTGCTCAACCCGGCCGACAGCGTCCGGTCGAAAGACTCGTCCAGCGTGAACCAATCGGTCTGCCCGCCAGCGTCGACATCACTGTCAATGGCATCCGGGCCGGCGCCTTTGATGGCAAAGGGCATCTGGCGGGCTTCCGCCGGCGGGGTGAATATGAGGAAATAATCATGACCGACGATACCGCCCAGTCGATACGAGCCGTCGCTGCCGGTCGTCGTTTCCTGCGCCAGCGTTTCGTTCCCTTTTTCGGGTACCAACTCAACTTTCGCTCCTGCGACAGGCGGTTCCACCTCTTCCCACAGGTTATCTCCGTTCTCATCGATCCAGACCCGGCCGGTGAAGAATGCCGATACCTGCGCATCGGGATCGGCCGGCGTGGGAAGATTGGCGTCCGGGGCGACGGGATTACCCTTGTCGCACCCGGCCAGGATGATGGCGAGCGTCATCACCGTCAGGGTCAGCAGTTTCTTCATCGTAGCTCCTTGGTCCAGGATCCGGTTGTCGCGCGGATGATTCGGGCGGCACGACCGGTGTAGGTGAGTGTTCGGGTTCCGTCGAACCCAAATAAGACAACACTTGTCAGAATTATTCGATACGCGCTGGGGAGAAGGAGAACAGGTTCCGGATGGGGCGCGCCGGGACCGGGGAAACGGATGCTCGTTTGCGCATAGCCATATTAACAGGGAGCTTGGTGGGCCATCCCCGAGTGCATGAGCTGTGGGATAGGTCCGACTGGGACGGGGATGAGGTGCTGCGCTCCGCACGGCGATGCAGGTTCAGCTGGCTGGTTGCTGGAGTCTTTCCGCCTGACGGACGCCTGGAGTTAGTAGCAGACCGGGTATGCCTTCGGCGAGCGCCAGAGACAGCTCGCTGAGGGAGTCGATCCGCGCCGCGAGCAGAGCCCCGGTGCGGGCCGGGTTCAGAATGACCTCGTACAGCATTCGAGTGAGGCCATCGAGGCCGGGCTCGTCGAAACAGCCAAAACGTCGCAGCGTGCCATAGCCACACGGCCCCGGCCGGTGAGGACACGCCGCAGAACCGGCACCCAGATCGTGAAGGTGCTGGTCCTCATATCTCCAGCTCACACGAAGCGCGTTCCAATCTCCGACGATCCGATACTGCCTCAACAATCCTGGAACCTTGTCACAAAACATAGGAGATCTTCGTTACATTGATGAACGGCCGCTACCTGCGGAAAGGCGAGCGCGCCTGCCCTGCATGAAAGGCTTGTTCCGCTTGTGGGATTTCGTCACAATCGATATAGTTTCCCAATTCCTGGCCGCTGCCGGCGGTCCCATAAAGCTCGAGGAGAGCCGAGATGAAAGCTGCGAACAAACGTGCACTGCTGCTCGTGTTAGCCGTCCTGCTGCTGGCGATTCTGGCCTGCAGCCTGACCGAGAGTGGACCGCCGGAAGAAGCGATTCCGCCGCAGGATACTTCCACCCCGGCCACCGAGGAGCCGTCCAGTGAGGTCTACCCGCCCGAGCCGGTGACCGTACAGGAACCAGGCGGAGCCGAGCTGGCGATCGCGGCTGGCGCACTGAGCGGCGAGGCGCAGGTCCGTCTGGAGCAGTCCGGCGAAGGCACGCCGTTTGCCGCCGGCAGCCCGCTGTCTGCCGCTAGTTCCGAGTACAGCGTGGATTACGGCGATGCGCAGCAGACCGGACAGGTCCTGCTGACTGTCCCGCTGGAGGATGGGACCAAGCTCTCAGCCAGCACGCCGGGCCAGGTATACCTGGCCTGGGCACAACCACCGCAGGGCACGCCGGCGGTCGTCGGCGTACACGTGGTGGAGAACGGGCTGCAGTTTCCCGTGATCGGGGCCGGCAAGTACCAGGTGTACAAGCTGCTGGCGCACGATGCGTTGATGCAGCTTGTCAGCATTTACGATCCGCTGGCGGTGCCGACCTACCAGCAGCGCACGCCAGCCTGGTGCAGCCCGACGGCGATGACCGACCTGGCGAACTTCCACCAGGGCAGCTGGCCGGTGGGCGGCTTCGGCGCGGTGTGGGGCGAATCGAGCAACTACTACCTGGCCGGCAAGGCCGGCCAGCCGTTCAATACGGGCTATTTCTTCCACTGGCTGCTCGGCGCCGGGGGTTACAGCGTGCCGGAGAATGTCAAGCAGAGTTTCTCGAACGGCAACGCCGAGGTCATCATCTGGAACTGGAACGCGGCCCTGTTCCAGCACCTCAACCCCTTCGATCCTGAGTTCGGCTTCGAGCCCGACTTGGATTTCGCAGACGCACTTTTCGACGCCTTCCAGGCCTACGTCGAGAGCTTCGTCTGGGGCCACAACGGCCAGCGCCAGCCGGTCGCCTGGGGCTCGAGCCTGGCCGGCCACAGCCGCATCATCACCGGCAGCAACGGGACGGAGTACTACTTCAACAATCCCAGCTCCGGCTCGCTGAACGACTCCAAGACCTGGGCGGCCTACCGCCAGGAGATCATGGACAGCTTCAGCGGGCCGAAGATTGAGGTGATCGACACGGTGGTGTTCTACGCGCCGGCGCGCCCGGAGAACCAGCGGCGGGGCGTGCTGTGGCTGTATCCGATGAAGGATAACGGCTTCGAGGGTTCGGTGGCGCTGATCGATGGCGCAAGCGCCCAGCCAGCCACGAACTGGGTCTGGGATGGGTCGAACGGGCATGAGGACGGCTACTACTATGAGGACCTGCGGGGTGTGCTGCCGGCCGATGCGCTGCTCGGGGTGCAGTTCAAGGCGCTGGATCTGGGAGACCAGGTGCAGTATGGATTCGGCGTGAAGAACATCTCGACCGCCACGCGTGATTACCACGTCGATGTAGTGCTGCAGAACGAAAATCTGAGCGTGCTGAAGAACGTCGGTATGTTCGATATGACAGTTGGCCCAGACCAGGTGGTCAATTTGCTGCCGGCGGAGAGCTTCAACCTGGTCGGATTGCAGCCAGGGCTCTACACATTGAAGTTTGTTCTGCTGCAGGGTGGACTCTACCAGGATGTGAAGTACGTCCAGTTCCGGGTGGCGCCGACCGACCTGCAGGTGATCATCCCGGAAGGGGTGCTGAAGCAGAACGCCTTCTGCCGGCTGGGGCCGGATCCGGTCTTTGACGACGTGACCGCCTTCGAGCTCGGGACCAAGCTGACGCTGCTCGGCGTCAATCCGGAGCGGACCTGGGGCAAGTTCGAGAAGATGGTGAACGAGATCCGGGTGCAGTGCTGGATCGCGCTCTCGGCGGTGGACTTGACGGGCGGCGAGACCGCACCGGTACTGCCGGTGCCGGCCCGCCCGACGCAGGTTGTGGCTCCGGTGTGCACGAGCACGCTCGACCGGGAGGCGTGCGAAGCGGCCGGCGGGACGTACTTCGTCGGTGCGGCCTCGGCCACCTGCATGTGTCCGGAATAGGCGGGTGAAGGCCCTATCCTATCGGTGCCTTCCCGAGCCGTTCTTTACCGAGGGATCCCCGTGATGTTCACAAGCAGGCCGTTGCAGCATGAGCCAGGCGTTCAGATGCGATATCTCAGTGGTCCCTCGGCTACGCTCGGGACGACACAAAAGTCCCCCGGTTGGTCCGGGACGACACAGTGCGGCCGGGACGGCACGAGGGGTCGAGGTGTTTGATCCGTTCATGCCCTCGTCAGGATGCCTGAATGGCAGATGATCGGTTGACCCGAAGACAGGCCTGGATGATTGCGGCAGCCTGCCTGGCCGTTTTCCTGCTGAGCGTCGGGCTGCGCATAGCCGAGTACCGACGCTGGGAACGTCCGGAATTGGCTGTTCAGGGCGAGCAGCTGCTGGCAACGAACGACGCCTACTTCTGGGTGGCCGGGGCGGAGAGATCCAATTCGATCGCGCAGCCGATGCCGATGGCCGTGCTGCTGAGGCTGGCATCACGGATCCTATCCGCACCGCCCGCCGAGCTGTCGTTCTGGGGTGCAGCGGTCCTGGCGGCGCTGGCAGTCGTACCGGCTGCGCTGTGGTGCTTTGAGCTGGGCGCGCCCTATGCTGCATTCCTGGCGCCGGTCCTGATCGGACTGGCGCCTGCTTTTTATAACCGCACCCGGCTCGGCTTCTACGACAGCGACTGGGCGGCGCTCTTCTTCCCGCTGCTGACCAGCTGGCTGCTGGCGCGCTGGATCCGGCCGCGACTGCGTGGGGATGAAGAAAACTCCCCGAGGAGCAAGGGTGGATTGACACTGCCAGCCCTGATCATCCTGGCCATAGCCTTCGGCCGGCCCTGGCATCCGTTCATCGGGCTGTTCACGTTGGCGGTGCTCGGCCTGGCCGGTGTCCTGGTGGTATTCAAGGGACGGCCAGAGGCAAGTGGTACGGCGCTGCTCACTCTACTGGCGATCGCCCTGCCCGCCGGTTGGGGCTGGATCGGAGCGGCGGCCGGGCTGCTGCTGGCCTGGTGGAGCGGACGCAGGCCGGTCATATTGCAGCGGCCATGGGTGGTGCGAATCTCAGCTGCGACTCTGATCCTGCTGCTGGCGGCCATCGTCGGGCTGCAGTTCCAGGAGTACCTGCTGGAAGCCGCCCGGGCGTATCTGGGGAGGTTCACGGGAGGCGGTGCGGCTGATCTCAACTTGC
>JARRJK010000150.1:0-9026 GCA_037379555.1 Anaerolineales bacterium | reverse complement strand
CGGCTTTTCATGCTGGGGGGGTTGATCCTGACGGTTCTCCTGGGCCTCTTCCCTCAAATTCTGTTCCCCTGGGTGATCGAGACAATCGCTGGGCTCACCCGGCTTTTCCAGTAACCCAGACCAATTCGACCCCATGCTATAATGCGCGAAACTTCCCGGAAGGGCTTGATGATGGACTCAGAGCGAATCGAAAAGCGTTTAAGTTGGTTCGATGAGCAGCGTTTGAAGGATGCCGAAGCGCTGCGTGAGATCAAAGAAAGCCTGAGCGAATTAGAGAGGACATTAAACTCCCAGGCGAAACAGCTAGAAAGCTTGAGCGAGGAAACCTCGCGCGTCGCGGCGCTGGCTGCGCGCATTCATAAAATGGATGATGCCCTGGGGAAACATCGCAAGGAAGTCACCCGCCAGTTTGAAGTCGCTGAAACACGCCGATCGGAGAAAGAAAAGCACCTCGAGGCGCTGCGAAAGACTGATCAAGAGGCAATCGTTAAACGCATCGATCAGCTGCGCGGTGAACTTGGACGCATCGATCAACTTTATGAAAGCCTGGAGAATCGGCGTGCTGAACAGGCTCGGTTGAACAAGGAGCAAGATGCGATATCAAAACGCCAGGAAAAAGAACAAGCGCAGCTGCAGGAAATACAAATCCAAATTAAAGCAATCAACGACTCGCAAAACAAGGATCACGTTAAGCTGGGGAAGGTGGATGACGAACTCTCTGAATTCAAGCGGAGGCTTGATAGCGCCCGGCATGAACTCGAATCTTTGAGCGATGATATTCGACGTATCGACGTCAAGACGGCTGAAATGAATTCTGGCGAACAAGAACGCGAGGAGAGGCAAAGGGTGTTCTTCGATCGGCAGGAATTGAAGCTGGTTGAGTTTGAGAAGGGTTGGGACGAATGGGAGGGGCGTTTCTCAGAGTTCGAGCAGACCGCAGCTGCGATGAATGAAAAGCTGGCTGCCTATGATGAGACCTTCCGGGCAGCAAGGCAATTGCGAGAGTCGCTCGAAGGCCTGATGGAACGCCTCGAGCGACGGATCACAGAGGTGAGTGAGATGCAGCGCCTCGCCGATGAGCGGATGAAGCAGGAGTGGAATAGTTTTCAGGCGGATGAGCAAAAGCGCTGGAACACCTTCAAACTCACGAACGATGAGCAATGGAGGGATCATGAGCGTATCCATACGCGCCTGGAAGACCACCAGGAAAAGGCTCAGAAAGAGCTTGATGATACAAGCCGGCTCCTGATTGAATTGAGGGAGCGGGATGAGGCGAGAGTGCGTGAGCTGGTATCGATGATCAGGGAGTGGGCGTCTGCGATCGACCAGCCCAACCGTTAACCATGGAAGAATCCGAACATTGCAGTGATCCCGCCTCCCCGGCAGTTATCCCATGAAAGTCATTGGGACTGCAGGCCATATTGACCACGGAAAATCCGCGCTTGTGAAAGCCCTTACAGGGATAAACCCGGACCGCTTACGCGAAGAGCAAGAAAGAGAAATGACGATCGATTTGGGATTCGCCTGGATGGAGTTTCCCGATGGCGAGCCAATCGGCATTATTGACGTACCCGGACATATCGATTTCATTGATAACATGCTTGCCGGGGTGGGGGGAATAGACGCAGCACTGTTTGTGGTCGCCGCAGATGAAGGCGTGATGCCTCAAACCCGTGAACATTTGGCCATTCTGGATCTGCTGGAGGTCCATGCCGGTGTGGTGGCGATAACGAAAGCGGATCTGGTTTCCGATTCTGATTGGCTTGACCTGGTCAAGGATGAAGTTCGGCAAATTCTAAAAGACACAACACTGGAGGGAAGCCCAATCCTGCCCGTCTCGGCGATCACGGGGGATGGGCTTGATGAGCTGCGCCGGTCACTCCAGCGAATCCTGGCACACACTTCTCAGAGGCTGGATTTAGGCCGCCCGCGACTTTCCGTGGACCGGGCGTTCACCATCGCTGGCTTCGGAACAGTTGTCACAGGCACGCTTATCGATGGCTCGTTTAAAGTAGGCGAGGAAGTCAGCATCCTTCCGGGTGGTCGCAAAGCGCGTATTCGTGGACTTCAAACCCATAAATCAAAACTCGAGCAGGCGTTTCCGGGACGCAGGGTGGCGATCAATCTATCAGGGATCGAAGCCAGTCAGATTGAACGAGGGGATACCGTCGTTCTGCCAAACACATATCGCTCTTCGCTCCGCCTCGATGTCAGCTTCAGACTACTCCCCGATGCGGACCGTCCGGTCAGGCATAACCAAACCGTAAAGCTCTACCATGGAGCTGCCCAACGGAGTGCTCGCATCCGGTTGCTCGGAAAAGATGAACTCGAGCCCGGTCAGTGGGCATGGTTGCAGCTTGAGCTCAATGCCCCGATTGTTGCAGTGCGTGGCGACCACTTTATCCTCCGCAGGCCTTCGCCCGGCGCAACACTTGGCGGTGGGCTCATTGCTGACCCCGCTGCCAATAGGCGCTACAAGCGGTTTGACGAGCGTGTGTTGGGCCGGCTGGAGCGCCTTCTGGACGGAACCCCGGGGGAAAGAGTTGGAACAGCCCTTCAAAGTACGGGCCCCATATGG
Organism: Anaerolineales bacterium; assembly: GCA_037379555.1. Classification (GTDB taxonomy): domain Bacteria; phylum Chloroflexota; class Anaerolineae; order Anaerolineales; family E44-bin32; genus E44-bin32. The sequence goes on along the minus strand of JARRJK010000150.1, from coordinate 6,448 downwards.
AAAGGGGAGGCAGAAGCGGCGTTTGGTATCACAGAGACCGAGCTGGAAGCTGGTCTCAACGAGCTCAGGAGAGAAAATGCCCTGATTGAGGTGGATGCGGAATCGCCAGCTGTAAAAAGCGAGACGCTGTTGATCGATCGGATTACTTATACGGATCTGCAGCAGCAGGCCGAAAATATCCTGACCGAGTACCACAAGCGCTTTCCCCTCCGGTTTGGCATGCCTGCACAGGAGCTTCGCAGCCGGCTGGGAAACACGCGCAAACTTGGAGTTATCCTCGAGTTCATGGTCAGCAGGGGCGCACTGGTACGTAAAAACGGCCGGTTCTTGCTGCCAGGCTTCACTCCGAGCCTAGCGGACGAGGACAGCAGAAAAGCAGCCAGATTGTTGGATGTGTTTGAATCGGATCCCTACAGTACACCGTCAAAGAAGCAGGTGATGGATCAAGTTGGCGAAGAAGTGCTTGGCTACTTGCTCAACAGCGGACAGCTGCTTGAAATTGGACAGGGCGTACTGCTGACGCCGCAAGGATTCGGGCGGATGGAATCCGGCATCCGGGAACATCTTGAACGGAACGGCACGATTACCGTTGCAGAGCTGCGTGACCTGTTTCACACCTCGCGCAAGTACGCATTGGCAGTTCTTGAACACCTGGATGCAGAAGGAATCACGGTCCGTGAGGGAGACGAACGCCGCCTGCAAGCCTAGCCTTGCTTAACTACTCTGCTCGAATGACACCACCCAGATACCGTTTGCCATCACCCCGATGGGCTTGGTCATCAGCCATTCGTCAACGATGTCCAGCGGTCGCTCGCTCAGGATGACGAAATCGGCCAGGTAGCCAGGAAGGATCTGGCCTAGAGCCGAGCCCCAGCCAACGATCTCTGGCGGGGTTCGAATATAGGCGGTGAGCGCCTCGCGCAGTGAGAGGCGTTCTTCCGGTATCCACCCTTCCGGGCCTGGGGCACCATCAGGTTTCCTGCGGGAAATCGCAGCGTGAATGCCGGGGAACGGGTTGGGATTTTCGACTGGGGCATCGGAGCCAAAGACCAGTTTCGCACCGGCCATGAGTTGAGACTTCCAGGCGTAGCTGGTGCGAGCGCGGACACCCCACTTTGTTTCCGCCATGTCCATGTCTGAGATTGCGTGGATTGGCTGCATGGATGCGGCAATCCCCAGTTTCCCGGGGCGATCGATGTCGTCTGGATGCAAGAGCTGCAGATGTTCCATTCTGTGTTGCAGCGCTGGCAGGCCGCGCGCTGACCTTTCGGCAATAAGCTTCTCGAAGGCGTTCAACACCTCCCGGTTCGCACGGTCGCCGATGGCGTGAATCGCTAATCCAATGCCAGCATTTGTCGCGGCGCGCCCGATAGCCGTCAGGGCTTCCTCATCTTCAGTCAGCATGCCGACTTCGCTGTCGCTCCCCTCATACGGCTCCAGCATCGCCGCCGTCTGCGGACCAAGCGCGCCGTCCGCGAAGAGTTTAAGGTTCCCAATCCTGAGCTGCAGATCACCAACACCGCTGGCGAGACCCAGATCAAGCATTGCCTCAAGGCTTTCGCGCTGCAAATTCTTCACGACACGCAAACGAAGCTCTCCTGCTTGTCTCAAATGGTTGAGTGCCGCAAAGCAAGTCGGACCATCGAAATCGTGGACACTTGTGATTCCCAGCATGAGCAATTCTTCTTGTGCGCGCTTGATCGCCTTCACAACTTGCTCTTGCGAAGCGGGCGGGATTTTTTGTGAGACAAGCTGCATGGCATCCTCAAACAGGATCCCTGAAAGCGAACCATCTGCATTCCGTGCCAGCTCACCCCGTGGTGGATCGATGGAGTTATCATCCAGGCTTGCTTCGGACAAGGCATAGGAATTGACCCAGGCGGCATGAAGTGATTTTGCGGTCAGGTAAACGGGGTTTTCGGGAGCGACCGCGTCGAGATCCGCACGTGTTCCGTAGCGATCCCAGATGTTTTGATTCCAGCCATGGCCCCGTATCCACACTCCGCGTGGTGTGGCTGCTGCTTGTTCTCGTACACCCTCCAGGCAGGCTTCCCGGGTTTCCGTTTCACAGTCGACATATTCAAGGGTAAGTGCATACTGCTGCAGGTGGATGTGCGCATCGGTGAATCCCGGCAGCACGCATGAACCTTTGAGGTCAATGAGTTCTGTAGAGGGGCTCTTGAGATCTTTAATCTGGCTGTAGTCACCCACAGCGAGAATGCGGGAGTTTTCGATGGCTACAGCATTCTGAATAGAATACGCATCGTCGAAAGTGTGAATTTCACCATTGTAGAGCAGGCGGGTGGGTTTCATTCGTCGATCGGTCCTTCCAAGTCTCCAGCCTCCTCAAGGTGTGTTGTAACGTTGTGTTTGAACAAGGACCAGCGCGCATCGCCCGATTCATATTTAAAGATGCTGTACCCGGTATTGCTGAACTGCACTCGTAGTGGACGAATCCGTCCGGAGGGTGGGCTGATACCGAAGATCGAGCGGAATGCTGCCGCCAGTATCGCTCCGTGTGAGACGATCAAGTAACTACCAGCCGGGCGACGGACAAGTTGTTGTACGGCTGCCGCGGCGCGCAGGAAGAGATCCCATTCAGTTCCCATGATCCGCTCTTTGAACAGGGCGAATCCGAATGGGATCTCTTCCTGCGCGCCGCGGCAGCCGTACAACAAATTGTCCGTCGCCCGGCTGGTAGTTACTTGATCGTCTCACACGGAGCGATACTGGCGGCAGCATTCCGCCCGATCTCCTCATAGGCCTTCCCTTGAGCGGTGCCCGAGAGCCTTTCCATCCAGTGCTCATCGTATTCAACCTGTATCTGTAATGCCTGGCCGAGAATCTCAGCCGTGCTGCTCGCGCGTGATAGGGGGCTGGAGATCAGATGGTCGAATTCGACGTGATGATCGGACCAATATGCTGCGAGCGCGTTAACCTGAGCGATACCCAGTTCAGATAGTGGAAAATCCATCTGGCCCTGGACGATGCCATTTTCGTTTGCAACCGAAAGTCCGTGGCGCAGAAAGGTGATCGTATGTGTCATTGATGAGTCATCCCTTTTTCTTACGGTTGGAAGGCTTTTTCAACAGACCCAGAAGCCTGAGCGCGCTTTGCGTAGCCTTATAGGCGGTAGCGATATCGATTCCCTGTCGGTCCCCCTCACGGGTCCGATCAGCGCCGCCGATGATTCCTCCAGCGGCGAAGAGATTTTCAAGAAATGGTTGGCCATTAGAATCAAGAGGTTGCATGCGTGCATTCACATGGATCCCACTTCCAGCATAAGCCTGGGCGCCAAATGGAGAAGGCGCAACCCTGGTTCGACGATCCGCTACCGATGGCCGATGCGCCTTCGATACGCTGGACTTCGAGCCGGTCGAGTTCAAGCAGAAGAGCTGATTCCAGCCGCAGACCGGGGACCGTCGGTGGGGGAAGGGCAACCTCGAAGGCGAGCAGCCCAAGTTCGTCCGCAAATTGGGCTCGAATTGACGCGGTAGACTCGAGACCAAGGCAGGCTGGGAAGACCAGACGGTTAATCCCCGTCAATTTTGGTTTCCATGCCCTCAAGGTCTCCTGCCGCCAGGCCTTATCTTCAAACCGGCGGGCAAGATCAAGCGCATAGAAAGACCGCTTCTGGGGGATGTCAAAAACCGGGAGCTCGATGAGTGGTTGTAGCTTCAAGCCGAATCGGGCCGCATTCCGGGCGATGAGTTCTGGGAAGTAATCCCGTAAGCCAGGAATCACGGCAATCCCTGTCGGATGATGCTTGACTTCCTCCCGGGTGGCCGCACCCGCTGGAGCGAACGAGACGAGACGTGTTGACCCAGCCGCGGTCAGCAGTTCGCGGCTGCTGCTTATGCCTCCCTCGAACGTAAAGCCGGTCTGTTTGAGGGGCTCTCGAAATGCTTTCAAACCCGAGCGCAGCGCATCGCTGCCGGCTAATGCATAGGGATGGGGTTCTTTGAGCCTGGCGATTGAGCGCGAAGGTGAGGCAGACGCCCATAGTTCGATGCCCGCATGGGATAAAGACAGGCCGCCTCTGCCAGTTGCGACGAGTGTCACCTCGGCCCCGCGTTGAGCGGCGAAAAGAGCGCAGGTGAGACCGCTCAGCCCGGCTCCAACGACGGTGAGGCGCCTCATGCCGCCGCCTCATCCGGTTGCATCCCGAGCAGTTCGAGGTAGACCCTGCGCGTAAACTCCATCTGGCGCAGCGTGTGTCCCCAGCAAACAGGGCGCAGTCCGCGCCAGCGTTCTTCGAGGAATTGAGCGAGCCCATCGCCTTGCCACGGCAGGGAAACTGCCAGGCCAGCTGTACGGAACGCGCAGAAGCCGGCCTGACATGGCCCCATGCCAAGACGCAAATCCCGCCGCAGCGAATCGAAATCCAGGTTGTCCCTGTTTCTCAGGGCATCGAGGATATCAGCACGTGTAATCATTTCGCATTCGCAAATCATCTCCTCGTGATCCAAGACAGTCTCCTGGGCAACGCGGAAATGCCGCGCAGGAAGTTGGTGGAGTTCACTCGGACTCGCGAGCGTGGCCGATTTGGTTTTACAGGGCACGCGATGGTCGAGATAGTTGCAGGCAAGATCTACGGTCTCCTCCGCCATCAGGCGGAAGGTCGTCAGCTTTCCGCCGATGATGCTGATGATGCCTGCACAGCCATCCTGCTTCTCGTGATCCAGAACGAAGAAGGATCTTGGCAGCGAGTGGGTTTCTCGCGCATGCGCATCCGGTGGACGATAGAGAGGCCGAATACCCGCCCAGGCCCTCAATGGTCGCATCTGTGAAATTCCGGGAACGACGAGTTCAGCTTCTGCCAGGAGTAAATCGATCTCCCAGGGCTCGATTTCAAGCTGTTCCGGATCACGAACCGGGATGTCGGTCGTACCCAGAACAGCGACCGTGCCAACTGGAACGATGATATCTCCGTCGGAAGGTGGGTTGCAGCGATTGATGACCGTGTTCACAGGGCGGGCAGCCAGCGCCAGCATGGTACCCTTCCCGAGGCTGATCGGGATCTCCAACTGCGCCATCCGGCCGACTTCAACAGCCCATGGCCCGGCAGCATTGACCACAATCTCTGCGCCGATTTCATGGATGTCGCCCGTGGCTTCATCACATACCTTGGCACCTGTCACTCTGTCTCCTTGAAGCGTGAGTGATGTCAGCCGATGGTGGAGATAGACTGCGCCACCGGTCTCCCGTATCGAATGCACCAAGAGATGGGAGAGATCGAAGGAATCGAGCGCCGCATCCCGCACCTGGAAGACTCTTGAGATGCGGGTCGAGAGGGCTGGCTCTGAAGTGCGGGCGCTGGCCAGGGGTATCTCTGTGGCCGGGATTCCAAGTTCATGGCAGGCTTTGTACCAGCGGTCAGGAAAATCGGGAGGATCCGCTGGCGTAGCGACAAAATAGCCTCCAGTGTCTTCAATCGTGGGCGCCGCGATCCGGCGCAGCAATTCGTTTTCGTGCGCGCATTCCTGCGCAGAAACCGGATCGCTGATGACATACCTCCCGCCGGAGTGAAGCAGACCGTGGTAACGGCCGGAGGTTCCCTGGCCGACATCGTATTGTTCTACAAGGACAACCTTCAAGCCGCGCAGGCAAGCGTCCCACGCGATGCCCAAGCCCGTTGCACCACCACCGACAACGAGTAGCTGTGTTGACAGGCTGCGTTTGGGACAAAACGCGTATCGTGGTCCGCTCTGGCTACACCGTAGAGCCGACGAAACTCGAGCCCGGAGAGGCAGGTAGGATCGATTGGCCTGGCGCGCCCAGGTTTCAGCAGCAGATACAAGCCGCCGTCCGATTCCTTTCCGTCGATGGTCCGGGTGAACCACAATTGAAACGACCTCGGCCGAGGGGTCATGCGCCAGCGAATGGGCAATACGAAGATGAGCGAAACCGAGCAGCGTTTCACCCATCACTGCCAGCAGGAGCCGGTCCTCCTTCGGCAGCGCTTCGATACGCTGGAAGATTGTTTCCACCTCAGTGGGTTCGAGTTCCTGCCCGAGCAGGTCTGTAAGCTGCGAAAGGAAGATATCCGGTGGATGGCGAGTGCGCAGGATCTGGAGTTCCATCGCTTACGTCCGTTCGGGGGATTCTATCTTGCTGCCCGCGAAAGACTGCGCTCCATGCAGGAACTCATCACCTCGCATCGCTCGTTTTCCAGCTGGTTGCACAATGTCGAGAACAAGCGCACCTTCCGAGCAGCCGATCGCTGGCAGATTATCAATCACACCTGCCTCTCCTGGCTCGAGTTTCGTCGGCTCTACGGTGTAGCCAGAGCGGACCACGATACGCGTTTTGTCCCAGAAAAAGAAGGAAGTGGGCCAGGGTTCATAGGCACGCACCTGTCGTGAAAGGTATGTGGCAGGCTGAAAGAAATCGAGCTGCCCATCGGCTTTCTTGATCATCGGTGCATAGGTCGCGCCGCGGTCGTCCT
>JARRJK010000149.1:0-11642 GCA_037379555.1 Anaerolineales bacterium | reverse complement strand
GAAATTCATCAGCCTGCAGTTCACCGATGTGACCGGCTCCGTGAAAAGCGTGGATATCCCCGTCGGGCGGCTGGCCATAGCGCTTGAGGATGGGGTCTGGTTTGACGGCTCCTCGGTAGAGGGCTTTGCCCGCATTCAGGAGAGCGATATGCGCTTGGTGCCAGATGCGGATACATACGCTGTGCTTCCCTGGTCCCAGCCCGAACGGCGGCGAGCCCGGATCTTCTGCGATATCTACACACCCGATGGAAAACCGTTTGCAGGCGACCCGCGCGGCGCGTTGAAACGGGTCCTGAGCAGACTGGAGGAGCGGGGATGGCATTACAACGTCGGCGCTGAGCCGGAGTTCTTCCTGCTGCGGAGCAACGGTCCTGAGCAGATCCACCCGGTACCCCACGATGTCGGCGGTTACTTTGATTTTTCAGCCAGCGATGAAGCCCAGCGGGTGCGAGGGCAGTTGATGCTCGCCCTGGACAGTATGGGGCTGGACGTGGAAATGGGTCACCACGAGGTCGCGCTTGGCCAGCACGAGATCGACTTCCGCTTTTCGGAGGCCCTGCGGGCGGCAGACAACGTCGTCACACTCAAGTACACCATCCGCGCGCTGGCTGCGCAGAATGGATTGATCGCGACGTTCATGCCCAAGCCGATCTTTGGGATCAACGGCTCGGGTATGCACACTCATCAATCGATTTTCGATGCCGATGGCGGGAACGTGTTTTTCTCCGCGGACGACCAGTTCCGGCTCTCAAAGATTGCCTACGGCTTCATGGCAGGCCAGTTGACGCATGCGCGCGCGCTTGCGGCGATCGTTGCTCCGACGGTCAATTCCTATAAACGAATCGTTCCCGGCTACGAGGCTCCGGTTTATGTTTGCTGGGCGCAGATCAACCGTTCAGCAATGATCCGCATTCCCAGCCATACGAAAGGTCGCGACACGTCGACGCGGGCGGAGATACGCTGTCCCGATCCTTCCTGCAATCCGTATCTGGCCTTTGCAGCGATGCTTGCTGCAGGTCTTGACGGTGTGGAGCGCGAGTTGGAATGCCCGCCTCCGGTCAATAACGTGAACATTTACGAAATGAGCGATGAAGAGCTGCGCGAGCGGGGCATCCAGCAATTGCCTGGTTCTTTGGCTGATGCGCTGCAGGAGCTCGATGGCAATGAGGTGATCAAAGGCGCCCTCGGCGCCGGCCTCTATGAAGCGTTCACGCGCGCAAAGTGGGCTGAGTGGCACGCTTACCGCACCCAGGTATCCGACTGGGAGATCGAATACTACCTCGAAACGGCGTAAGGACGTTCGAACAGAAGAGCGGGCCTTAATAAAAACCGCAGGGGCACGGCGCAGTCGTGCCCCTGTGCATGCAGCCGGATTCCGCCGGGTGATGAAGGGTTGCTTTAACCTGCTCGATGGTGGACCGCAAATCCGTCTGATGGGGGATCCTTGGACCTTTGTCAGGGCTCGAAACGTAAGGGCGTGAACCGAGTATCGCGATCGAAGACATCCCTGCCCTCGACGGCCTTGAGCCGGTTGACAACTAGGTAGGTCAGGGGAGTGGCAAGCGCCTCGTAGGCGGTTTTCACCCCCCATTGGGACAGGATCGCAGCCAGCAGTACGTCGCCCGGTAGGATGCCATAGAAGGCGATGCTGATGAAAATGAGCGAATCAAGCCCCTGGCCAAGGATCGTCGAGCCGATCGTGCGGGTCCATAAGAAGCGCCCGCGCGTGACGAGCTTGAGTTTGGCCATGACGAACGCGTTTACAAATTCCCCAACCAGGTATGCGCTGAATGAAGCCAGCAGCAGGCGCGGTGTGAAGCCGAGAATGGCATCGAACGCCTGGCCGGCGGAAACCGGGTCGGTGAATGCTCCAGCCCGCCATTGTGCGTCGGGCGGCAACAGCCGGGCGATGTAGATCACCACGACAGCCAGCAGGTTGCACCCGAAAGCGATCCAGATCGACTGGCGCGCCCGGGCGTAGCCATAGACCTCAGTAAGCACATCGCCGACGATGTATGCGACCGGAAAAAGGATCACGGCAGCGGGAAGCGTCAGGCTAAATATGGAAACGAGCTTCACAGCGATGATGTTTGAGATGATCAGCGAAGTGACGAATACCGCCAGAACGATTGGATACCAACGTGATCCACGAATCGGGTCCATTCAGCGGTGCCCTTCGTGCTCGGCCTCAACCGTGATCTGTATCCCGCCGCGGATGTTAAAATCGGCTACGACCCGGCACCAGCGTGGGTTGAGCGCCCGTACAAGATCATTGAGGATAAGGTTGGCGACGTGTTCATGGAACACGCCTTCGTCGCGGAACGACCACAGGTAGAGCTTGAATGATTTTGATTCAAGCACCTGTGCGTCAGGGATATACTCGACTGTAAGATGGGCGAAATCGGGCTGTCCGGTTGCCGGGCAAATACAGGTGAATTCATCGCTTTGCAGGCGGACAACATAATCGCGCTCGGGATTGTGGTTGGGAAAGGTCTCGAGCTGCCGGGTTGGCTTCGAGGATCCACCGAGCAGAGTCAAGCCTTCGAGGTCCGATTGACCGGTCATATCACGAGTTCCTTTCGAGCGCCTCACTGGGTTGGCTGATGCGGGCCTTAACCCGGCAGAATGCGCAATATCCATCTGAGCTTGTTGGACTGCCGCAGTCTGGACAGGTGTTAAACCCAGGCTGTGCTTCCCTTTCCACGAACTGCATATCCCGCTTTGCCCGCAGGAACGAGAGGTAGAAGGAGAGCTTAATGCCGGGACGCTCGCGTTCCATCTGGTTCAGCTTCTCCTTATAGTAGATCGATTTAGCACCGTCTGCATATGGGCATTCTTTGTACACATAGTCAATCCCGCGTAGCAGGGCGTAGGCAGCCGTCTCCCGTTCGTAAATCCGGCAGAAAGGCTTGGCTTTCCTTACAAATCCCGGCCGTTCCTCGAGCACCGGTCCCTGCCGCTTGAGGTATCCGACCTGCCAGTTTAGCGTGTTTCCAAAGAGGGTTGCAGCCTCGTCGTCCAGGTTGTGCCCGGTGACGAGTACATCATACCGCTCTTCGAGGGCGGTACGGTTCATGAGGTGGCGTTTCGCCAGGCCGCAGATCGAACAGGGTTTATCGCGGCCGCGGCGGGTGATGCGGGCTGCATCGGGAATGCTGACGCCAAGTTGGTCGCTGACACGCATGATGATCAGCCTCTGATCCCGAGAGCGAGCAAAGGCTTCGCAGTAAGAGCGGGAAAGCTTCGAATATTCTCCAGCGTCAATCCCAAGATCGAGGTAAAGCCCATCGGCATGGTAGCCCAGGTCAAGCAGCACGTCCCAGAGGGCGAGCGAATCTTTGCCACCCGAGACTGCCACCAGCAGGCGGTCTCGCGACTCGAACATGTCATACTTTTCAATCGTGCGCTGTGTCTGAGAGGGGATCCAGCGCCGGAAGTGGTCGGCGCAGAGCGCCAGTTTATGCTGGCGCATATGGATGGCAGCTTTCGCCCCACATTTTCTGCACTTCACTGCCAGACCTCGGATGAACTGCCCGAGCCGCCGGAGATGACGGCGATGAGGCGGATCTCCTCGCCCTCACGCAGAATCTCATCATCCGTGATCAGTTCGCCATCGCGTGTGGCGAGATAGGCGTCGGGTTCGAGCACGAGGGCAAGCATAGCCGAGCGCACCGTCATCCCATGGCGCACCTCGAAGCGCTGATCGCGAAGCCGCAGTGTGGCCGACATGCATCTCCTCCTTGGCAGACGATTGTACCGAGCGGGCACGTGAGCGTCAACGCGAGCCTGGCAGGCCGAGGAGTATCGTGGTCTGGATCGCTTTGAATACCACGAAACTGGCTCGGGTTCGCAGGCAGTGTGACAGGGGAGATTCGGGTTTGTTTTGTTATTCCGGAGCCGGTACGTCCTGCGACTCCTGTGGAGCTGCGGCATCTTCCGCAGCCCGCATCTTTCGGAAGGCCGCGATGGCGACCTCGATCATTTTCTCGTCCGGCTCGCGCGTGGTCAGCTGCTGGAGCCAGAGGTTAGGGGCTGCCAGCGGTCGGGCCCAGGGGTAGGGGAGCAGGCGGGCGGTGAATCGGATGTATTCGTAGGCCAGGGCGGCCAGCAGTGGGAGCAGGATCAGCCGGCTGAGGAGCTTGGGAAGCAGAGCCAGCGGCCCCAGCGCGCTGAAGAGCAGAATCGAGAAAACGACGACCGTAAGCAGAAAGGCCGTCCCACAGCGGGGGTGCTCGCGCGGAAATTCGCTGACGTTCTCCGGGGTGAGCTCTGCGCCCGCTTCATAGGCGTTGATTGTCTTGTGTTCCGCGCCGTGATAGCCGTAGACGCGCTCGATATCGGCCAGCCGCCCAATCGCCCATATGTAACCGATCAACAACACCAGGCGGAAGACCCCTTCCACCAGGTTAGCCCACCAGCTGTGCCAGCCAAGGGTTGACTCAAGCAGTTGAGAGAGTCCGGCTGGCAGGAGAAAGAAGAAACCAATCCCAAGTGCAAGCGACATCAACAGCGTCAGAGCCATCGAGCGCGGATCGATCGGTTCATCCTCTTCAGTTTGAACGTTGGCCGAGAAGGTCAGGGCGGACACACCCAGCACGAGCGAATCCCAGAGCACGAACAGCCCACGGATGAAGGGCATGCGCGCAAACCTGCTTCGGTACAGCGAACCCAGCGGGAAATCCTTGAAGGTGATCGATCCGTCCGGTGCGCGAACTGCGACTGCGCAGGTGTGTGACCCGCGCATCATGACGCCTTCCAGCACCGCCTGGCCTCCGTACGAGGACAGGCCCTGGACCCCGCCGCCCCGGGATTCCGTCGTCATTTGCCGTACTCGTTCAAGAACCGGATCACGGTTTCAACGCCTCGGTAAAGCGTCGGCATATGCTGCTTTTCATTCGGGCCGTGGATGTTGTCATCCGGTAGGCCAAAGCCGAGCATGAGCGTATCCACTCCGAGCTCGCTCTGGAGCATGTCGACGACCGGCACCGTGCCGCCGAGGCGGTCATAGATCGGCGGTTTGCCCCAGGTTTCCTCGAAGGCACGCGCCGCAGTCTTCACGGCCTTTGAGCTTGTGTCGATGACAGCCGGGTTGGCATGGGCGTGCTCGATTAACTCCCAGGTCATGGTTCCGGGAACGTGCTGCTCCAGATACGCCAGCAGCTGCTCCTTGACCTTGGCCGGCGTTTGATCGGGGACGAGCCGCATCGAGAATTTCGCCATCGCTCGCGCCGGGAGCACAGTCTTTGAGCCCTCGCCCGTGAAGCCGCTCAGGATTCCGTTGACGTCAAAGGTGGGGCGGGCACGGGCGCGCTCGGTCTTTGGCGCCGGCTTTTTCCTTCCACCATTCGTCAGATAAATCCGGCAGCATCTCACGGTCATGAGCAGTGAGTTCGCGCACATCATCATAGAAGCCCGGCAGCGTGATGTGACCCTGCTCGTCTTTCATGCCCGCCATGAGCCTGGCGATGACCAGGGCCGGGTTGTCGACAACCCCTCCAAACGTCCCTGAGTGCAAGTCAGCATGCTGGCCCTGCAGCCGGATCTCGAAATAGGTCAGGCCGCGCAGGCCAACGGTAATCGCAGGCTGGTCTTCAGAGAGAATTCCGGAATCGGAATTCAGGCACAGGTCAGCCTGGAGCAGTTCCTTGTTCGCTTGAATGTACGCTTGCAGATTGGGCGATCCGATTTCCTCCTCACCTTCGATCATAAATTTAAAGTTGACCGGCAGTCCTGAAGTCTGCTGCAGCGCCTCGATCGCTTTGAAATGGGCGATCAGCTGACCTTTCATGTCGGATGCTCCGCGCGCATAGAGGTTGCCGTCCCGCAGTTCCGGCTTGAATGGATCGCTCTGCCATTCATCGATTGGATCGACGGGTTGCACGTCGTAGTGGCCATAAAGCAGCAGCGTTGGCGCATCTGCGCCAGCTCCTGACCACTCGCCGTAGATGACCGGATGGCGCGCGGTCGGCATGAGCCTGACGTTTTCAGCCCCCATGTTTTTCATTCTTTCGGCGATCCATTCCGCCGCCCGTGTGATATCCTCTTCGTGCTCGGGCAGGGTAGAAATCGATGGAATGCTGAGCAGGTCCTTCAGATCTTCGAGGATCTCTTCCTGGTGATTTTGGGCGTATTCGATTGCAGCAGTTGGCTCAGACATGCCGGTCTCCTTGATGCTCAGGTTATCAGCTGTAGATCGGGGATCGCAGGTGCCAGGATCCGATCGCAGGGTTTTCCTGGTCCGGGGCTTGTTGGTTTCTGCCCGGTGTGACGGTGAGCATACCGAAAGCCTGGACCCACGGCAAAGTGGGATAATTCTACCACTATGGATCGGCCCCGATCGTTGCCGAGGTGGACTTTGGTGTTGGTGTAGTTGAGGATCTGGCTGCAAACGCCGGGAGAGGACAGCATGGGAAGGGTATTGGAAACCTCTGACGAACAGCGCGTTTTCGACAGTGTCGCGGGAGCGATCGGCAGCACCCCGCTCGTACGACTGAACCGCGTCGCCAGCACAGCCCACTGCGCAGTTTACGCGAAATTAGAGATGCTGAACCCGGGCGGTTCGGTGAAAGACCGTATCGCCTTTGGGATTATCGATGCGTACGAGGCAGCCGGGGAGTTGGAGCCCGGGGGGACCGTCGTGGAGGCGACCTCAGGCAACACCGGCGTCGGGCTCGCGATTGCATGCGTTCTACGAGGCTACAGGGCAATCTTCGTCATGCCGGATAAGATGAGCCAGGAGAAGATCGATCTGCTGCGCGCCTATGGTGCCCGCGTGGTGATCACGCCAACCGCGGTTGCGCCCGATGATCCCCGCTCGTACTATTCGGTCGCCCGGCGGCTGGTAGAAGAGACACCGGGAGCCGTGCTGGCCAATCAGTATCACAACCCCGCTAATCCAGCCAGTCATGAACAATCGACCGGACCGGAGATCTGGGCGCAGACTGGCGGCCAGGTGACGGACATTGTGATGGGCATGGGTACGGGAGGCACAATCACAGGCGTCGCCCGATACATGCGCGACCAAAAAGCCGGCGTGCGGATCGTTGGTGTCGACCCCATCGGTTCGATCCTCTACGACGCGTGGCGGCGGGGTGGGGAAGAGGAAGGCCTGGAAGCAATCGAGTATCTCGTGGAAGGGATCGGTGAAGATTTCTGGTCCAGGTATCGGATGCGGAGTCATTCGCCTGGACCCGACGGCTTGTCCGCGAGGAAGGCATCTTCGCGGGTGGTTCGTCAGGTTCGGCACTCGCAGGCGCGATGAAATATGCTCAGGGACTCGGCCCCGATCGGTTGGTCGTCGTCCTTCTGCCCGACTCGGGCTCGAGGTACCTCTCGAAAGTCTTCGATGACCACTGGATGCGTGATCATGGGTTCATCCTGCGCGGCAGCGAACCGACAGTGCTTGAGGTTGCACAGACCCGGGGGCTGCCAGAGTTAGTCACGGCGGGGGCGGAGAATCGGCCAGCGGAGGTGATCGCCAAGATGCGGCAGTACGCGATCTCACAGCTGCCCGTTGTTGATGGGCAGGGCCGGCTGATCGGCGTCGTCACGGAGGTTGACCTGCTGCATGGTCTCCTCAGCAGCGGCCATGCGCAGGCAGAGAGGCTGACGATTGAATCGCTGATCAATCGCGATGTGCCCGCCGTCGAAGAGGACACGCCCTTAACCGGCCGCGCGGCATCCTGACGATGATCGATGCGCTCGAGTACGTCAGCGCAAGAGGTGAGGCATGAAACCGCTCCCTGAATTGCCTGAATTGAAGATCATCGACACGGCCTCCTTGCAGCCGCATGAGGACATCGATCCCGCCCGAATCGACCCACTGATACAAGCACTGGGAGATGAAGGCTTGCTGCGCAATCCGCCGATCGTGCTGCCTTTAAACAAAGAGCCAGAGCGCTACCTCGTCCTTGATGGCGCCAACCGCACGATGGCGTTCAAGGAGATGGGCATCCCGCATGTGCTCGTGCAGGTCGTCCACTTCGGTTCGGAATCGCTCCGACTACGCACCTGGAATCGTGTCATCTTTGGTGCCGGTCCGGATGAGCTCTTCAAAGCAATGGCCGAAAAAGTTGAAACCATACCGCTTCCCAGGGAGCGCAGAGCCCGCCTGGAGGCGATCTCAACAGGAAGCAGGCTGGCATACCTCTCTCTTCCGGATGGGAGCGCTTGGGGTTTGGGTCGCGAGCGGGAACGCCTGGAGCCGCGCGTCGAGCAACTTCAGCGCTTGCTGGCTACAGTCGAGGATATCGGTCAGACGGAGCGAAGTGGTGAGGTCGAAGCCGAAGCGTTGGCCGAGGTGTACGAGAAACTATCGGGTTTGTTGATTTTCCCAGAATTTGAGATAGAAGAGGTGATTGAGGTTGCGAACGCAGGTATTTGCCTGCCGTCAGGATTGACGCGCTTCATCATCTCTCCCCGTGCCTTGCGGCTGAATTACCCACTCGAGCGTCTGACGTCCGGCATGGACCGTGATCGAAAGCAACAGGAGCTGGATGATTGGGTGCATGAACGTGTGAAAGGCCGCAAAGTCCGTTTCTACGCCGAATCGACATTCCTCTTTGACGAGTAGGGCATCTCAATCTGCCTGAAAAGCCTGGTCGAGGTCGGCGATCAGGTCCTCGATGTCTTCCAGCCCCACCGACAATCGGATGAGCGCCGGGTCTACAGCGAAGGGCGAGGAGGCAGTCGAGGCGTGGGTCATGGTGGCTGGCACCTCGATCAGCGATTCCACTCCGCCCAGCGATTCGGCCAGCGTGAAGAGTCTGGTCGACTCGACAAACAGCCGCGCCTTGGCTTCGCCACCGGAATGGATGAAGGACACCATGCCTCCCCCGTTCTTCATCTGACGTTGGGCGAGGTCGGACTGGGGGTTGGACTTTAATCCAGGGTAAAAGACATGGGATGGTTTTATGTGCCCGGAAAGAAATTCTGCGATCGCTGCGGCGTTGGCGGCATGCCGTTCCATCCGAACTGCAAGGGTTTTAATGCCCCGCAGGACGAGAAAGCAGTCCAGGGGACCTGGCACACCGCCGATCGCATTCTGCAGGAATGACAGTCTCTCGTGCAATGCATCATCCCGCACAACCACGGCGCCACCGACGATATCCGAATGACCCCCGAGGTATTTCGTGGTCGAATGCAGGACCAGATCGGCACCGAGCTCCAACGGGCGCTGGAGGTAGGGAGTGGCGAAGGTGTTATCGACACATACCAATGGCCGCGGCGAGAGTGAGCTAGCCCATGCGCAGATCTCCTGGATGTTGTAGAGCTTGAGCATCGGATTGGTGGGTGTCTCGACCCAGATCAAGCTTGGCGCCTCTTGCTTCGTATCCCCCGGTATCGCACTTGCGAAATCGAAACGCAGGCCGTACTTCCGGAACACCTGCTGCATGATGCGAAATGTCCCCCCGTACAGGTCGCTTACCGCAAGAACCCTGTCACCCGGTTCAAGCAGGTGCAGCACAGCGTCTGTGGCGGCCATGCCGGAGGCGAAAGCCAGGCCATGGGCCCCTGCTTCGAGCGCAGCCAGATTGGCTTCGAGCGCCGAGCGCGTGGGGTTGCCGCTGCGTGAGTACTCGTAGCCCAAATGTTCGCCTACGGACCTTTGACGGAAGGTCGAAGTTTGGTAAATTGGTGTCATCACTGCGCCGGTGGAAGGATCGGGTTCTTGTCCGGCGTGGATGGCAAGCGTATCGAACTTCCAAGCGGTCATGGTGAGTTCCTTTACAGCGAAGCGGGTGCGGATGACGGGCTATTCCTTACGCGGACATCATACCTTATACTTCAGGTATTGACCCATGTTTATCCAGATCGATGATCCGTCAGAGACTCCAGTACCCCCGGAGGAAGTCCGTTTCCGTGATGTGGAGGTAGATCCGTACCCGGATGGAGGGCGAGTCCGGCTGACATTCGACATCACGCCCTTTCAAAGTGGTCCGGACCTGGAGGTAGAAGTGCTGGATCAAGCCTCCCGGGAAGTCGCCACGCTGATGGTGGTCGGCGCTCATTCAAACAAGCTGTCACTCACTGCGCATCTTCGGCCGCGCGATCCCGGGGGAAAGTATGAGCTGCGGGCGCGTCTGTCCTATGAGGAATTGGGACAGGTAGACCAGCTCGAGCATCGTTTCACGATTGAGACTGGAGACAGACCTCTGGATGGCTAAGCTGGATTCGGTCGCCCGGCATGCGATCACCGCTCCGGCGTTCGACCAGACCAAGCTTCATCGTGAACGCCTCGTGGACGAGATCCACGCCAATGTCCCGCGTAAATTGATCGCCATTGTGGCTCCGCCAGGTTATGGCAAGACAACACTGCTGGCGGACTTCACCGAGCATACCGACCTGCCTGTTTGCTGGGTGCGCGTCTCCGAGGCGGATCGTGATGTCTTCCGCTTCGCACAGATGATGATCACATCGCTCGAGCGCCGCTTCCGGCGGTTGAAGGACCAGATCGATCTCGAAAGCCTGGCTGGCTCGACCCCGCAGGCACTGGCACGAGTCTTTGCCGAGGTGATCGACGCCCGGGTGAGCGAAACCTTCATCATCGTCCTGGATGACATCCATCTGATCAACAACTCGGAAGCAACGCGAGCCTTCCTCGATGAACTCCTGGCCGTCCTGCCCGAACAGGCGACGATTATCGCTGCGGGGCGGGAGGTGATCGAGGTTTCCCTGGCCCGGCTGATGGCTGACGGTGATCTAAGCGGCATTGGCCCGCCGGATTTGGCGCTCAACCAGGCGGAGATCATGCAACTCGCCGAGCTCCAGTCCGGCTTCAACCTGACCGAAGCGCACGCCAACCGTTTGCTCGAAGAGACCAAGGGCTGGGTGACCGGGCTGCTCTTATCCGGCGAATTGGCCGGGGGCGACCTGCCGTCGCTGGTCTTCGATGCCCGTCCGATGGTGTATGAGTATCTCGCTTCTGTCGTCCTGAACCGCCAGCCGGAGGACATGCGCCGCTTCATGCTTGACAGCGCTGTCTTTCCGGTTATGACGGTCGATGGATGTAATGAAGTGTTGAAACGCGATGACAGCCAGCGGTATCTGACACGCCTGGTGCGGACAGGATTGTTTGTCTCGGCGACGAATGAGACGCCGCGCACCTACGAATACCATCCGCAGTTTCGTGAATTCCTGGTCGAATCGCTCGAGGGCGCCGACCCCAAACAGCTTCAAGCCTTGCGCAAGCGGGCAGCAGCCTACCTGGCAAAGCACGAATTGCCGGAGCAGGCGGTGGATCTGTACCTGGAAGCGGGGCAGGGTGCAAAGGCGGCTCAGATCGCAGAGCGCTATGCACAGGATATGTTTTACAAGGGCCGGGTGGGGACGCTAGAGGATTGGCGTCAAAGACTTAAGGCAGGAGGAGAGACGCCAATTCAAATAATGCTCCAGTTGACACTACACTATGTCGACCGGGGCGAACTTGCAGTTGCAGAGAGTGCTTTTAATGAAGTCTCACTCCATCTGCGAAAGGCTGAACGACACAGAATTCTAGCTCAGGCTACTATTGTGGAGGGGTTCCTTGGCAAACTGAGGAATGATACAGACCAAGTTGAGAAAGCTGTTTTGACGTTTGAGAATCTTGTTACCAAACGAACGAGCCGCTTGCTCAAAGGTTCTTTCTTGCGGTTAAAAGCTTG
>JARRJK010000148.1:0-5402 GCA_037379555.1 Anaerolineales bacterium | reverse complement strand
CGATGTAGGCGTCACGCTGGGCGGCGTCCAGGTCAGCAAAGGTGGTGTTGCTCAGTGGGTGGGTTGTGAAGCATGGAAAATTGAACGGCAGCCGTCCCTGGCGATGTCGTGAAGATCCCGGCGGCGTGAAGAGGATGGATTCGACCTCGAATGGGAATCCGACCTGCTCCTCGTGCGCGGGTGTGATCGCGTAGGCCGCGTGTCCCTTCTTCACCAGTTCGCGAGCCACGTTCTGGGTATAGATACCACTCCCCGATCCCTCGAGGGGGAAGTGGTTGGGTAATAAGATTCGCATGACTGTTCCTATCCGAGTTGCTTGAAGCGAATACGATGCCAGCAGTGTTTATGGGGTACAGAATACGGGCATGGGAGTGCGTTCTTCTTTACTATGATACATCATCACGCCATCTATGCTCGCTTTTGGATTTGTCGGTGGAAGGCGATGTGAGAAGAGTCGTGGCCTATCCAGACACTGGAGAAACCGTTAAGTGGAAGGATCAGTCTCAAACAGATTGGGGATTCGACCATAAGGTTTATTGAACACTTAAGGGATTGCGGCCACTCCTGAAAGTGGATCTATAGAGGTTAGAGCAGATATGTTCTTATTGACCAGATTGCCTTTCTTTTCCACAGCCATGGTTTCGCGTTTTTCCGCATGCCAACGCAGCACGCCTTCATATGCCTGCCCACCAGACCAAACCGGCGCGATAATCAAGCCAACTGCAATCACACGAGCGAGGCAAATGATGAAGACAAAGACCCTCGCGCTCTGCCTGGTGTGCGCCCTTGCACTCCTGGCACAGAGCTGCAACCTTCCCCTGCGTTCAACCCCGCCGATCAGCACCCACGACCCGCTGGACGTAGCTTTATCTGCTGCGCAGACGGCACACGCGTTGGCGGATCCGGGGCAAGCACAGGATGGGGTCTGGTCCCTGCTGGCGAACCTCGGCATCGGGGTTTATACGGGCTCCGGCGAGCAGGTCATGCCGGGCTCGGAGCAGGGGGAGGCTTCCTTCTGGCTCTACGACTTCGAGCTGCCCGCACTGGCGAAGATGGCGCAGGAGGAGCCGGAACCCTTCGACCGGTATGCCGCACGTCTGGAAGCCTTAGGTTACGAGGGCAGCCCGCAGGAGCTGCTTGACCTCTACAAAAGTGTCTATGCCAGGCATCCGGATCACCCGCTGATTCAGATCCTGACCTCGATGGGCGTCGATTTCAGCCCCGGCACTACCCTCACGCCGCTCCAGGAGTGGCTGCTGCTGCTTGATACTTTCGTGCCGCCCAACCGTTCCAATGCCAGCCTGCTGTATGGACGAACTCATCTGGCTTCGATGGTCCAGCCCGGGCACGCCCTCCAGACGGCCTGCGGTGCGATCCAGGGCGGGAACATCATCCCCTACTGGGGCCTCATGCAGCAGGAGAGCGGCATGGCTGCCCTGCTTCAAGCCCGGGAGGTGTACTACGCTATTCATGGACCGATGATCGCCCAGGCTGCGAGCTACGAGCTGACGGCTTCGGGCCGGTCGGCTCATGAAGGACACGAGGGCAAAGGGGACAAGCTGGAGTACGTTGTCCGCGTCCATGTGGACTATCAACCCTGGCAATCCATCCCCGTCGCCGGGATTTCCTGTGGCGCCCTCATCAATCTGGACTTCCATGTCTTGCAGGGCGGTCTCGCCAATGTGCTTGTCGATTGGGTCATTCCGGATGTGTTTTACGCCCACGGAATGGTGGAAGACCAAGAACCCTCTACAAACGGCGCCGGCGAAGCCAGGCTGAGCTTTCAAGCGCAGGAGGAAGCCGCCCGCGGCATCGGTACCTTCAAGGAGAGCACCGGCGAGGTTTCGGCCTGGCTCAATCTGCGTCCTGGTTTTCTTGCCGCCGGCATCACCGACCCACGCTTGCTGCAGTTCGTGCCCGAACAGGTGCCGGTGGATCGTCAATGGGTCGAGGTCAGCTGGCATGAACTCTGTGACCATTTCACGTTGATCTTCAGCGAGGAGCTGCACCAGCAGGTTCCGCAGATGACGAACAACATCTTCATCGAGGGTCCCGTCGATGTGACTATCGACCTCTCCCATGATCCACCTACGTTGGAAGGAGAGGGGTCACTGACCGTGTCGGGGAGCGGACAGATTGGCGGATGCCCCGCGCAGGATTCGGGATCCGATGAAGTTACGATCAGCGGAACGGTCTCGGCGGGGGAAGGGCAAGATCCCCCCATGCTGCATTTATCCATCGTTCACACGATGCAGTTGCAGATTCAAGCCTGCGGCGGGGGTGGTGGGATGCCGATGCCGATCACCCTCGAGCCCGGGGAAACGGATCTGCCTTTCCGCGATGGTGAGGTGCGAAGCTGGACCATGACCCAGCCCTCGGTGACTTCGATCACAAGCTACACGCTGGAGGTCCCCTGCGGGGAGTAAGAGGGCAGGGGAAGGTCTCTAGTCCTCTTCGTCTGCGATCCGCCCGCCGAGGGTCATCAGGTGCTGCTGGCGGGAGAGGCCCGCGTCCTCGTCGGCGGAGGCCATGACGATCAGGATGACGGCTGTGTCGGGATCGGTGTTCTTGTACAGGTGCGCCTGGTCGGCCAGGAAGAGCAGGCTGTCTCCCTGTTCGAGGCGGTACCATGCCTCACCTACCTGATGTTCGACTGCACCTTGAAGGCAGTGCACGAATTCCTCGCCAGGATGCTGGCAGGGCTCTTCCAAGCCGAAGGCACCGGGCTCGATCGTCATCATGAAGGGCTCGAGGATCTGACCCGGCAGCCCCACACCAAGGCTCTCGACGAAGGCTCCCACACCGCTCGCTCGCAACCCCTGACCGCGGCGAATGACGATCGTCGACTGCTCCGGTCCGGGGTCGAAGAAATCCTTGATGCGGATGTTCAGCGCGCCTGCCAGACGAAGGAGCGACGAGACGGTGGGTGAGCTGTCGCCGCGTTCGATGCGGCTGATGGCGTTGACGGATAAACCGCAGCGCCCCGCCAGGGCCCGCAGCGATAATCCTCTCGCCGTCCGCAGGTCCCGGATCCGGCTGCCGACGTCAACTTGGTTCGGATCATTCACCTCTTTATCCTCTCTGACACCATCTGGGTGTCAGACTATACCACGAAAAAGGTTCTCACGCCCCCTTTAACGTGGAAAACTCTCTTATTGTGATACAAACGTTGCACTTTAGTTGACGCTCCAGGCTTTTGGTGATACCGTACGGGTGGTCCAACCCCGCCAATTCAGCTTGATGCAAGCCAGCGCACCACTCTCTTTGATCGAGGATCGGAAGCGGACCGGCGGATAGGTTGTGGGGCCAACAGCCCGGCATCCATCCACCCGGCGCTAAACCCTGGAAACATTAAATGACCGTACGAAAGATCCTCCTGTACCCGCATGACCAGGCCGCGCTTAGGAAGAAGAGCGATCCGGTCCCGGCCTTGAATCCTCAAGTGCAGCGCTTGATCCGGGATCTGAAGGACACCCTCGAAGATCATGCGGATGGCATCGGTTTGGCTGCGCCTCAGATCAACGTGCACAGCCGGGTTGTCGTTGTCCGTCTCGGCGGAGGGCAGGAAGAGGAGATCGAGCGTCAGCCGCCTACGGCCCTTGTCAATCCCGTGATCCTGGAAGCCGGCTCTGAGAAACGTGATTTCGACGGCTGCCTGAGCTTTCCCGGCCTCTACGGCGAAACCGTGCGCCCCCATCATCTCCGGGTGAGCGGTTGGGACGAAGATGGTGCACCGTTCGAAAGGATTTTCACCGATTTTGACGCTGTATTGGTCCACCATGAGATCGACCACCTGGAGGGCGTGCTCTTCATCGATCGTATCGAGCGTATGCAGGACCTCTACCGGATCGTGCCTGACGAGCAGGGTCACACAACCTGCAGGCCCGTGACCTTAGGTCTGGAGCCTGGCGACCAGCACGCCTTACACATTCCAGGTCGCGGAGCGCGCACAGGTCTGTAGATGAGAGAATCGCAGACGCAGCAGAGGTGAGTGAGTGCGGGACGGTAGTAGTCCTGCCTAAGATCATCCATCTGGAATCTGTTCGGGATCAGTAAAAGGACGCAGAATGAGCATGGAAAGACCCCTGGAGGGGATGCGCATCGGTGTGGTAGGGAAGGGAGGGGCTGGAAAGAGCAACCTCACTGTTCTTGTAGCTTCGGCGCTGCGACGGCGCAGCTACGAGGTTTGCATTCTCGACGCCGACTCGACCAATGTCGGGCTCCATCAAGCTCTCGGACTTAACGAAATGCCCGGTTCCCTGATTGATTACTTCGGCGGCATGGTCTTCAGCGGGGGAGCCGTTTCGTGCCCCGTTGACGACCCCACGCCGCTTCACAATGCTGAGCTCAACCTGGAACGGATCCCTGCCCGCTTCTACGGTCGGAACACACAAGGGATCACCCTGCTGACGGCCGGCAAGATCGGTGATCTGGGGCCGGGCGCCGGTTGCGATGGGCCGATCAACAAGATCGCGCGGGACGTTCAAATTCGCCGGAAGGGGATCACGCCTGTCACGCTGGTGGATTTCAAGGCGGGCTTTGAGGATTCCGCCCGGGGCGCAGTCGTCAGCCTGGACTGGATCCTGGCGGTCGTCGATCCCACCCATGCCGCCGTTCAAATGGCCCTGCATATGAAAAACATGGTAGAGCAGCTGCAGGCCGGGGCGCCTCCCGCAACCGAACACCTGGAACGAGAGGAGCTTCGCGAACTGGCACGCACGCTCTTCCGGGAGGCGAAAATCCGGGACGTGCTCGTCGTTTTGAACCGGGTTCGCGATGAGGAGATGGAGAGCTACCTACGCGGCGAGCTGCATAAGGGGGGCTTGACACCGGTCGCGGTCATTCATGAAGATCCCGGCCTCACGCTCGCCTGGCTCAAGGGCGCCGAATTGGATGGGCCGGCATTGCAGGAGGCGGCTGAAGTGGTCGTCACAGCCATCGAAGATGCCGCACGAGAATTATCGGGCAAGCCCGTAGATTCCGGGTCGGAGAGCCGTGGGTGAAAGCCTCGCGCGCCTGTTTCGTTCTCATCCTTCTAACGTTGTGTGCATGCGGGTGGGGTCCGCCAGAACCATCCTCCCCGACGCAGCTCGCAACGGCGGAGCCCGAGCAGGAGTTCATCCCTGCCGTCGCCTCGCCAACCGTAGCTTTAACGGATGATCTCACCCCAACTCCCTCACTCTCAGGATCATTCGGCGAGCAGGAGGTGGAAATGAGCGCAACACAGGAAGAGTCCCGGCTGACGATCACCATTCTCTACGACAATAATCCCTATGACACCCGCCTGCGCACCGCTTGGGGATTTTCAGCGCTGGTGGAGGTTCAAGGTGGTGTCTACCTTTTCGATACGGGAGGCGATTCCCCGACGCTGCTCGAGAACATGCGCGTGCTCGAGATCGATC
>JARRJK010000147.1:0-9342 GCA_037379555.1 Anaerolineales bacterium | reverse complement strand
ATGGACGAATTCGAACTGCGCATTAACGGCAAGCTCGTTACCAGCGTACCTCCCTCATCGACTGCCTCGGGCGGCGCGCAGGGCACGCTTTTCATGGCGGATTACGAATGGCACCCACCGGAGCCAGGCCTGTACCAGATTGAAGTCAAACCCAAGGACCAGGACGGTAGAGATGGACCCGCTGCGCAGGTGCAGGTGACCGTCGTTTCAGCGATTGCCCAGCTCGAACCGGCAATCCCGGAACAGCTGCCAACGTTGATCCCGACGCTCGAGCTCGCTCCGACGCCCACATCAACGCCAACACAGCCTCCGGCCGGGTTCGGCGCGCCCGAGTATTCCGTCGAAAAAGTTTACTACCGCGGCACTGGCTGCGGTCCGAAGCAGGTCGAGATCGAGGTGCGGGCGCCGCAAGCTGACACCTACAGCGTGGTGCTGTTCGTCCGCGTCGAAGCGACAGACAGCGGCGAAAGGACGGCCTGGAAGGCAATTCCCATGGCTCCGCTGGGCGACAGCTACTTTGGCTATTCGCTTGCTGTGGAACGAGAGCTGCCGGAGGTGTTTGCATTCGGCTCGGCCTACTTGCAGGCACAATTTGTAGCCACCGACTCCTCCGGGGCGGAGGTCGGCCGGACGCCGGTCGACTCGCAGGTCATCGTCGAGCGCTGCTCGAGCTAGCATGGAGTAAGGCAGGCGAATGCTTGACGGCAGCCAGGCGCGAAAGTACAATCGGTCGTGCTGCCGAGGTAGCTCAGTTGGTAGAGCACTTGACTGAAAATCAAGGGGTCACCAGTTCAAATCTGGTCCTCGGCACCAAGGAAGCCCCTCTGATGAGGGAGCTTCCTTGTT
The DNA here is from genome assembly GCA_037379555.1 of Anaerolineales bacterium. Classification (GTDB taxonomy): domain Bacteria; phylum Chloroflexota; class Anaerolineae; order Anaerolineales; family E44-bin32; genus E44-bin32. The sequence continues at coordinate 8,496 of JARRJK010000147.1, read as the reverse complement.
TAACCGGATGATAGCGACTGAGAACGGCGGGAACGGCATACAGCCGCTCCCGCCGTGTGTACCTTGCCCTCGCCCTGATTCTATCCCCCACTGGAGCAGCATGTACGATCTGCAAACCCTTTATAAGGAACGGACCTAGTCAGGATCCTGCCCGGTTCCTGCAATCAGCTTCCGCGCCTGCTGCCGCAGCTCGTCGAGCACAATCCACCCGCCGTTCTCCCCCTTGAGGTACCAGTATTCCCAACCGTTGCAGGGCGCACCGCCGCTGACGAAGAAGGGGTCGAGCACCACGTCCCCGGGCGCAGTCGAGGCGAGCAGCGCCCGGTAGAGCAGCGCCTCCGGTTTCTGCGTCGGATGCGCCTTCTGTCCGTCGAGCTTGATCCGCTCGCGGCCGGTGCAGAGCGGCAGCTCCCAATCGCTGCGCATCTGCTTCCCGTCATTGAACGCTTTCATGGCATGGTGATTGAAGGTATAGCGCGACTCGCGGTCGCGCGCGGCCCAGATCAGGGTCTCGTGGGCGTTCGTGAAGCGCACGCCGCGAAAGTTGGGCATCGGGTTGGTCTTGATCCAGACCACATCATTCAGGATCCAGAATCCCAGATCCTGCACGATCGCGCCCAGTCGGTAGATGTTGTGATAGCTGCCGATCACCCACAGCGCGCCGTCCGGCTTGAGCACCCGCCGGCACGCGCTCAGCCAGGTGCGGCTGAACTCGTCGTAAGCAGCGAAGCTGTCGAACTGATCCCAGTCATCGTCGACCGCGTCGACGCGGGTCAGGTTCGGCCGCCACAGATCGTTACGCAGCTGCAGGTTGTAGGGTGGATCGGCGAAGACCAGGTCGACGCTCTCCCCTGGAAGTGTGGCTAGCAGCTCGATACAGTCGCCGACGAGCACCCGGCCCAGCGGCAGATCGGGATGCGGCTCAGCCATCGCGTCCCGCTTTCATTCCGAGCAGGTCCCGACCGGGATCCAGCTGGAGCCGGACTTTTCGTAACAATCGCAGTACGAGGTGTTCAACCCCCCCGATGAACCGGACCAGAGCCAGAAGCCGACCCGGGTTCGCAGGCATACCTCCCCGCTTTGTTCAGAGCCGCTTACGCGCTGCATGCGCGAGAAGCCCAATCCCTGCGCGCCCTCGTTCTGCACCAGCCACAGGCGGGTCTCGCGCAGCGGGCCCGTGCGCAGCGACAGTCCGCCGCGAAAGGCAACTTGGAAGAACGCCAGCCCCAGGCACAGGATGGCTGCTCCCAGCAGGATGCTGAGCAGGCAGCCAGACCGGGCCGAGAACGGCAGCGGGCGCTCGAGACCGGGCTCATCCCGTTCGGGACGATCGGGTGGGGTATCTGATTGCATGCGAATCAGTCTACTACGCCGGACCCAAAGCCGCAAAATGAAGCACAAGCCGGCGATATGCACCCAACGGCTCACGCACAATCTTGACTTTCAATAGCGATCACGGTATGCTTCGACCGCATAAAAATGCGGGTGTAGTTCAGTGGTAGAACGTCTCCTTGCCAAGGAGAAGGTCGTGGGTTCGAATCCCATCGCCCGCTCTGCTCTTTCGAACATTTCTCACGGCGACGTAGCCAAGTGGTAAGGCAAGGGTCTGCAAAACCCTCATTCGCGGGTTCAAATCCCGCCGTCGCCTCTTATTGAGCAGGCTGTACAAACCCATAAAAAACGGGCCCGGTCGTCAAGGAAGATGACACGGAGCCCGTTCTTCATATCCGATGCAGGCTTCTACGGCGCGACCATCGGTACCTGCGGATACTGATCCGGTTCCAGGTCAGCCAACGCCGCACCCTGCGGGGCCTGGTTCTGAAGCAACTGCTCCTGCACCGGCGTGTTCCCCTCCGGCCACAAAATGTCCATGATGCGGGTGTCGGCGATGGACCCCGTCCCACCACCGATGCGCCACTGCTCGGCGTTCAGCTGGACATCGCGCACGCGCCACACCCCGGCCGCGGGGTATCCCTCCTGGCTCAACACTGCGACGGCGTAGCTCCATCCGGCTGGATCGCCGGGCAGCAGGCTGCGGGGAACGCGGATCGTGATCCGCCGCTGGCCGGGGTTGGTCGTAATCGTGAAGCCCGAGTCGATCTGCACTGGACCGCTCTCGCCAGGGGCGTAGACGCCCGGCGTCCAGCCCTCGGCCCAGATGGCGTAGTCCCAGGCAAAGTCGGGTGTGAGCGCCGCAGTGCGCCCAGGCAGCAGCAGGCGTGCTCCCTGCCCGGGCCCATCCGCGTCGACATAGATGTCGACCGTCTGGATGCTCATCCCGTTGGGCGAGCCCCACTCGTTGATCACCGGCCCGCGTAGCTGCAACCGGAAGATCAGGTCGGTTTCGTCGTAGCCAGCGGTCAATCCAACCAGATCGAATACGCCCGGCTTGAACACGCCATCGCTGGGATACATATAGCTCCCGGGGCCGTGGTCGTCACCTACCGGATCCTCCAGCTCAAGGAACACGTTTGAAATCGGTAGGTCCGGTATGGCGGCCAGCGCCGGCCCGTCAGGCGGCAAGAGCGCCAGATCGGTCCCACCCTGGCTCAAGACCAGGCGCATGTTGATCCTGTCGCCGCTGCGAGCCTGCGGGTACAAATCCTTGAAGCGCAGCGCCAGCTCGAGCGTGAGTTGATCCGACGACAAACCGGACCGCAGCTCCGGAGCGCCCCCACCCGGCACCCAGCCACCGCTGCCGTCGGCGACGAAGTACTCCGAAACGATCTCCCCATCCGATACTCCCACCTCGATCAACTCCTTCGCTCCGAACCCGATCTGGGTTTGACCGGATCCGAGATGCGAATAGGCGTTGCGCGCCTCGCCATAGGGCGAGCTCAGGTAGAAGCCGAAGATTTCATCGTCTGTCAGCGCCTGGTTTAGATCGAGACGCAGGTAGAGATCCTCCAGGCTGTAGCCGAAGTAAAGCGCCGCGACCTGGCCTTCATCGAACGTGTAGAAGCCGGCGTTATCCCACTCGTCCTGGCCGGCAACCCCGTCGAGGGTAACCGTGAGCAGGTCGAGCGGATCCTGGTCGGGAAGCTGCCGCGCCTGAGGGATGACCGGCACCGAGACGAAATCCGGCACCGGAAGATCGATCGTGCGGTAGATTTGATCCAGGTAGGCGCGAAACTGCCGGTCGAAGGCGTCATCAGAGCCTGAGTTCTGGTCGCTGCCATACCACCAGAACCAATCGGATCCCTCCGCCTTGTAGATCAGCTGCATGGCCTGGTTCAACGTCCCTGGATCGAGATCGTCCGCCGCCTCTTGCAGCGCCGCGCGCGTCCGGCGCAGGTACTCCCACGCAGTGTTCTCCTCCTCCTCGCCGATCCAGGTGCTGAACGTGCCGTCGATCCACGATCCGGCCCACAGCGTCTCCAGTTCAGGCAGACTGACTCCAGTTGCTGCGAGCGCATCCAGATACTCCGAGGGTGTCACCGTGACAAGGTCGGTCGATTCGGAGAGCAGCCGGTACATCTCATGCAGAAACTCCTTGCCATCATTGGGGTAGTACTCCCAGGCGTTCTCTCCGTCAAGCAGCACCGTGACCAGGTGCGGTCCGCTACTGTCCTCCTCGAGCAGCCGGGCCCGAATCGCTTCCAGCCGGCCGATGAAATCAGCGGCCGCTTCCACGCCCGGCGTGCCGGAATATTCAAAACCAACCTTATCGGAGAGCAGATGGTCGCGGAAGATGATCGCTACCGGACCCCCGCGCGCACCCTGAACCGCGTACGGCCGGTAGAGCTCATCCGCCTGCTGGACGGTATCCTGCGCATCGCGCGTAAAGCCATCGAAATCCAGCAGGCTCTTGGCAAGGACGTCCTCATCGGAAGCCATCCAGCGGATCCCGGCGTTCGAGATCATCGTGATAACGTTCTCGGCGACCGAACCCTCCGCTGGCCACATGCCGCGCGGATCCATGCCGAAGTGCTCGCGGTAGGACTCGATCCCCAGCTCGACCTGCGCCACCGCATCCTGCCCGTAGACGAAGCGCGTCGGTAGGTCGGCCTCCGGCAGGGCAATGCTCGCCAGGTCGCTGTCGACCAGCAGCGGCAGGATCGGGTGTGCATAGGGCGTGGTTGTGATCTCGATCTGACCTTGCCGCTGCAGTTCAGCGTGCAGCGGAATAACCTCCCGCACCAGCCGCAGCTGCTCCGCAAGCACGACCGCTTTGTCAGCCTCCGAGTAACCCCGCCCTTTAGCAACCAGGCTGGCGAGCGGTTCAAGTGCGAGCCAGTCCGGATCGGTCCAGGCGAGGTTAAAAAGCACCTGCAGGTCGCGGAAATCTTCCGTGCTCCACGTCTGCAGGCTGTCTGCATCCCGGCTCTGTGCGAGCTCCGAGTAACGCGGGAAGCGGGCGATGATACCCGGATTGATATCGAAAAAGTGGTCGAGAAGGAACTGCTTCTGCTCATCCGTCAATTCATCGGCCGGCATCTCCGTATGCACCTGGTAGAGATCTTTCGCCCCGGCACCGATGGCGTCGAGCTGCTCGATCAGGCTCGGGGTGATGTTGAAGGTGGCGTGGATGGCAGGATACTCCTCGAGAATCGCCGCCATGTCGACGTAGTCCTTGGCGGCATGCAGCCGCACCCATGGCTTTTCATAGACGCCCGTCTGGGGGTCCTGATAGTAGAAAGGCTGGTGCTGGTGCCAGAGGATGGCGACATACAGCTTGCCATCTTCAATGACCAGCGGCCCAGAGCGCGCCGCAGAGGCATCTTCCGTGGGTGTCAGTGTTGGCTCAGGTTCCGGTGTTGGAGAGGCAGCCGGGGAACCGCAGCCGGCGATCGCCGCGAGGATGATGACAACCAAAATAGCGTGCCAAGTTTTCATAATCCTGCCCTTTTCCATGTCCTTCCCCTTGTTTTCAGGATCCTCGCGCGATCTGCTTTCAGGGCTTAACTCTCTTTTCCATGATCCTGGAGCACGAGGCTTTCCCAGGGGCGCTGCTCCCTCCGTTGCTGGATGAGCCCCTGATAGAACGAAAGCAAATCGTGGTCCTGCTCAAGGCCCCAGCGCATCTCGGTCCGGCTCGCCTCCAGGCCGATGGCGCTCGATTTGCCCGTCTGCTGATTCAATCCGATCTCGGTGCCGTAGTAGATCACGGGAGGACCGGGTGTGCGCATCTGAACCTCTGCCGCCTCATGCAGCCTGGATCGGTCGCCCTGTGACAGGTAAAGAAAGCGATCCATATCATGATTGTCGAGGAAGGTCAGCATGAGGAAATTCGGATCGGTGTACTCCCGGTGATCCCGCAGGAACTGCTCGAACTCCGGCCGGGATTGCGTGCCGCCGGCGAACGTGCGGCGAGCGCCATAGGCGAAGTGAAAATCGAGCACGCCGTCCATGCCGCCGCGGTAGCGCATGAGCACGTCCACGGGCTCAACCAGCTCGCCGAAGCAGAAGCAGTCTGGCCGTTCATCCTTGCAGGCCGCCCAGAAGTCCGGCCAGAAACCCGGGCCGGGGCCGTTGGCATGATCGAGGCGGAACCCATCGACATCGAATTCGGCCAGCCAGTAGCGGGCGGTATCGATCATCCAAGCGCGCGCATCCGGCTGCTCCAGATTGAGCTGGGGCATCGTGCGGACGCCGAAGAAGGTGCGGTACCCGATTCCGGGTTCATCGAAGTGGAACCAGCTGCGGTACTGGCTGTGCGCATCAGCCCGCGCCTCCTGAAAGATCGGGTGCCGGTCCGAGATGTGGTTGCAAACCAGGTCGAGCACGATGCGCATACCGCGCCCGTGTGGATCGGACTCAACCACAGGCAGTCCGCACCCAGCGCTTCAATGTAATCGAGCTTCTCCGTGATCCCCATGATCGTCCCGCCGAATGGTGCCCGCAGGTTCGAGGTCTGGATCCATTCGCGCCCCTCGCCCGGGGAGAAGCGGTCAACGAAGATCTGGTAGATCACCGACGCCCGCGCCCAATCCGGGGGACCGAGCCGGTCCACATGGTAGGAAAAGACGACGCCCGAGGAGGGATCCCCGCGCGCCTCCGGCTCGATCTCGATCCCTTTGAAGTGCGCCGCCGCCATGCGGTCAGTGCTGGCCTTGACATCCGGCCAATCGGCGTAGACCTCCTCCCCACCCTCGCACCAGCCGCTGATGCGGTAGCGGACCGAGCATCCCTGTGGCTGAGCCGGCAGGACGGCCTCCCAACGTGACAGGTAGCCCCAGATCATGCTGTCCCAGTCCGGCTCCAGGCGCTCGAAGCGGACAACGAACCCATTCTCCGCCTCACCCTTCGAACCGTGCGGGGTGGAACCATCCAGCGTGACATAGGCTGCAGCGTGGTCGAGGGGCAGATCAGGACCGGACCACAGGTGAAGCTGCACAGGCTCATCCGGGTGAGGATCCTGCGGCGTGCGTTGCGCCTGATGCTGCAACCCACTATGCGATACGCGGTGGTAGTTCAGTTTGAGTTCGTCGACGGCGAGATTGCCAAAGATGAAGTCGTCCAAGGCACGGCCTCGTCAGAATAGAATCAGAAGTGGGCTCATGGGAGCGAATGCGCCGCTGAGTTGTGGAAGGATATCAGGCTGATGGCAAACCATCAGCCCTTGACCGCTCCCTGCGTCAGGCCGCCTGCGATCTGGTCCTGCAGCGCGAGATACACAATCACGATTGGCAGCGCGCCCATCAACGCTCCGGCGGCAAACACGCCCCACTCCTGCTGGAACTGGCCGCTGGTGAAGATGTACAGGCCGACGGTGAGCGGGTACTGCTCGGTCGTCTTGAGCAGGATGCGGGCGATGATGAAGTCGCTGTAGACAAAGATGAAGGACAGCACGGCGACGACGACGATGATAGGACGCATCAGCGGCAGCAGCAGTTTGGTGAAGATCTGCCAGTGCGTCGCCCCGTCCACCATCGCCGATTCATCGATGTCCTTCGGTATCGAATCGAAGTAACCCTTCATCAGCCAGATGTTGATGCCCATCGCCCCACCGAGGTAGACCAGGATCAGGGCGGTGTGCGTGTTCAGGCTCAGGATTGGGATCACGCCGCCGATCTGCTGGATCAGCAGGAAGACCGCCACCATCAGAAGCAGGTTGGGGAACATCTGGATCAGCAGGATGCCGCGCAACATGTTCTCGCTCTGGAGGAAAAGGAATCGCGAAAAGTCAAAGGCTGCCATCGTCGTGATCGATACTGAGAAGAGCGTCGTCAGGCCAGCCAGCTTGACCGAGTTGAAGATCCACTTCTTGAAGGGATAGATGCGCGCGAAATCACTGTCGGTCAGCAGTTTGGTGTAATTCACAAAACTGGCGTTCTGCGGGATCAAGCGCTGACTCGAGAGCGAGTTGAGCGGATTGACCGACGCAGAGATGATCCAGATGATGGGGAAGAGCGCGAAGGCAATGGCGAGGATCGCGACCAGGTAGATCAGCACCAGCCGGATCTGACGCTGCCGGCGCTGCGAACCGCGTAAGGTCTTGAACATCCCCTGGCTAGACATTTTCGCTCACCTCCTCCCACATGCGCGTGAAGCGGAACTGGAACAGCGCCAGCGCGGCGACGATGATGAACACGACGATCGTGATCGCTGCCGCCAGCCCATACTGCGCACCCCGGCCGCCTGCGAATGCGAGGTTGTAGACATAGCTGATGAGAATGTCCGTGTGACCCGCTTCGGTCGAAGCCCCGGCGATCGGTGGACCGCCCTCGATGAACAGGAAGATGATGTTGAAGTTGTTGAAATTGAACACGAAGGAAGCCACCAGCAGCGGGCCGACGGCTACCAGCAGCAGCGGGAGTGTGATCTGCCGGAAACGCTGCCAGATGCTGGCGCCATCGACTTCGGCCGCGTCGTAGAGCTCGGGCGGAATAGCCGTCAGGGCGCCGCTGCAGATGAGCATGAAATACGGAAATCCGAGCCACAGGTTCACCAGCAAGATGGCAGCTTTGGACCACCAGGGGCTTGTGAACCAGGGCGGCGCCCAGCCGAATAGCGACATCAGCGTCTGGTTGACGATGCCGAGCTCCGGATTAAGCAAACCGCGCCAGATCATGATCGTGATCAAGCTGGGGATGGTGTAGGGGATCAGCAGCAGCGTGCGGATCAGTTTGCGGCCGCGCAGGGCCGGATCGCTGAAAACGATCGCCAGGAACAAGCCCAGGGCAAAGGTCATCGCCACGCTCAGAAAGGCGAAGGCGAAGTTCCAAATGATGATGCGCACCAGAGGCCCTTGCAGCGCTGGGCTCTTGATGAACTGGATGAAGTTATCGAAGCCGACCGAGATCTGGAAGCCCGGCGTAAGCCGATCACCCGTCGAGGAGACGAAGTTGCCTCCGACGGGCCGATATTCGGCGCCCGTCTCCTGGTTGACAAGTACATCCCGCTCCGGGTCGTACTGGTAGAGCGGCTGCAGTTCGGCCGCCCGGTCCAGGCTTGAGACCTGGACGACCCAATCCCCCTCCCCGAAGGACAGCTTGCCGAGGTCGTTGATGTAGCGCACGACGGTCAGGCGGTTCAGCCGGTCGTAGCCCTCAA
>JARRJK010000146.1:5557-12952 GCA_037379555.1 Anaerolineales bacterium | reverse complement strand
GAGGGCGAGGATGATGGCGATGGGGATGATCCAGATCACGCGGAACAGGGTTGTGAACCGGTCCAGCTTTTCCGGGTAATCGATCTCCAAACGGGCAGAGTATTGATTGGGGTTTTCCATGTCGATCCTCCTTTGCTCATTTCAATATACGTATGATATCCAGATAGGTCGCAGGCCGCCTGTAGCTTCTTATCGCGACAAGCTTAGCGGGCTGGAGATTTTCTTCCTGTCGTTGCGTTGACACGACCCTGACGGATTGAATTCGAAGAGTAACTTGGCCGCAATCTACGGCACTAAGGCAGTCCGTTCTCATGGAAACCCAAGTTGACACATCCCGGGAAGAGACAAGACCTTACCTGCAAGAACTCTACATCCCTGCCCTGGCCTTCCCCGCCAGGGCAGGGCAACTCAGGGCCTTCTGGTTATGAACTCGTATCCGAAAGCCGAGGCATTGGCCTGCCGGGTTGGAGTTGTGCTGGTAGCCAGTCGATACTTGATCGATTGAAACACGCTTCTCCCTGTACCGCGTCCTTCACCTTATCAAACTGCGTTGACATATGGGATGGAGGCCAGCAGGGAGCTCCCGAGAGCTTGAGTTAAGTCTTGATGGATGCGGATACGGATTTCTCACCATGTCATCCTATCGATCGTTACCACAGTCCACAACGGATAGTTCGATAGGGTGAGCAATGAATCACTCTCGATCGACAGCTTGTCCTACCGTGGCAGTTTCAATACCCGGGCATCCGGCCAGCGCTGCGACGCTTGTTCGAGTAAGGAGGGTCGCACCACAATGATCGCTGTTCGATATCGTCCCCGATCGATCAATTGCAGAGCAGTATGCAGGCCATTGCCATGCAATAGTTCCAGGGGACCGATCTCATCGAGGATCAGAAGATCAACTTCACCTAGAGTGCTTAAGATCTGGTTTCCCCAGCTCAGGGTTTCTTCATCGAAGCTCCAGTTAAGCGTCGAATGCGAAGCACCTTCCCCTGATCGTTTAACCGCCAGGCGTCGGACTCCACCGGTAGTTAAGTCCTGCAGATTGATTGCGACTCGCTGATCCTTCTCGTAGACTCCCGGCGACAGCACGCCTCCTAGAATGAGATCAAGCTCGCGCGTTGCATTCCCCAGTCTTGAGCACCATAGTGTCTTTCCAGCACCACGTTCACCGGTCAGGATATAGCGATCAGCATTTCCCCCGGATGCATCTTCCAGCTCATGGAGAATCGCATTGATATCGGCGGATGGTAGGCCGCTCATGACGTTGACACCGTTTCGTGTGATCCAGGCCGATCACGAGAAAAGACCCACATCATGATCCAGCCGGGTGTTTGTCCTGGAACAAAGTGCGCGGGATGCTCCTTGCGGCTCATTTGAGAAACCGCCTCTCAAGCAGATCCGCTGCGCCTGCGAAATCATCCAAATCGAAAACAGGAAGAGCAAGCGAGACCTTGCAGTCGGTCACCATCGCAAGCAGCTCGTCCGGCGAGCAGACCATCGCGGAATTCAGCTCTTTCCGCATGACCTCAATGCGGTTCACCCCTTCCAATCGATAGCCATCCGTCAGCACGATGTCTACTTCGCTGAACGATCGAACCACCTCATCCAACGGCAACTCATGCTGCAGCCTGCGGATGATGACCGCGCCGCTTCAACTCACGCAGCAATCCCACAAGAAAGGTTGTCTTGCCGCTGCCTGTCCGACCCACAATGGATACGACTACAGGTCCAGTCATCTGCTGCCTCTCATCCGCACTCGAGCGTTCTCTACCACGCTGAGTGTGCAGCCTTTCATCCCTCACGGCAGTATTTATTGCGCACCAAGCGGACACACGTACTCAATGTTGAATCCTGCCTGAAGGCCAGCAGCCAGGTGTGAATAATCGGATACAAACTGACGATGACGGGGCGCGACCAGGGTCAGGAGCTCCCCGGGGACAATCCGCTGCCGCTCAACGGGTGGGATAGGAGCTGTGCCTCACAGATCATCCCACGCTCCAAATGGTCGCACCCTTCGGGAATCGAAACAATCGCCGTAGCAAAGGCCATCATTTGAAGCCTGCTCTTCAGGTCAGCCTTTACGAATTCAAGCATTCCTTCGACACGACCGAGTGTGCCGTAGACGAATTGCGTCCAATCGATCTGTCCTCGAAGGTCATGTCCCAGACAGACCGGAACAGTTGGCAGCAACGGTTGCGCATGCCCGCTCATCTTCAGCAAGCCGGGAAGGGCAAGTTGCAGAAAGGCCATCTGATTCGAAGGCGGACCGCCGGGCAGGCAGAAAACAGGTTTCCCATCGAGGATCCCAAATCCAATCGCCTTTCCCGGACCGATTTTCACCCGGTGGTAAACCTTATGCCAGCCCATCCGTTCAAGAACCTTGACAATCAGATCGCGGTCGCCCTTCCACGCACCGCCGCTGGTCAGGACTGCGTCATGTTCAGCGAGAAGCGCTTCCAGCGCGGATTGCAGTTGGTCCATGTCATCCTGCGCGACCGCCATTGAAACCTTCATGCCATAGTGGCTGCACCAAGCGGACAGGGCGACCAGATTGCTGGCGTAAAGCTGAGCCTCGCCAAGAGAATTGCCCGGCGCGACAACTTCGTCCCCTGTGGCTAAGATTCCAACGCGAGCGCACTGCACAACTGGCACGCTCTGGTAACCCGCCGCAGCCAGCAGGCCAATTGTCTCCGGTGCCAGAACCTCCCCTTGTTTAGCCAACACCTGCCCAATATGCACATCTGCCGCTCGCGGCATGATGTTTCGCCCTGGTTCGGCATCGGCCAGCGCCACGATCTCATGCTCGTCAGGGCGCGTAAACTCTTCCGCCAGAACGGCCGTTGCGCCTTCCGGTATGGGAGCTCCTGTAAGGATGCGAACCGCATGCCCAGCCGTCAACTGGCCATCCCAGGCATTGCCGGCTGCGGCTGTGCCCAGAAGACGCAGGCGGACCGGCTGTTGTGAGGTGGCCGAAATGACGTCCTCGGAAAGGACGGCGTAGCCGTCCTTTAGGGAGACATCGATGGAAGGTGATTCGATCTGAGCATGAACGGCCGCAGCCGTGACTCTCCCCACCAGATCGGGCAGGCCGACCTCAATGGATGAGAGTGGTCGTACAGCAGCCAGTGTGTGGGCCAAAGCCTCAGAATAGGAGATCAAACCGGATCCTTTGCGGCCCGATCGCCGCCCAGTAAAAATGTCCTTTCAACCCAGTCAACAAATTCGTCCATTTGCTCGAGGCCGAAAACCGGAATGGATATATCCAGTGCCATATCGCTCACAACAGCCGCCAACTCATCCGGGTCGCATCGTAAGTCCCGGCTCGTTGTGGATCGCAGCACCTCCACTTTCGGCCAAGTCTCCCAATGATAACCTTCGGCCAGGATGAGGTCGACTTCGTCCATCCGCCGTGCCAGCTCGATCAGCGGCGGGTCTCTTTTCGCCAGCTGTACCGATCCGATTTTTCCCGGCGAAGCGATGATTACATGCTCACTGCCCGCCCGGGCGTGGCGCCACGAATCCTTTCCCGGAACATCGAAGTCAAAGTCGGAGTGAGCATGGTGCTTGATGGTTCCAACGTGGTAACCACGGGCTCGTAAGCGCGGAATCATTTCCTCTATCAACGTTGTCTTGCCAGACCGGGATCGTCCAACAATGCAGATCAGTCGTGGCCGCGCGTGACTGCCTATCGAATCAGCTCTCATCGTAGCGCCCTCATGTCAGCAATCCGAGCGCGATGATCGTCACAAGACTCGCCACGACCACGGGCAGGTCAAATCGTCCCTTCCTGACGGGCAAACTGCGCGGCCGCTGCGGTGAGAAAGCGCGTGCCTCGGCCACCAGTGTAATTTCGTCCGCTCGCCGAAGCGCATTGGAAAAGACTGTCACCAGCAAAAGCCGGATCGCACGCAGCCTCAGCCGACGGATTCCGCCGCGCATTTGCAGTGTATGCCAGGCGCTGCGGAATGACTGCATAAGGGAAGGCAGCAAATTAACCGCCACTCCCATCGAGAAGCCCAGTCCCTTGAGCCCGGCCCGCTCCAGTAACCCCGCTACCTCGCTGATATCGACCGAACCCGTGAACCACATCACGACTCCCAGCATGATCCCGGCCCGCATGGCCATGGCCAGACCAGTTTGCAGACCTTCACTGGAGTATGCAAGCCCTCCCAGCCTGGAGTCTGCCTCCCCATTCCACAACGCATTTGGCAGGACCAGCACTGCGAAAAAGATCAGCCACCGCCATCGCAGCAACCGCTTCATGGCGGGCCTATAGGCGATCAAGCCAACCGCCAGCATGATGGCAAGCACGACAGCCAGGCCTGCCCCTGTCAGCTGGATCGAAGCGAAGACAAGGCCGATGAAAATAGCCAGCCGGCCGATTGTCCCGATCTCCGCCTGATGCATCGCCCCTGTCATCCGGACTCCTGACACGCTTATGGATTGACGTGCAGTTCGGAAAGCATGCGTACGTTCATCTTACCTTCCTGGTCTGGCAGCACCATGCGGAAAGTTCCATCGTCGGAAGACAGTGGAGTGTCACCCTGCCCATAAGCGACAATCGTGTTATCGAGCATTACGAGATCGCGATCATATTTCACACTGTAGCCATCTGATGCGATCGCCTGGACAGCATCCACCGCAGCAGGATCATAGCCCGCTTGTTCGAGCAGAACCTGGAGGGCGACCCCGGTGTAGTCCACTCCATTATACGAAGCCGTAGCAACAGGCATGGCCTGCAACTGTTCTACCGTGAAGCTCTTTTCCGGTTGATCACCGGTAACAGCCAGCTGCGTGGAAGCCGGAGCCGAAGACGAACTGCATGCTGTGACAAGCAGGACGAGCAGAACAACAGGGATGAAACGCTTGGTGAAAGACATGGGTAAACCTCCTACTTGGGTTCAGATTCGATCTCAGCTTCGGGTATGCTGCGACGCAGGCGGTCCCGCAGGGCCTGGGCGATCCCCCACGCCAGCCAGCCTGCCAGAAAGCCTGTCGCCAGATGGAGTAGAGCATAAAGTCCGACGACTATCCAGGCGGTCGTCATGGAAAGCCCTAAAACCTGCAGACCGCGCTCGACCAGCAGCTCCCAGACAAATAGCACTCCCTGGCCAGCGAGCAGGCCTTGGGAGAAAAAGGGATGGATAAGAGTATAGAACACGCCCAGCGTCCCAGCGGCGAGAAAGCTTAAACGGCTGGGTTTCCGGAAAAGAGTCAGGATGATTTCAGCCACCAGCGCTTCCATCAAGATGGCGATCATTGGCCAGATCACGATCCCCCCCAGGCTCAGCATTTTCAGCAATGCCGCAATCACGCCCAGGAAGAACGTCGAACCCACACGGGGGACGTAGTATCGGCCGACCAACACGACCATCAAACCGATCGCGCTTAACAGCATGCCGGTCATCGGGATGTTGAGCGTATGAAAGAGAGATCCCAGACTGATCTCAACCCCGCCCCAGAGCGCCCCAAAGATCCCAAGCAGTACCAGTTCGCGTGTGCTTAGCCGCATCGTTCCACCTCCTGCCTCAGCCAGTTCAAATCAACATGGTTTACGCAGAATGATCCCATATGTCTGACGAATCTCATTTCCATCCCGTGCTGTAAAAAGCCGGCCGCCCTCGAATTCAACCGAATAATCGGAAAACATATCCCGCATCTCACCGGCCTTAATATAATGACCTTCTGCGCTGGCACTCTCCTTCGATAGACTCTCAAAGAACAGCAATCCTCCGGGCTGCAAAGCCCGTCGGAAATCGTCAAAAAGGTTGCGATCCAGAAACATTGTGTTGACGATGACTGCGAAGAATTCCGGCGGGAGAACGAACTGGGACAAGTTTGCGATAACGGCCTGGAAATCCAGTTTCTCTTGTCGGGCGGTGGTCATCGCCAATCGTAACCCGCTCTCAGCAAAGTCGACGGCCGTTACCGAGAGCCCATGCCGGGCGAGGAAGAGTCCGTTCAGCGCAAGACCAGCCGCAACATCAAGCGCCCGGCCCTGCTTGGGCAGGAGCTGCGAGTGGGATGTCAGAAGTGAGCGTGGATGGAGCGCGCGCCCGCTGGCAGCGCGTTGGGCATGGCGCCGGTTCCAGTACTCTCGTCCGTGCACATCATACGAATCAGCCATGTTCACCCCGCCGCAGCCGACCGTCGATCCGGATCGTACCGTGATCCAGCAGGATCACGCGCTGTGCGTAGCGATGGACGATCTTGAAGTCGTGCGTGATGAGCAGTACCGTCGTCCCCTTCGAATTAAGGTGCTGCATAAACTCCATCAACTGCTCCATATGAGCCCAATCCTGGCCAAGGGTTGGTTCATCGAGGATCACAAGCTTCGGCCGCAACGCGAGGCACGCGGCAAGTGCCGTGCGCTGCTGCTGCCCGGCCGAAAGTGTGCAGGGCTGCCGCTGGCGCAGTTCGACCAGATCCATCTCCTCCAGAGTCTGCATGTGGATGTCGTCCTGGAATTGTCCGAAGTTCTGTGGCCCCAGCGCGACCTCATCCTCGACGCGGTCTGTCAACAGCTGGTCGCTGGGATTCTGAAAGAGCAGGCCGACATCGAGGCCCCCGCGCGGGTTGCGGCCGCCGTTGAAGATGACCTTGCCAGAATCGGGTCTCAGCAGGCCAGCTGCAACCAGTGCCAGCGTGGACTTTCCAGCCCCGTTTTCGCCAACCAGCGCGACAAATTCACCCCGGTAAAGCTTGAGATCGATATCACGCAGGATCTCGCCACGGTCATATCCGGCATGGACTCCTTGCAGCGCGAGCAACGGAGGCTCGCCATCCGGCTCCGGACCGTTCGACTCAAGCAGATTCTCCCAGCCAACTGGCAGCTCTTCGGTCGGCCGCCGCAATCCCATGAGCCGCATGGTGCTGCGATTGGTGAGCACATCAGAAGGCAGGCCGTCTGCCGCAACGCAGCCGCGGTCGAGGATGATGACCCGATCGACCAACCGCTGCGCCTCAGCCAGCCTGTGCTCAATGAGCACGATCGTCAACCCCCACTCCCGACGAATACGTTCCAGGGTCGAAATGAGCAAACGCGTGCCGGATACATCAAGCGAGGCGGTCGGTTCATCCAGGATCAGGACCGAAGGCTGCATCGCCAGGGCACAGGCGATCGCCAGCCGCTGTTTCCGTCCGCCGGAAAGTGCGCCTGGTTTAAGATGCGGCATCCCTTCCAGACCAACCGATTTCAGCGCCCACTCGACCCGACGAGAGACTTCCGCTTCAGGCAAACCCAGGTTGCGCGGACCAAAGGCTACTTCGTCATCAACCCTCAGGTG
This sequence comes from Anaerolineales bacterium, assembly GCA_037379555.1. Classification (GTDB taxonomy): domain Bacteria; phylum Chloroflexota; class Anaerolineae; order Anaerolineales; family E44-bin32; genus E44-bin32. The sequence continues at coordinate 5,663 of JARRJK010000146.1, read as the reverse complement.
GAAGAGCTGGCTGCTGGGATTCTGGAAGACGATCCCGGTCTTGCACGCCATTTCAGCCACGCTGCTGCGTGCGACATCCAGACCCTCTACCTCGACCTTTCCACTG
>JARRJK010000146.1:0-5511 GCA_037379555.1 Anaerolineales bacterium | reverse complement strand
CAGGCCGGTCAGGACGTGGGCCAGCGTGCTTTTTCCGCAACCCGTCGGTCCGGTGACCAGGACGCACTGCCCGGAGGGGATTTCGAGATTCAAGTCCCGCAGCGCCTCGCCACTGCTGAAGCGCACGCTCAGGTTCTCAATCCTGATCATCGTCGCTCATCATTCAGGTTACTCTCGCCTTTCTTAAAAAATACTCGCCAGTGGAGAGCCTGGCGAGCCGCTTCATGCGTCCAGTCTCTCCTTTCCAATTCCACCCCGCTCAGCAGGGCTTCGGGAGGCCTGCCTGTTTCCAGTGCAGACCCTTTTCCAATCCGGCCAACGTCACCGGCTGGAAAACCTCCTCGAAGGGAGGCACGGTCACAGGAACCATCACCCGGGGGTTTTAGGATCCGTAACTCGGAGATTAGATTGTGTGGAGTTCAGGTTTCCAGGTCTCTCTTGATCTCCTCCATCTCATCCAGCAGACCAAGTTCCTCCTTCGATCCGCTCGACAGCTCTGTAAGAAGGGCTCCGACCAACCCGACCACCAGACTCTTACTTTACGTTGAGTTACTCCTCCGTTACCGGCTGCCCAGCAGCGGAAAGTACCGGCAGCTCCCACTCGTTTCCAGCAAAGTGGCAGCGGTCACAGGCAACTTGCCATTGGATCGTGTGCGAATAGCTGAAGCTTGTTGATTTTTGTCCGTCCCGCCCCACGGAGCTGACCAGCGTGACGAAGACCCCGTTCTGTTCCGGGTCAGGGCTTGGCCCGACCTCCATCCCGGAGGCGTCATGGCAGGCCATGCACTCAACCTTATCCAGCATGGACGCATTAAGCCCAAACGTATGTGTCGTAGAGGAAGGAATCCCGGGATGGCAATCGAGACACTGCAGAGGTTCGGTCGAATGGGGCTCATGACAGTCCGTCCAGTACTGCGGGCGGTCGGCTTGTGGCCATTCGCCAGCCCAATTGGCGTGCGCGCTGCCGCGTGCGTCGATGGCGTGCGTGACACCCCGACCGCCCGATGCCGAAACCCCGGCTGTCGTTAGATGGCATTTCGCACACAGTTCGTCTGGCGTGTTGACGACCTCATATTGGCCGGTGACTGTATTCAGCCAGGCAAATCCCGGAAGCGCAACTCCCCTTTCCATCTCATGGCAGGTAGCGCAGTCGATCCCGACCCAGTCTTGCTCTTCAACAAAATCCATCGTCGTTGCAATCCGCAGCTCGGGATCCGTGGGGAACTTGCAGGTGACGCAGTTCGGTGGCAGATCGACCGCCGAGGCGGGATCCCAGTTTTGGGGCGAATGGCAGCGGGAGCAGTAGGTGTTCGGCCCCTTTCCAAGGTCATATGTATGGGCGTGTGGCCCGGCTTCCCAGGCGGCGCGAAATGCCGATTGATCGGGAAGCGGCGTCGGTGAGGGCTCTCGGGTGGGCAGAATATTCGGACTTGGCGTGGTGGAGGCCTGTGGAGCATTCCCGCTGCATCCGGCCATGATCAGGAGCACAAACACCGGAATCAAGATTCGTGGAACGCCCGTGATGGCGTTTCTGACGCAGCCTTCAACAACATTCGAGGACATCGATGCTCTCCGGCGTTGTGCGCCTGAAAACACAGGGTCAGGATCCAGAATAGTTCATCACAATGCCCGGGATGCAGTGGGTTTGCTCTATCACCACGTCACGGGCATTATCTCTTGAGGATCGCTATACCGTTATTCTGTCGTTACGATCTCTCCCGATCGGATGGCATCCTCCAGGGATTTCACTTCCTGTTTCAAATCGTCAACCCAGGAAGCTACATCGGCTGAGATCGAGGGTGCACGGACCGCAACCGGGGCCATGTCGATCCCTTCGTTGGCGAGATCCCCGACCCGCAATCCTCCCTGGAACTTCCCCTCCACCAGGTTGGTGATGGCATCGTAAACCAGGTCATCGGCCTGGAACAGTATCGATGTCAGGACATAATTGCCGTAAGCCGGATCAAGCCGCGACCAATCCGTCACGATGCCGATCGCGTAGGCTTGCCCATTCTCGCGAACGGGTTCCACTGCGGCAGAGCCAGCCAGGGAGAAGATGACATCAGCTCCCTCGGACAGAAGCCTCTTCGTCATTGCGACCACATCGCTATCGCTTTCACTTTCGGTGAAATATCCCTCTTGCGTGGACGGAGTCCAGCCCAGCAGCGTCGTCGTCGCGCTGTGAACTTCATTGTAATGTCCGACGCCGCGTGCGAACGCATTCATGATGGCTACTGTTTGATCGTCCTGGCTCACACCGAAGACGCCCATTTTCCCCGTCTGGGTTACACCGGCAGCGACAAAGCCTGCGACGAAGGCACCATCCTCAACCCGGAACTGCTGTACGAGAACGTTGCTCATATCAAGTTGAGCGGTCTGGCTGATGAGCATGAACATCTGATCCGGATTCGAGCTGGCCACAGTCTTAACTGCCGAGTCAAAGCCTGAGCCAACGGCCACGATCAGATCACAATTGCCTGAAAGGAGTCCGGTCAGGCCGCTTTCGTATCCAGATGGGCTGACGACATCCTCTGAGCGAGCTTCAATGCCCAGATTCTTCTCAGCGCGCTCGACCCCGCTCCACGCGACGCTGTTGATGGAATGATCGTCGACTCCCTGGGCATTCGTGATCTCGCATACAACGAAACCCTCCCCACTTTGCATGGGTTCAGTGGGAACCGAAGTTGGCACAGCCGTCGGTTCGGGTGTGGACGTTCCGCATGCCGCGGTAAGCAAAGCAAGAAGTATGAGTGTTCCACAGGCAACAACCCATTTCTGCATGATGATTGAGCCCCTTTCGCGCATTGGATTTACTGAGGTTAAACAAACCTCCGCCCTGGCTTGTACCGCCAGCTACAGGGTGGGTTTGGTGCGCCTGGCTTGATGAGTGGGGGGTTCAACCAGGCGCGAGAGAAGAGTCCAACAGGTGCTTAGGTTTCGCACAGTGTACGTGCGCCGGAAATCCAATTCAAGTGATAGAGGCAACAAGCGCATTGTGACAAATGTAACAGGCATACTCCGGCTTATGAGCCGATGTGCGGGACGGGTTCAATGGCATGGATCTCGTAATCCGCGAAAAGAAGCCTAAACGAAGATCGATAAACGATCATTCACCCGGAGGGTTGATGAACACTGCAGCATCAGGCGATAGCCAGACCTGAGCTGCATCACTCCGCTTCTTCTTCCGGCGTCTCTTCGAACGCCTGGCGGAATGATTCCAACAGCCTCTCAGCCCACTCGATCAGCTGATCTTCGACCAGCGTCCCTTCGGAGACCGACGCCCGGACCTCAGTCCTGCCCTCCCCGCTCGGCTCGATTCGAACCGTAACGACCGCGGGCACATCCGTAAACGACTGAGTCATCTGGCCGTCCTGTTCTTCAAACGTCTGCATTTCGGCATCGATGGCGAACAGCAAGGCGCCATCCCGCTCTCCCTGCAAGTGAAATTTCCTGGCCAGCGTGAAACGTCGCTCCGGATTCATGCCTGCCAGCTTGGAAAAGTACTCCGGTTGGTTCCCGAACAGCCAGGCCTTTGCCTGCTCCATCTCAACCGTTAGCTGCATTGACTGTATCTCACGCATTGCTGACCTCCAGGGGGAGCCTCTCCTGTATCATGAATTCATGTTACTTTCATCGCTTCGGGTTGTCCGGATTTCACTTTCGCTTGAGCGCCAAGATGGCGTATCGTATTAACGCCTATGGAGATTCTTACCGGAGTTCGTGCTTAGAATCCAGTGATTTCTTCCCTTGAATCGACCATGGCATCTAGCATGATTGTCGTGTTTGAAATTGCAGTTTGCACAGGCAAAATAGACATGCAGCGAGATGGATAAAGCTCACCTAGCACGCACTGCCAGACGATAAAGGGCCAGGCCGGGAAGCAGCGGCGCATCTTCGATCAAGTCGAATCCAGGCGGGAGCACGCGCGTCGAATCAACCGCCACGCTCTCGAGCGCCGTACTGTAAGAACCCGGCGAATACAGGAGACCGGACGTGAAACCGATGCGGGTTCTGATTGTGGATGACCACAATCTCTTTCGACAGGGCTTGATCGGTCTCATACGAACGCGCTCGGACTTGATGAGCGTCATCGGCGAGGCTGCTTCCGGCCTGGAGGCGATCGAGATAACCGAGAAGCTCCATCCGGACCTGGTCATGATGGATCTTTACATGCCGGAGATGGACGGATTGCAGGCGATGCAGCAAATTCACGCCCGCCATCCGGAGACAGCCGTCGTGATGCTGACCTCCTCTGAGGATGACGAGCACCTGGCGGAAGCGATGCGCCTGGGGGCATCGGGTTATCTATGTAAGACGCTGGAAGCCGAAGAATTGTTTAGGCTGGTCGAAGCCGTATCCGCGGGAGAGATCGCCCTCACCGCCTCCATGGCAAACCGGCTGCTCGCACGCTCCCGGAAACTGGTTGCTGCGCCGACGTCGTACAACACAGCGTTGACGGAACGTGAGCGCGAAGTGCTCGAATTCATCGCCCGCGGTGCCTCGAACAATGAAATTGCCGATGCGCTTTGCATTTCCGTAAACACTGTGAAGATCCACGTGCGCAATGTGCTTCAGAAACTGCAGGTTGAAAACCGGACCCAGGCAGCGATGGAGGCTGTCCAGCGCGGTTTGGTACACTGGGATCTCTCGAATCCCGGCTGAAATCCAGCTCGATCGCCCCTCTCACCATGGATTGAGCGTGTCGAATTCGAGCACGACCTGTGAGCGTTGAGTTCAAGTTGGCGATCCTACTCGGCTCCACAATCCATTTTGCACCAAGAAACACGCTGCTTGCCCTGCTTTGCTTCAAACCAGTACCAAATAGCCCAAACGGGTTATTCGGGATTTATCCCCCGGGGTGATGCCCCTCCCCGCTTGAACTGCTAGGATGGGTTTTGAGTGGAGAAGGAGGTGGCCTCTGCCAATTCCCCGTATGCCTGTTCCACATCGGAATGAACCCCTTGAACATCTCGTAAAACCCTTTACAGCGAGGGAACTATGTCTGAAGAGAACGTGATCAGCAAAGCCCTCAACCAGACCTTGCTAAGCCGGCGCTCCTTCTTGAAATGGAGTGCGGCGCTCGGTGGAACAGCGGTCATGGCTGGAGGGCTGGACTACGGGTTGAAGGCGATCGAAGCAACTGCCGAGACCGCCGAATCGACCGCGGAATGGATACCCGCAGCCTGCTGGCATAACTGCGGCGGGCGCTGCCCGAACTATGCCCTCGTTCAGGATGGCATCGTTCTACGGCAGAAGACGGACGATACCCATCCCGACAGCCCCGATTTTCCACAGCAGCGTGCCTGCCAGCGCGGGCACAGCCAGCAGTGGCAGGTGCTTGGAGCGGACCGCCTCAAGTACCCAATGAAGCGCAAGAACTGGGAACCCGGTGGCGGTAAGAAGGAACTGCGCGGCCGGGATGAATGGGTGCGCATCTCCTGGGACGAAGCGCTCGACATTCTCGCCAGCGAACTGACCCGCATCCGCGAGAAGTACGGTGACACCGCCATC
>JARRJK010000145.1:0-10880 GCA_037379555.1 Anaerolineales bacterium | reverse complement strand
CTGACATTGAGGGCTCAACCAGGCTTCTGCAGGCGCTGGGGGAGCGATATGCAGACCTGCTTTCGCAGCAGCGCGAGATCCTGCGGGGGGCCTTTCAGCGCGCTGGTGGATCTGAGGTTGACAGCCAGGGCGACGCCTTTTTCTACGTGTTCCCCCGCGCGATGGATGCGGTCCGGGCGGCTGTCGATGCCCAGGAGGCGATTCTCGAGCACGAATGGCCGGAGGGGTCCAATCTGCGCATCCGCATGGCGCTGCATACGGGTGAGTCGCTTGAACTAGGGCCCGAAGGTTATGTCGGCATGGATGTGCACCGGGCGGCCCGTATCGCCCATGCGGGCCACGGCGGTCAGATATTGCTCTCCCCGAGCACCTCGGCCATTATTGAACCCGATCTGCCCGAAGGTTTCCAGCTGCAGGATTTAGGCGAACATCGCCTTAAAGATCTGCGTCACCCGCTGCATTTGTTCCAGGTGCGAAGCCAGACGCTTCCATCGCACTTTCCTCCGCTGCGCTCACTCGATTCGCTTCCGAACAATCTTCCCCATCAGTTGACAACGTTCGTCGGCCGGCAGGCTGAAGTCGGGCAGGTTATCGGACTGCTGAAGGAATCGCGTCTCGTGACTCTCGTCGGGCCGGGGGGCGCGGGAAAGTCCCGGCTTTCGTTACAGGTCGGCGCAGAACTCGTCGACAGCTTCCAGCATGGCGTTTGGTTCGTGGAGTTGGCAGCGCTCGATACACCGCAGTTTCTTGTCTCTGCGATCGTCGGCGCGCTTCCCTTTCAAATCGACGTTCACTCAAGCGACTTGCCAGCCGAGGCGCAGCTTTTAGATTATCTGAGAAATCGCTCCTGCCTGCTGCTCATGGACAATTTCGAGCACCTGCTCCCGGGTGGGGAATTGTTGCTGAAAATTCTTGATGCAGCGCCTGACGTGCGCTTCATCGTCACCTCGCGGGAACGGCTGAACTTACGGGAGGAATGGGTCTTCGATCTGGCCGGGATGAACTTTCCCAGGAATGGGGATCGGGCCCCCACACAGTTCAGTGCGGTCAAGCTATTCCTGGAGCGAGCCCGGCAGATCCAGCCTGATTTTGACCCATCTCCGGAGGAACAGAGAGCGATCATCGAGATCTGCAAACTCGTCGAGGGGATGCCGCTGGCTATCGAACTCGCTGCTGCCTGGTTGCGCACTTTGAGCGTGGAGGAGATCACCAGCGAAATTGAAACCAACGTCGATATCTTGAGGACCTCAGCCCGGAACCAACCCGATAAGCACCGCAGCTTGCGGGCAGTCTTCGATCACTCCTGGGCATTGCTCTCCGAGGATGAACGAGCTGGCTACATGAAGCTATCCGTGTTTCGAGGAGGATTCCCGCGGTCTGCGGCGCAAGCTATCGCCGGTACCGATCTGGCGTTGCTCTCGGGTCTGATTGATAAGTCGCTGGTGCGGCGCGAAGGTGCTGAGCGCTTTGCGCTCCATGAACTGCTTCGCCAGTACGCATGGGAAAAACTCGCGTCCGAGAATGACACCGTGCGGGAGGTTCGCGAAAGACACTGCCGCTACTATCTCGACTTCATCGAGAGCCAAAAGCCGAAGCTGGATACGCCCAATGCAATCGAGGCGCGCGAAGAAATCTTGATTGAATTGAACAACATCCGGGCTGCGACCTTTTTCGCCATCACACAAATGGAGGAGGGACCCGCCCGGCAGATGCTCGCCAACCTGTCGAGCTTCTACAATCTGCATGGATTCCAAGAAGGCGTGGAGGCATTCCAGGCGTTTGTAGAGCAGCTCGAATCCAGCGCGGACAGCCAGCCGGCACCCTCTGTCCTGCTCGCAGCGAAGACTTATCTGGCCAGCTTGATGAGCACTCTCGGCAGTGAGGGCGGTGAAAGCCTGGCGAGATCCATTCTCGATGAGCTGCGAATCAGGGATATGAGGCAGGAGCTGGCAGTGTGCCTGCAAGCCCTGGGGATCTACGCCGAGGTGCGAAGCTCATACGATGAGGCAGTTGACCTGCTGAGCGAGAGCCTCGAATTGGTGCGAGGCGGGAAAGACATCTTCTTTGTAACATCGGTGCTGCTGTGGCTTGGCTGGGCACACTACGAGAAGGGCGACTATCAGCGCGCCCAGCGCTGTTTCGAGGAAGGTCTCTCGCTCAGTGCGGGATCAGGACAGCGCCTCGGCGAAGCCTTCAGCTTGAGCAAGCTGGGCACCCTGGCGGATGCCATGCATGATTACAGGGAAGCCCTTGTTTACCACCAGAGGGCACAAGATATCTTCCTCGAATTCGATGATGATGCCGGCCAGGGTTATGCACTCAGTCGGATGAGCTTGAGCGCGTGGGGCCTCAACGATTTCACGGCTGCTGAGGAATATGCCCGACAGGGAATGGCCCATTTCGAATCCATCGGCCATCGCTGGGGGATGGTAACTTCCCTGTGCCGGTTGGGATTCGCCGCGCTGGGTCAGGGAAAGACTGAAGCCGCGCTGGATGTTTTCTACGAAAGCCTGGAACGATCGCTGGACTATAAGTACCTCTCGACGAGGAACTACGCCTTGATAGGAATTGCAAGCGTGTGGTGCCGGATGGGCGAGCTGGAACGCGGGATCCAGCTCTTGCAGCTCACTCTTGAACGTCCGGAGACTCCCGGACTGTACCGTGATATCGCCCGTGCTCAGCTCGGAGCGCTCCGTGATCGTATCGATGACAACGACCTGGAGTTAATGACGGCCACGGCGCGCGAGCTGGAGATCGATGAAATTGCCAGCAGCCTGGTGCGTGCAAGGGAGCCGAGCACCCCCGAAGGTCTTGAGGTTAAGGGAATTTGAAATATACAATGGAGTTGGCTGGGGGATTGAGCGCTCAGTGATCTCTCCCCAGAACGTTGATCCGCGCCAATCATGTTGAGGAGGCTTTACCCTGCCTGCAGATCTCGGGTCTGAGGGTACCTGATGTCGCCTGTTGCCACGCCCGACGGCCTTCCGCACGGCACCGTCACCTTCCTTTTCACCGATATCGAGGGCTCGACCGAGCTGCTGAAGCAACTCGGGAAACGCTACAAAGACCTGCTTGTGGAGCAGCGAACGATTCTACGCGAGACCTTCTCTCGTTGGGACGGTACTGAGGTCGACACACAGGGGGATTCCTTCTTCTACTCGTTCACCCGGGCCAGCGATGCCATCCACGCCGCGGTCGAAGCACAACGCGCGATCGATGAACACGAATGGCCTGAGGGGGTTTATCTTCCCATCCGCATGGGATTGCACACCGGCGAGCCGTTAAACTATGAAGAAGGATACATTGGCATGGACGTGCACCGGGCGGCGCGCATCGCAGCCGCCGGTCATGGGGGCCAGATCCTGCTCTCCGAGACAACCGCCCCCTTAATCCTGGACATCCTGCCCAAGGGTGTGAGCACGGTCGATCTCGGACGGCATCGCCTGAAGGATATGTATCGGCCGGAGCATATCACCCAGCTGGTCCTCGAGGACAGAAAGCGGGACTATCCACCACTGAATTCGCTCGAAGTGCTGCCGTCGTATGTTCAGAGCTCGATTCAGCTCTCCCCCGCCGAGTTCTTGACAAAATCCGAGCAAGGGCCACCGCCACCGGTGTTCGTTGCCCGTGAGCGAGAAATGGCTCGCCTGGATCGATTCCTGGATCAAGCCTCGCAAGGCGAAGGCTGTGTCGTGTTCGTTTCCGGAGGCCCCGGACGCGGGAAGACAGCGTTGATGGAAGCGTTCGGTCGTCATGCGGCGGACTCCCGTCCGGATGTGCTGGTGGCGCTGGGGAGCTGCAGCGCATTCCGCGGCGTGGGCGACCCTTTCCAACCCTTCCGGCAGATTTTATCGATGCTCTGCGGTGATGTTGAACGAGCATGGGCTACGGGGTCGGTAAGCCGTGAGGCTGCGATGAATCTCTGGAGTGTGATGCCAACTACGGCCCGAACGATCGTGGAGAGCGCCCCGGACCTGCTCGATACCTTTATCAATAGTCATGACCTCTCGGTGCGCTTGTCGAGGGCGCTCGAGAGCAGGCCGAGTTGGCTCGGAAGACTGAGCCACCTTGGCGAACGACAATCCAGGACCCGACCTGAGCGAGAGAAGAATACATTGTTCGATGAGTACGAACGTGTATTGAAGGGTCTGTGTAGAGAACACACGCTCGTGTTGCTGCTCGATGATCTGCAGTGGGTGGATTCCGCTTCGCTCGATCTGCTATTTCACCTTAAAAAGTGTGTGGGTAATCATTCAATTCTGATTATCGGGGCGTTCAGACCGGAGGAAGTCGCCCTGGAGAGAGGCGGTAAACCCCATCCGCTGGTGAAAGTTCTGGGGGAATTCAAGCGCCAGTTCGGTGAGAACGTTGTCGGTCTGAGTGGTACATCGGAAATCGAGGCGCGTCAGTTTGTTGACGACCTGCTTGATGCGGAACCAAACCGGTTGGGGGCTGACTTCCGCTCCGCGCTGTTTGCACATACGAGCGGGCACCCACTCTTCACTGTGGAATCACTCCGGAACCTGCAGGAGCGAGAAAGTCTTGTAAAGGATCAAGACGGTGCGTGGGTGGATACCGCGGTAATCGATTGGTCCAGTCTTCCTGCTCGCATCGAGGGAGTCATTGAAGAGCGTATAGGCAGATTGGGGGATGATCTCAAGCGAATCCTGGAGGTAGCCAGCGTTGAAGGTGTGGTCTTCACCTCCCATGCTATCGCTGGAGTTGAGGGTATCGAAGAACGAAGTCTCCTTCGAGAACTGAGCCAGGAGTTGGATAAGAGACACCGGTTGATCCAGGAACATGGGATCCTGCAAATCGATGGACAGTCTTATTATCAGTACCAATTTCGCCACGAATTGTTCCAGCAGCATCTTTACTCGCAGCTGGGTGCTTATGAGCGATCAGCTCTGCATAAAGATGTTGGGGTTCAACTTGAGGGGATCTACCAGGACCGATCCTGGGAAATTGCCCCTCAATTGGCAGCCCACTTCGTTAAAGCCGGTGATCCAGAGCGTGCCTTGAAGTACTTCATCCTGGCAGGAGATCAAGCCCGAATGATCTACGCGAATGCCGAAGCGATCGGGAACTACCAAAGAGCGCTGGAAGTTTTGCAGTCATCAGATAGGATCGACGAGAAAGCCAGGCTTTACATGAAACTTGGCCTGGTGTTCACGGCGAGTTTTCAAAATGAAGGGGCGAGTCGGGCTTACGACCATGCATTTGAAATCTGGGAAGATTATCGCAATTCTGAGAAACCCGCAGATTGGGGATCCTCCCCGAAGATCCTTCGAATGGCTATTCGAGAACCGATAACCCTGGATCCAGGGAACTGGATCGGAGATTCATCCAGGTTTGTGCTGAACCAGATTTATGAAGGCCTGACAACGGTTGACGATGAGTTCAATGTACTCCCGGCGGCCGCCGCTCGGTGGGAAATTCTGGATGAAGGAATGCGCTATGTTTTTTATCTCCAGGAGGGATTACGGTGGAGTGATGGAACACAGGTTGTGGCGTCTGACTTCGAACAAGCCTGGAAGCGTAATCTGCGTCAACGGACATTCCCTGGCGCCCGCAGCTTGCTCTATACAATTAAAAATGCTCGAGCATACGGTGAGGGGGAATTATCAAATCCCGATGAAGTTGGTGTTTTTGCTATTGACGATCCAAAATGAGGTCGATCTTGAAGCCGGGGTGCCGCCGCCGATAACGAATGGCGCCTTCTATCTTTCAGAATATATCCCCGGTGAAAAACTGATTCTACGTAGGAATCCGTTTTATCGGGGGCGATTTCCTGGCAATGTAACCCAGGTGGAATGCCCTTTCATATCTGAATATGCCGCCTCATTGGACGAGTATGGATCGGATCGCGTTGATGCCCTTGACATGATCGCCTCGGATATCGGAACCATATCAAGAGCTCGTGCCCGTTTTCGAGATGAGCTCACCTTCATCCCTCAGCTGAACACGTTTTACCTGACCTTTCGTATGGATCAACATCCTTTCAACGATGTGGCGGTCCGAAAAGCGTTTGCGCATGCAATCGATAAAGTATCTTTCACAAAGAACGCAACCCGAGGATCGTATGCACCTGCTGGTGGGGGTTTTGTACCTCCTGGCATGCCAGCGCACTCGGAGAGTGTTGGCATCAAGTTCGATGTTACCCAGGCGAAACAATGCCTGAAAGAGGCTGGATACGCGGACGGGAAAGGCTTTCCTAAAGTCGTAATTTCATCAGTGAGCAGCACATCAGATAATCCGATTGTGCCCTTTCTCATCAACTCCTGGAAGGATATCCTGAATGTTGAGGTCTCACCCAATCCACTCGAATGGGAGCACTTCTTAGATATGCGCTCATCGGATCCTTCAGCCCTGGCCGTTAATGCGTGGAGCGCCGATTACCCCGATCCTGACAACTTTCTGCGAGCCTTGTTTCACAGCGAAGAGGGGATCAACCCCGGTCGTTGGTACAACAAGGAATTTGATCAATGCGTTGAGAAAGCCATGGTAGTGCTGGATCAAGGTCAGCGGGTCAGCCTGTACCGACGCGCCGATGAGATCCTGGTCACTGAGGAAGTGGCCATCGTTCCCATTTATTATTCCCAGGGGCGCATGCTTGCCAAACCCTGGGTCTCGATGCCGCGCATCCCTCCGGCGATGCTGCAATTGAAGGAGGTGATGATTCAAGAGCGGTAATCTACACAATTTGATAACCGATCGTTGGACCATGGTCTGTAATGGACTCTGGGAGGAGGTTCAGATGGATACCCAATCTGCTGTAAGTGGACGCGTCAGGGCCTGGTTGTTGATCAAGGCCATCGATCCGGAATCGGCTGCTGCGACAATTTACGGATCCTGGGGCACGCAAGATGGTGACGAGTATGTTGTCATCCGGGCAGATGTTGTCGATTGCGATTACAACGTGATCGTCCCTGTGGATGCCATCAACGACGGGGTCTTACGCACAGTCGTAAAGGAGATCGCAGGCGTTGAGGGGGTCAAGACAATCACGGTTTCAAAGGTTTTGAAGCACAATCCTGTCCCCTCATACCTTGCACATGGGTATGTATCGGAGGAAGAAGCCAGGTATGCTGAAGTTAATGGATTGCCAGGCCCCGACGAGGTTGGGAGGATCATGAAGAAAAGCCCCGGTGATAACCCCTGGGGCTAGGTTTACCGAGGGGATCAACCTTGACCTTGTTCTCAAGCGAAGGATGGCGTGAATGGATGCCGATTACAACCGCAGGATGGGATGCATAAGGTGAAAATCGATCAAGCATTACTCGCCATTCCACTCTTCGCTTCGCTACCCAAGCGCGAGATCGAGCAGCTCTCCCGAACCCTGGTCGTGCAGGAAGTGCAGCCAGGCGTGCTGCTGCTGCACGAGGACGAGCCAGGCGATCGCTACTACATCCTGCTCGAGGGCGAGGTGGAGGTGCTCAAAGCGCTCGGTACGTCCGACGAACGCCTGCTCGGTGTACGTAGAGCGAACTCGTTCATCGGCGAGATGAGCCTCTTCACCGAGGACGGGCGCCATACCGCCAGCGTACGTGCCCGTACCCCCGTCCGGTTGCTCGAAATGAGCCATGCCGAGCTGGACGCGCTGCTCCACCGCCATCCCACCTTCGCCTACGAGATCATCCGCACGCTCAGCCGGCGCCTGGATCGGTCTGAAAATGTCATCATCGACGAGTTGCGCCAGAAGAACAAACGCCTGACCGAGCTGCTGGAGGCGCTCGAGAAAGCCCAGGAGCAGATCATCGAGAAGGAGCGCTACGAGAAGGAGCTCGAGGTGGCGCGTGCGATCCAGATGAGCATCCTGCCCAGCAGCCTGCCCGCCTGCCCGGAGCTCGAGTTCGGAGCGCGCATTATCCCGATGGCGGCCGTCGGTGGTGATTTTTACGACATCATCCAGCTCGGCGAAGGCACTTTTGGAGTCGCGATGGGTGACGTCTCCGACCATGGCGTGCCGGCGGCACTCTTTATGGCACTGACCGCAACGCTGCTGCGCGTCGAAGCCCGGCGCGCGGGAAACCCGAGCGAAGTGCTCAGGGCCGTTAACCAGCACCTGCTGGGCATGAACGAAGCCGGCATGTTTGTAACCCTGCTTTATGGCGTCTTTGATTGTGACGAGCGGCGGTTCGATTACGCTCGCGCCGGGCACGAGCTGCCGCTGCTGATCGATCCGGACGGCGATCCGGTCCCGTTTGATCGCGAGCCGGGACAGCCGCTCGGCCTGTTCGAGGATCTTCTGCTCGATGAGCAAAGCCGCACGCTGTCCCCGGGGAGTCTCTTGATGCTTTTCACGGATGGCGTGACCGAGTCCTTCAATCCCGATCGCGAGATTTTTGGCGCTGAGAGCACCTATCAGGCGGTAGTTCCCGAGCGTGACCGGCCCGCGTATGAAATCTGCGACCGACTGCTTGATGTCCTCAAGTCCTATCGTGGCGGCAGAGTGACGGAAGATGACGTCACGGTGATGGCGATCAAGATCAAGGCCAATGGTGGATGATATGGCGAGAACCGGTGGGGATTTGAAGGGCACTCTCAAAGAGGTGCCTCTTTTTGCTGGTGTGAGCGATGAAGTGCTAACGCTATTCACTAGGAGCGGCCGGCGAGTCCGGCTCAGCGAAGGCCAGATCCTCTTTATGCAGAACGAGCCGGCGGACACGATGTACATCGTAACCGAGGGCAGCATTGCGATCTTTCTGTCCACGACGGACGGGCGTGAGCTGGTGATCAACGAAATGCGCCCCGGCGACTGTTTCGGCGAGCTGGCGCTGTTCACGGATCAACCGCGCTCGACGGGTGCGATGGGCGGCGAGGCGAGTGTGGTGATCTCGCTCCACAAAGATGTGTTCATGCGTGGCATGCAAGCCGATCCGGTTCTCATGCGTAATGTGCTCGATACAACCGCCCGCCGGCTGCAGGTCAGCGGCGAGCGCGAGAGCGCGCTGGCCTTCCTGAGCTCTGAAGCTCGTGTCGCCCGAGCCCTGTTGATGCTGGACCAGCGTGGGGGCCGGCGTGGACTGGTAAGGACGACGCAGGAAACGCTGGCACAGTACGTCGGGTTGACGCGTCAAACTGTCGCCAAGGTGCTCGGTGAGTGGCGCCGTGCCGGGTGGGTGAGCACCGGACGCGGCCGGATCGATATCCACGACCGCCCGGTGTTGGAGGAGTTATCCGTCCATCGAGCCTCATGATTTTCAGCTAATGTCACTTTATTCTGTCGGCATGCAGTTCGGGCCCCAGGAGCGGTATGTCCTGGACAAGATCATCACAGGCGAGGCGCCCGAAGTCAGCGGCCATGCCTTCCGGTTCGACTTTGGGGGCAGGGTGAAGCTGGAGGATGATCGCTACAAGGTCGCATTCTAGGTGAGGGACCTGACCATCTTCGCCGAGGCCATACCCGGGAGCGGGGGCAATCTTCCGGGTATGGCCGGCCTGTGATTCGTGAGAAGTACGTTTTGCCCTTGGGTACCATGAAACAACGTGCCCTGGAGTCCCTCAGCTTGGGACCGTCTCGAGAGTCTGTATCGGTGGTGGGGTTGCCCTGTCTCAGGTTTTCAAGCTTGAAAGATCGACCATCATACAGGATTTAAGGAAGGCGAATGGCGATGTCCGGCCAAAACGATCCTGATCGGCAATTGGCTGACCAGCTGCGAGGTTGGATCAGCCTGCTGGAGCACAGCGGGCGGGCGCTGGCGCCCGGCACGAGTCTCGAACTTCTCCAATCGATCGTCGAGGCAGCGGCACAGATCTTCCACGCCGCGGCTGCCTCCATCTGCCTTGTCGATCGAACGCGCAACCAGCTCGAATTCAGGGTCGCCTATGGCGAGGGAAATGAGGATGTCGTCGGCCAGTCGATCCCGGTCGACCAGGGCATCGTGGGGTATGTCGTCATGACGGGGCAACCGATTGCGATCTCGGATGTAGCCGAAGATCCGCGTTTCAATCGAGAGTTTGCAGCAACGACGGGCTATGTTCCGCGCTCGATCCTGGCCATGCCGCTCCACTGGGGTGACCAGGTCATCGGCGTTATGGAGGTGCTGGATAAGATCGATTCGCCTGCCTTCGGCATGCAGGACATGGAGCTGATGAGCCTGTTCGCCCGGCAGGCGGCGATCGCAATCGCCCAGAGTGAATACCTTGACCGTCTAAGCGTGATGCTGCTTCACGGATTGGAGGAGCTATCGCGAGAGGATGCCGACCTCGAACTGGCGGTCCTGCTCGATGCGGTTCGCTCGATTAGTGCGGAGGAAATGGACGAGGAGCTGCTAGCCCTGACCGATCATGTACGTGCGCTGAGCGAAGCGGGGGAGGAGGAACGCGCACTCAGCCTGCAGATCCTGCAGGATCTTACGGCCTACATCAAGTCGAAACCCAGGTACTCCTGAAGTGAAGCGAGTCATTACTACTGCGTGTGGGTGGCGGTGCGGGTGATGTCGCTGGAGTCTGAAAAGCCACGCCCTGCTTGGTCAGCTCAGTTTGAAGCCGATGCGCTGCGGGCGATGCCGCTGATCGAACCGATACGCGGCATCGATGCGGAATGGGCTTGGGGCGGAAGTCAGGGAGCGGGCGTCAGGGTAGCCATCGTCGACAGCGGCGTTGACCCAGACCATCCCGCGCTTGGTGGATCGGTCGTATCAGGCACCCTCGTGACCTGGGATCCGCAGGTGGAGGGCAGCGTAAGGATCGAGCCGGAGGATCCACCGGCGGATGTCAGTGGGCACGGAACCGCTTGCGGCGGGATCATCCATTCGATCGCACCAGAGGCGGAAATTTACAGTGTGCGGGTGTTGGGGAGCGATCTCACGGCTAAAGCGCTGCAGTTTGCCGCTGGCGTGCGCTGGGCGATCGATGAAGGGATGCAGATCGTCAAC
>JARRJK010000144.1:0-7996 GCA_037379555.1 Anaerolineales bacterium | reverse complement strand
CTGGCTTGCGGAAGACTCTAAAATCCTTAATCGTGATTCCGTTGTGTATTTCAGCCGTAAGCGGGATCGTGATCTTCGCTCTTGAACTAACGGCAGTTCCCAGGCCGCAGTTTTCCTATTACATCGATCTGCTCGACACCCGGATGACCGCGCGCTACTGGAATGTTTTACCCCAGGATGCTCAAGTCCTTGATCGAATTCCTTACCGCAGTGTCACGATTTTTGGACGCCCATCCCGGGCTTACTCCGGTATTTATTCGCCCCTGCCCGAATGGTCAGAGCTGATCGCTTCTCCAAGTGTTGAGAACGCAGTTCAAGCAGGCTACCAGTACGTCTATATGGATTCAGCCTGGTGGGTTGAATTGACGCCAGAAGTCCGCCTGACCTACCAGGCTTCATGCGTCCGGGTGGTGGATGAGGTCCAATTCAAGAACATTGAATTCAGGCGTTTACTCGATCTCCGGTTGTGTGGATCATGAGTATGTCTGCTGCTGACCATTCCCTTCGAATATGTATCGTATGGATAGGTGTATCTGGAATTCACGCCATGTTTTTCATTGAGTCCAACCTCGGAGAGTAGGCCCAATGTACTGGTTTCGTGAAGAAGCACTCCTGTCTGTCTTAGGACTCGGCACGTTCCTGGTGCTGCTTGCTGTCGGCGGTTGGCTGATCGCCCGAAGCTGCTTCCGGCTTAATCGACACGAGCGGTGGTTCACCGGTATTTCCATCGGGGTTGCCTGCTACGTGTTTCTGGGAAATATCCTCGGCCATTTTCTGCCAACGCTGGTCGCATTCTGGGGGTCAGCCATTCTGATCTTGGTGCTGGGTATTCTTGCCGGGATCCTGACCAAGACCAGGATCGAACTGGACATCGGAAAGGAAACGATCGCTCAATTCCTTGTGTTCTTCGTCCTCGTTGGAGTGATAACGCTCATTGGCCGCGGACTTGGGATCTTCGATGACCGCAAGAACCTCTCGATCATTTCCACGATGGCTGCTGGTGATATCCCACCGCATTTCTACATGAATTCCGATTTCTATTTTGGATATCACTATGGCTTTCAACTCTTCGCAGCCAGCTTGATGCGGGTGGGGGGGTTGTTTCCTTGGAGTGCCTTCGACCTCGGCAAAGCGCTCCTCGGCGCACTGGTGTTGATGCTCGCCTTCCTATGGGGTTGGCGGATCAGCGCTCGAAAAATGCAGGGGTATCTGCTCTCGGCATGGGTCGCATTGGCTTCCGGGACGCGCTGGCTGCTGCTGCTGGTGCCGCCATCCATCCTGGCCTGGGCGGGATCCCAGTTGCAGCTTTGGGGATCCGGCGCGCAGTCGGCAGCTACCTTCCTGCAAAGCCTCTCGGCCAGCTGGGTTGTCGAAGGCGGACCGCCAGCGCCGATGCCCTTTGCGTTCGTCAACGGCATTATGCAGCCCTTCGTGCTGCATGTTCAGGCAGGCCCAAAATCGCTCGCCCTGGTCATCTTCCTCCTTCTGCTCCTTCTGGTTCGCAGGACGGCTAATCGCTACGCGTACGGCATCCTGTTGATGCTCTTCTCTGCCTGGGCGCTGGCGGCGGAGGCGGAGTTTGTGCTCATAGTTCTGGGATTCGGTCTCGCCGCACTGATCATGCGTTTCTGGCGCCGAGACAAAGCCTGGCGGGCTGAGCTGCGGGCAGTAGTACTGGTCGTCTTCCTGGCTTCATTGGTGAGCCTGCTGCAGGGCGGGACCATCACCGAGCTCGCACGCGGGCTGCTCGTGAACGACACCGCCCAGCCGCTGGTGGATGCCGAATCGGGATTGCCCTTCATGTTGCGCTTGCCGCCGGCGTTCGTCTCCTCCCATCTCGGCGAAATGCGGTTGACATCGCCCGGTGAAGCCTTCATTGCTTTTTTCGAACTGGGACCGATAGCCTTGCTGGTATTCGTCGTGCTTTACCGGGGCCGGAGCTGGCAGAAGCACGGCAGATTTTACTTGCAGTCGGTGTTGTTCGCCTCGTTGGCTGGATTCGTCGTTCCCATCTTCCTGCGTTACCAGGTCGATCGCGATATCACGCGGCTGACCAACTTCGCGCTTTACAGCTGGCTGCTGCTGGGCTGGCTGATCTGGTCTGGTATCCGCCGTACAGCGCGCAGGCGATGGTTTCCCAAGGCGATGGCGGTGGCGATGGTCCTGTCCTCCTTCGCTGGACTTGTCGTCCTAGGATCGCTAATGACGGCGATTCCGAAGGCCGTTTTCGCCGACGGGATCGATCCGATCGACGCTGCCATGACGCGAGACCTGTGGGATGAACTCCCCGAGGGGTCGCTGGTTCTCGATTCGAGCGGCTGGCGGGCGGTAGCCGTCACCGGCCGGCTGACGCGCTCGGCCGCCGACAGCTATGAGATGCTCGATTCCTGGGAGGATTTGCTCTTGCAGCCTGATGCAAGCAGGGTCCTGTCTCAGGGTTACCAGTACGTGTATAGCGACAAGTACTGGTGGGACTCAATGAATGAGAAGACGCGGCGCAGCTACGAGGCACCATGTTCCAAGCTGGTTGGTGAGCGGTTCGATAATGGAGCGAACGGCGCCCGCTGGCTGTACGACCTGCGCGGCTGCCAGCCGTGATTGGGTCCAGGTACTTATGCTTCGCCAAGCGGTATTGCAGCCGGTGCTGGTTTCCCATTGACCGGGGCTGTGGCTGCGCTATAATTCAACAGTTGAATATTGGAAATGAACATGGAAAATGATAAGGCTTATCGGGATTTAGGGCTCCTAGAGGAAATTGAACGCGATCCGGACGTAACCCAGGCCGGGATGGCAGCCAAGCTGGGCGTGGCAGTCGGCACGGTCAACTGGCATCTGAAGCGCCTGGTCGCCAAAGGGTACGTGAAGGTCAAACGCGCCGAGCGCCGCAAGCTGCGTTACATCATCACACCGGAGGGGTTGGCACTGCGTGCCAAGCTCACGGTAGCCTACGTCGAAAACTCGCTCGCCCTTTACCGCAAAACCCGCGATCAGGCCCGGCGGGTGTTGTCGGAAGCCAAGCGACAGGGCCACACAGCGGTCAGCATCGCGGGCAAGGGTGATATCGCCGACATTTGCCGTCTGACATGCCTCGAGATGGGAGTCAAGGTCCTTGATGCTCACGACGGACAGCCAGCTGGCGTGCTGAGGGTGGAGGGGTCAAACATTCATTTCATCGGCCCTGAAAAGACAGCCGTTGCTCCCGATGATGAAGGGAAGGTAGAGGATCGATGACAAATGAAGCGATGAATGAAATTTGGCCTGGTCAGAAGATTGTTGTAACCGGTGGAGCTGGATTCCTTGGATCGTACGTGCAGGAAGGGCTGAGAAAGCGGGGAGTGACGGATATCTTTATCCCGCATATCGAGGACTACGACCTGACCGAGGTTGATGCCATCAAACAGATGCTCTCCGACGCTCAGCCCGATCTGATTCTGCACCTGGCGGCAAACGTTGGTGGGATTGGAGCCAACAGGGCGCATCCAGCCGAGTTCTTCTACGACAATCTGATGATGGGCGTACAGCTGATCCACGAGTCGTGGAAATTCGGAGTCAAGAAGTTTGTCGCCATCGGAACGGTGTGTGCGTATCCGAAATTCACGCCGGTCCCCTTCAAAGAAGAGAATTTATGGGACGGGTATCCAGAGGAGACCAACGCACCCTACGGCCTGGCAAAGAAGATGCTGCTGGTCCAATCCCAGGCATATCGCCAGCAGTACGGTTTCAACTCGATCTTCCTAATCCCCGTCAACCTCTATGGACCCCGTGATAACTTCAACCTCGAAACATCACATGTCATTCCGGCGCTGATCCGCAAGTGCGTGGAAGCTCGAGATTCCGGCACCGAGCAGGTCGTTGTGTGGGGCGATGGATCACCGACGCGTGAATTCCTGTATGTCGCCGATGCGGCCGAAGGGATTCTGTTGGGCGCCGAGAAGCTGAATGACAGTATCCCGGTCAATCTGGGATCGGGAGAGGAGATCAGCATCCGGGACCTGGCGACGAAAATCGCCGAGTACACGGGTTTCGAAGGTGAATTCGTCTGGGATACGAGCAAA
The DNA here is from genome assembly GCA_037379555.1 of Anaerolineales bacterium. Lineage (GTDB taxonomy): Bacteria > Chloroflexota > Anaerolineae > Anaerolineales > E44-bin32 > E44-bin32. Next base: position 3,941 of record JARRJK010000144.1, on the reverse strand, counting down.
CCGAACGGGCAGCCACGGCGCGGTTTGGATGTCACGCGAGCGGAGAAGCTGTTCGGCTTCCGGGCTCAAACGAAGATCGATGAGGGTTTGAGAAAGACTATCGAATGGTACGGGAAAGCGATCAACCTGGACCACGTGAGGACCTAGTGGCTGAACAAACGGTGGTTAGAGACGCCGGAGAGATTCCGGTCACGATCATCAAGCCCTCCCGTGGCTGGAGGGCGGTCGATTTCGGCGAACTCTGGCGGTACCGGGAGCTGATCTACTTCCTCGTCTGGCGCGATGTCAAGGTGCGCTACAAGCAGACGCTGCTCGGCGCAGCCTGGGCGGTTCTGAAGCCGTTTCTGTCGATGGTCATCTTCAGCGTGATCTTCGCCGGCCTGGCAAAATTGGAAACAGATGGTGCACCTCCGCCCATCTTCTACTACGCTGGCTTGCTGCCCTGGGTCCTTTTTCAGGATGGAGTCACGAAAGCAGGCACCAGCCTGGTCACCGGCAGCAACCTGATCACCAAGGTATATTTTCCCCGTTTATCCATTCCGCTGGCTTCTGTTGTTGCCGGTGTTGTCGATTTCGGATTGGCCTTCCTGGTGCTCATCGGCATGATGGTCTACTACGGTGTGGCCCCCACAGCCGCTGTCTGGACCCTGCCGTTATTCCTGCTACTGGCGCTGGTCACAGCCCTGGGGGTTGGGTTGTGGCTCTCTGCCTTGAATGTGTCCTACCGGGATGTCGGCTACATAACGCCTTTCTTGATGCAAGCCTGGCTCTACGCCTCCCCGGTGGTGTATTCGACCAGCATCTTTCCAGCCGGATTGGCCCGCGTGGCCATCGGCCTGAATCCCATGGCTGGCGTGGTGCAGGGATTCCGCTGGGCGATCTTAGGGGGTAACCCTCCACCCGCAGGTTTGTTTGGCCTATCCGTGGGCGTGGCCATCATCCTGCTGGTCAGCGGCGTACTCTATTTCCGCCGCACCGAACGCACCTTTGCTGACGTGGTTTGAGCCATGGATCAATTAGCGATACGCGTGGACCAGCTTGGTAAGCAATACCGGATCGGAGCGATGCCGACGGGCTACCGAACGCTGCGCGACGCGCTCGTAAGCGGCTTGAAGCGGTTGGGATCAGGCGATTTCCACCGCGAGCAGGAAACGATCTGGGCCTTAAGGGACGTCTCCTTCGATGTGATGCAGGGGCAGGTCCTGGGCATCATCGGCCGCAATGGGGCTGGGAAGAGCACGCTGCTCAAACTGCTTTCGCGAGTGACTGAACCGACGGAGGGCTTTGCGGAGATCCACGGGCGGGTCGGGTCTTTGCTTGAAGTAGGGACGGGATTTCACCCTGAACTGACCGGCCGGGAGAATATCTACCTGAACGGCGCGATCCTGGGAATGAAGCGGGCCGAAATCGAGGCCAAATTTGACGAGATCGTCGATTTCGCCGAGGTCCGTAAATTCATCGATACGCCCGTGAAGCGCTATTCGAGCGGCATGTACCTGCGGCTGGCATTTGCCGTGGCTGCTCACCTCGAGCCCGAGATTCTGGTCGTCGACGAAGTCCTGGCGGTGGGCGATGCCGAGTTCCAGCAGAAATGCCTGGGGAAAATGAGTGATGTCGCGCAGGAAGGACGGACGGTTCTGTTTGTCAGCCACAACATGTCGGCGATCCTGCGTTTGACGCAGGAGACGATCGTGCTCGACAAGGGTCAGATCGTGCTGCGCGCGCCGACGCCCGAGGCGGTGGATTTCTACATGACGTCCAATATGGCTCGCTCCGGTGAGCACATCTGGGAGGTCCCCCCGGCTGACGGGGATGCGCCTTTCCTGCCCCGTGCGCTGCGCATCATCGATCATCAAGGCCGCATCGCTGACCGGGTTGCATCAACTGAAGGGTGTACGGTCGAATTCGAGTATGAGCTCCGGAGAGAACTTACGGGTTTGCGTGCAGGCATCTACATCTACTCGAGCCGGGGTGAGTCCGTTCAGGTGCGCCCGGCAGCCAGTGGGCCGAGACGCGGCGCGGTCCGGTGCGGCCGGCGCTCGATTGGGAGATCGTGGAGCGTTCACGTTGAGGAATCGCGACCTCAAGACCTGGACGAAGCAACTCCTCGGCTGGTTCCCTGCTTCGGCAGGGGTTTACCAGCGGGTGCTGGCGGCAGGAATGCCACCGGCTGATGGTTACTCGCTGGAGCAACTGGAGTCATATCTACCGTCCTGGGTCAGAGCGGCAACCAGCAACCATCCTGGCCACGGCGTAGAGGGTGGGCATAGGATCTTTGTCTTTGGCTACCTGCGCTGGTGGTTGGAATACGGTGTTGCACTCAGCTTGCTGCTGCGGCATCTGGGGCACGAGGTCAGCTTTGGGTTCTTGCCGTACAGGCGCTGGGCTGAGGCGGTCGGGAAATTTGATGCGCGCAGGCAGAGCGAGTATTTGCGAGATGCACTCTCACCCTTGAGAGGGATTGTCGGCGTACTCGATCTGTCGGATCCGGCGCGGGGAACACTTCCCGAGCAGTTGAAGCTCGCAGCCGAGGAGCAGGCCTGGATTGACCTGCAATACACGTTACAACGAGAGCAGATCGACCTGCCCTCCGATCGTGAAGCCACAGCGCTCTTCGATTTGCGCCTTGACCGCAATAAACAGGCAGCCCACGCGTTCGCCAACCTTGCCGGACAGCATGATTGGGATGCTGTGGTCCTGCCGAATGGCAGCATCCTTGAATTTGGAATGCTGTACCGCGTGGCAAGAGACATGGGCCTTCGGACGGCGACCTATGAATTCGGCGAACAGCGCGAGCGTATCTGGCTTGCTGTCAATGACGAGGTCATGCTGCAGGACACGTCCGATCTATGGCGGAGGCGAGGAAATCAACCCCTGACAGACGGCGAGTCGGAGGCGGTTTCAGATCTGTACCGGGCACGCATGTCCGGCAAGCAGTGGGGGAATTTCACCCGGACATGGCAGTCGGGTGAGGTGCGCGGGGAAGACGCGGTGCGCGAGGAGCTGGCCATCGACCCCGAGCAGCCAACTTTTCTCCTGTGCACGAACGTCGTGGGCGACAGCCTGGCGCTTAAGCGCCAGATCTTCACGCAAGGCATGGCCGATTGGCTGGCGCAATCTGTCCAGGCCCTGGCAATGCGGGGAGATGTGAACCTGATCGTACGGGTTCATCCGGGCGAACTGCTCGGTGCGGGCCATCCATCGCTCGACATTGTGCAGGAGACGCTGCCCGAGCTGCCGCCGCATGTGCGCCTCATTGCCCCTGAATCGCCGATCAACACCTACGATCTGATCGATATCGCCGATGCGGGCCTGGTTTATACGACCACGGTTGGGCTGGAGATGGCCATGCGCGGACTGCCGGTTCTCGTTGCCGGTCAGACGCATTATCGCGGCAAAGGATTCACACTCGACCCAGAAACGCTGGACGAATACCTTGCGCTCTTGAAACAGCTCATCGAGATGCCGGAATCCTTCAGGCTCAAACAAAGCCAGATTAATCGTGCCTGGCATTATGCCTACCTGTTTTTCTTCGAGTACCCACAGCGCTTTCCATGGCATCTGCTCGATTTCTGGCAAGATATCGAGACCAAACCCTTTGACCAGGTTATTCGGCCAATTGAACTCAATAAGTATCGTCCGGCGCTTCAGATGATCAGCGGATCTTCGCTTGGACTGGGTGAAGGGCTCGATGGTGGATAAATCCAGACCGAGCGCTCAGGTCGTCGATGCGGATGTAAAACAATCGGTAAAGGAGTTCTACGATTCGGTCGGCTGGCGCGGGATCGGGGAAGGCCTGTACCAGAACGCCAGATACGAGGACCTGAGACCGGTATCGCGCGAATATATCCACCGCTGCCACCTGCGTGTCAGCCGGCACCTGCCCGAAAGCGGGAGGTTTCTACTCGATGCCGGATCGGGACCAATCCAGTACCCGGAGT
>JARRJK010000143.1:6133-7304 GCA_037379555.1 Anaerolineales bacterium | reverse complement strand
GCCAGTGGCTCCAGAAGTTGCGCCAGCAGGAGGTCCAAGAAGAAGAATTGGAAGTTCTGATCGATGAGATCCGGAATTCATCGGCCATCAATCAGTCCATTGAAGAGGCGCAACAATTCATCCAGGACGGGGAGGCGAGGCTGGAGGATATGCCCGCCTGCCCCGAGCGTGATGCGCTTTTCGATTTAGCCCGCTATGTTGTTTTGCGCACAGCTTGAACACGGGAGGATTGCATGGAAATCGATGTCAAGGAATATAAGCGCGTATCCGTGATCACAGTAACCGGCCGGATCGATTCGGCCACCTCGAGCGAATTCGAGCAGGAATTGAACGAGCTAACCGAAGCCGGGCGCGTTAACCTGGTGCTCGATCTGTCGGCAGTCGAGTTCATCTCTTCCGCCGGACTGCGAGTTCTGGTCACCACCCGCAAAGCCGTCAAGAGCGCCGGCGGAGACGTGGTGCTGGCGAAACCGTCCGATCAGGTCATCGAAACCCTGGAAATCGCAGGCCTTGATGTACTCTTTGACAAATTCCCCAACCGCGAAGCAGCTGTCGCCTCCTTCTAGAGAAAGTATGGCTGGGCGCACTTTGACCATCCAGGCCTACCTGGATCAGATCCAGAATGTACGTGACCTGGTGAGCCTGGCCGCGGCAGACGCCGGTTTCGATGACAGCGAGAATTATGCTGTCCAGCTTGCAGTCTCCGAGGCTTGCGAGAACATCATTTTGCACGGCTACGGTCAGGAAAATGATTCCCCGATCACGGTGAGCGCCCAACCCAAGCCGGGTGTACTCGAAATCGAACTCCTGGACCATGCTCCGCCATTCAATCCCGCAAGGAGTCCCAGACAACCCGAGTGGTCAAACGAGGACCCGCCGATCGGCGGCCTGGGATTGATCATCATCCACCGTGTGATGGATAAAATAGACTATGCACGCGACGGCGATCACAACCGGCTCAGGATGCAAAAACGAGGGGCATCTGCTCAAACCTGAGGCCTGGACCGACTCCGGGGCGATCCACCAGCCAGTTGGAAACGCACTTCTCGCAGGACCCCCCGGTCAAGGATCACCCTCCACAACTTGCCATTGACCGGAAGGTAAGCTACAGGAATGGGTCCCGATCTCAACCACGAACTCGATCTTCTGGCCGAGATTGGACGATCTATTA
>JARRJK010000143.1:0-6096 GCA_037379555.1 Anaerolineales bacterium | reverse complement strand
ATCGACGGACCTCGAAGAGATGGCGGAGGTTACGTTCCTCGAGGTCGCTCGGCTTTTTGAGACCGATTTTTTCCAACTCGGATTGTTCAAAGGCGATGAGTATCGGCCATTGATCTGGGTGCGGGACGGCACGCGGGAGAAGCGGCCGCGTTTCACGATCGATCCCGAGCGAGAGGGGCTGATCGGCTGGGTCCGACGCACCGGTACGTCGCTGCTCATCGACGATTTCGAACGCCAGGCCGCGGACCTGCCAGCCTCACCCAGCTACGAATCCAGCGACCCGCCGTCCTCTGCCATCTTCGTCCCGCTTCGATTTTCAGGCGCTACGATCGGCTTGATCGGCATTCAAAGCCGAAAGCCGGATTCCTTCACAGCCCACCAGCTGCTTATCCTGGAGCTCATCGCTCTGACCGTTGCACCAGCCGTCACCTCCGTTGCGCTGAAAACGGACGCGGATCTGCTCGCCGCACGCGGCTACCTGACCGAGGAGATCTCACGTCAACTCGTCTCTCTGGCACCGATCGAGGAGCGGATGGCACAGATCGTCAGCTTGCTGATGCAGAGCTTGAACTATCGTGCGATTCGCCTTTTCGGCTTGCACGAGGGCGCTATTAATCTGCTCGCAGATTCCTCGAACAATGGATCCAGGCCTGATCCGAGCGCTAGCGGAATGCCCGAATATGCGAAGAAGGCAATCGAAAGCGGCGAACTGCAGATTGAACAGGTCACGCAGCAGGCAGACCCGGCTGATCAGGACCCGCTTGCTGCGCAGGGGACATTTCTTCGCCTTGCCTTGCCGCTGCAGGTATCCAACCACATCCTGGGTGCCTTGTGCCTCGACACACTGGCGGGCGAGTTGCCCTCTCAGGAACAGCTCGACTCCCTCGAAACAATCGTAACCCAGATCGGCCTGGCTCTGCTTGAGGACCACAACTACACCCAGCATCAGGAAGAAGCGTGGATTACGACCGTCCTGCTGGAAGTCGCCCGCCATGCCGCACAGCCCGGGGATCCGATGGAGGCTTTGAGCTCCGTGCTGCAGCTGGCCACCCTGCTGGCGGGCACGGATTGGGCAGTGCTGCTGCTACCCGCAGCGAATGGGCGCGAACTCATCGTCGGACCGATGTCCGGTGTGCGGAAGTCCGATATGTATAATCTCAGCCTGCTCCATGTCCGGATCGACGAGTTCGGGATCGTTTCGCCTCTCGCAGAGAGCGAGGAGCCCGATGTCATTCAGCTCCCTGAAGCATTGGGGGACGTGCTCAAGTCGACATCCGCCCTTCGACTGATCCTCAGCGATGGAAAGGATCTGCTCGGTTTGCTCCTGCTCGAGGGCGAGCAGATCTCCAGGAAGAGGCTCTCGCTGCTATCCGGGATTGGCCATCAGGTCTCACTCCGCCTTGAAAACACGCGCTTGATTGAGGAAGCTGCTGCACGGCGATCGCTGGAACGCGAGCTCGCCATGGCGCGTTCGATCCAGGCTAGCTTCCTGCCGCGGGAGGTCCCGCATGTCCCTGGCTGGGAATTGGGTGTGTCATGGCACGTGGCGCGTGAGGTCGGCGGCGACTTCTACGATTTTATTGCTCTGCCGCCAAAGGGTGACGACCCGCAGATCGGGGTGGTGATTGCTGATGTTGCAGACAAGGGGATCCCTGCAGCCCTATACATGGCCCTGTGCCGAACGCTGATTCGCAGCGTTGCGACGGCGCTGGTTGATCCGGGACCGACGCTCCAGCGCGTGAACAAACTGCTGATTTCTGATACCCGGGCTGAGCTGTTCGTGAGCGTCTTCTACGGCGTTTGGCAGCCCGCGTCGGCCCGCTTATGGTACGCAAACGCCGGCCACAACCCTCCAGTACTCTTCACACCGGGCCAGTCGCCAGAGTACCTTCAGCACCACAACATGGTGCTCGGTGTTGAATACGAATCCGATTACGCAAGCTTTGAGGCGCAGCTTGAAATCGGTCAGGGGCTGGCCTTCTACACCGATGGCGTGACAGAAGCTTTCGATCCCGGCCAGCAGCCTTTCGGCAAGGCTCGCCTGGAGCACACCATCCTCAGCCAGGCAGAGATGCCTGCACAGCAATTAGCGGATCAGATCGCACAACGTGTCACCGACTTCCAGGGCCAGAGTGATCTTTCAGACGACATGACCATCCTGATCGTCAAACGCTGCAACTGAGCCAGAATGGAGAAAGGGCTCTCCTATGGACAACGTTTTTCAATCGGAACACCCACTGGTAAAGCACAAGCTCACTCGCTTGCGCGATACGACGACTGAGCCGAAGAAATTCCGCGAACTCATCCGCGAGATCTCAGCGCTTATCACCTATGAAGCTACTCGGGACCTGGCGGTCGTTGAACACGAAATCGAGACGCCGCTGGAAAGAACGACGGGCTTTGATTTACGTGAGAAAATCGGTCTGGTGCCGATCCTGCGCGCCGGACTGGGAATGGTCGAGGGCATCTGGGAACTGATGCCCACTGCAGAAGTCTGGCATATAGGGCTCTACCGTGATGAAGCCACACTGCAACCCATTGAGTACTTCAACAAGCTCCCAGTAGAACCTACAGTTTCCGTTTGCCTGATCCTCGACCCGATGCTCGCAACAGGTGGATCTGCTGTAGCCACAGTCGATATCCTCAAGCAATGGGGGGTGCGGAAGATCAAGTTCGTCGGCCTGATCGCTTCACCGCAGGGTATTCAGGCTTTACAGACAAAGCATCCTGATGTGGCGATTCATCTCGCATCCATTGACCGCACGCTTAACGAACACGGCTACATTTTGCCTGGGCTGGGTGATGCAGGCGATCGGCAGTTTGGAACCGCATAAGACGCGACCTTCCAGGCATTGAAACCCTGAAAGCCGCGTGGCCCCTCCCCATGCACGGCATGCACCGGGTCCTACCGCGCCAGTTATCCGGGATTGCGTTTCAACTTCTGCAGATGTTCGAAGAGCCAGGCCGGGAGCTCATCAGGCAGGCTGAGTTCCTTTTCCAGGATTCGTTCTGCTTCGACAGTCTCCCCCGCCTGGAGGTGGATCTCCGCAAGAAGCGAGAGAGCATAGTGGTTTGATGGGTCGTCCCGCAGGACCTGCGCTGTCATCGCTCGGGCTTCATCCAGCGAACCCTGATAAAGTTGAGCCCGGGCATTGATGATCGGCAGCAGCGCCCATTCAGGCCGAGCCCTGACGAATTGATCGATCATCGCCCAGGACCCCGGGTCTTCAGCCGCAAGGTAGAAAGATTGAGCGATGAGTTCGGCAGTATCCCTGGATCGCTGCAGGACCGCGGGATTGGATTGATACGCCTGCCAGAAGCTGTTCGCCGCTGCCGTATACTCATCACGCCGGAGGTACAACTCTCCTGCGCGAAAGAATTCCTCCGCCGCCAGCAAGGGGTGACCCTCTCCAAGCAGCAAGTTCGCCCGCTCGAAGTGCCGGTCTGGATTCTGGAGCATACCGGGCTCAATGGTTGGTACTTCGACCTGTTCCGATGCCGCCGGAGATTCGACCGAATCGGACGGATTGCGGGAGGTTTGATCACCGCGATTTGCGCTCGCGAGAAACGCCAGCAGGCATACCAGTGTGATGCCGATCCCGGCCGCGATCCAGGGCCAGCGCTTTCGTCTCTTTGGTGGTTGGGCTTCGGGCTCTGCCAGATGATCTGAATCCTTCGCAGCCTCAGCGGAAGCTGGCGCCGCTACCTGCGTTGGCGCCATGCGGACCTTCTTCGCCGCTGAGATCGGCTCGGCGGGGCCGCCTTCAAGACCCAGCACGGATGTCTTGAACGCTGTGGTCAGGGCATCCACATTTTGGTAACGATTTGCGCGCTCCTTCTCCAGGGCTTTCATAAGGACTGCCTCAACACGGGCAGGCACATGTGGGTTGATCGTCGAAGGCGGTGGCAGCGGTGTGTAGATATGATCGTGAATGATCGAGAAGGGGGTATCAGCGTTGAAAGGCACCCGGCCCACTACAATTTCATACAGCACAACGCCCAGCGAGTACACGTCGGTGCATTCATCCAGATCGGCCAAGCCCTTTGCCTGTTCCGGCGAGATATACTGCGGTGTGCCGAGCATGACATCCTTCGATAGGGTCGAAGCGCCCGCTTCGGCGATCCGCGCCAGGCCAAAATCAGCCAGGTAGATTCCGCCATCCGGACTGAGCAAAATGTTAGACGGTTTGATGTCGCGATGGAGCACGCCGCGGCCATGAGCGTAGGACAGCGCACTGCCGACCGCCATGACGATATCGATGGCTTCGTCCTTCGTGAGCGGCTTTTGCGCCAGGCGGGCTTTAAGCGTCACGCCTTCTATGAACTTCATGACCAGGTATGGCTGGCCTTTGTGCTCAGCAAAGTCATAGATTGGTACGATATGCGGATGTTCCAATCTAGCGACGACTCGCGCTTCGCGTTGAAAGCGGGAAAGGAAATTCGGATCTTCTTTAAAAGCTGGATGCAGGACCTTGATGGCGACATAGCGGTCCAAGGCGGGATGATAGGCTTTGAAGACCGAAGCCATCCCACCCTGCCCCAGTTGCTCGATGATGCGGTAGGGACCCACGTTTTCGCCCGCGGTGAAGCTCATTCTGACTCCTTACGCAGAACGGTTTCATTATAGACGCGGGTGGATTCACGAACAATAAACCTGCGTAAAATGTAAGTAAACTGTGAAGTAGTACGCTTGTGGGAGATAATGACGCTCGTACGTATAGAATTCGTACGAGCGTCTAGTGTACGGCGGGCAATTTGTCAGCTGTTCTTATCCTGGAGAGCTGCTACGCCGGGGAGCGTTTTCCCCTCCAGGAACTCGAGCGAGGCGCCACCGCCGGTCGACACATGGGTCATAGCTTCCGTCAGGCCTGCCTGACGAACCGCAGCGGCTGAATCGCCGCCTCCGACGATGGTCGTGCCCGTGCAATCTGCCACGGCTTTTGCAATCGCCCGCGTGCCCACAGCGAACGCTTCGAATTCGAAGACACCCATCGGCCCATTCCAAACCACCAGGTGTGCCTGCTGGATCTCCCGCGCAAATGCCTCCGTGGTGTCCGGCCCGATATCGAGGGCCTGCCAGCCGTCGGGCACTTCGTCGAGACCGACAATCCGATGAACCGCATCAGCCTTAAATGCCTCAGCAGCGACAAGATCCACGGGAAGCATAATTTTGTCCCCGGCTTTAGCCTTCAGGTCTTTCGCCTGGTCGAGCGATTCAGATTCAACCAGCGACTCGGCCATATCGTGTCCCTGGGCAGCGAGAAAAGTGTTCGCCATGCCGCCACCGATCAATAGGCGGTCAGCCAGCGAAAGCAGTCGTTCGACCACCCCGATCTTATCGGAGATCTTCGCTCCGCCGAGAATGGCGATAAAAGGATGCTCCGGATCTGAGAGTGCGTCGCCGAGGAACTTAAGCTCTTTTTCCATCAGAAAGCCAGCGACGGCTGGCAAGTACTTCGCCACGCCTTCGGTCGACGCATGCGCCCGATGGGCAGAGCCGAAGGCATCGTCGACATAGATTTCTGCCAGGCTGGCCAGTTGACGGGCAAACTCCGGATCGTTCTTCTTCTCCTCGGGATGGAAACGTGTATTCTCGAGCACGAGCACGTCTCCATCCTTCAGTTTATCCACAGCCTCGCTCGCCTTTTCTCCGATACAATCGTCGGCGAAGGCAACCGGCATCTCCAGAAGTTCAGACAACCGCTCTGCAGCCGGCTTGAGCGAGAGCCCCGGGTCGTATTCTCCCTTCGGGCGTCCGAGGTGCGAACACAGAATGAGCCGCCCTCCGTGCTGAATCAGGTAGCGCAGGGTAGGAAGGGCTGCCCGGATACGCGTATCATCGGCGACCTCTCCATCCTTCAGAGGCACGTTGAAATCAACACGCACGAGTACGCGCTTCCCATCGACGTCGATGTCTTCCACGGTCTTCTTCTTGAACATCTTGCATTCCTCCGGGTCGCTTGAATGACCCGCATCCCGCCGTTCGCTCAGAGGTTCTTTGCCATCATCGCAGCCAGATCCACGGTTCGAACCGAGTAGCCCCATTCATTGTCATACCACGCAACGACCTTCGCCATCTTCCCATCCATGACGAAG
>JARRJK010000142.1:638-6820 GCA_037379555.1 Anaerolineales bacterium | reverse complement strand
GGAAGCCGCGCAACTTATCCGCCTCGGAGGTCTTCGCGGTGAGCAGGATCACCGGGATGTTTGCCATCTCACGCAGGCGAGCTGTCAGTTCCCAGCCATCCATGCCCGGCATCATCACATCGAGCACCGCTAGATCGGGGCGCTCTTCGTAGAACACGCGCAACGCCGCCGCCCCGCGCTCTGCTGTCACAACGTCGAACCCCTCGCCAGCGAGATAATCACTGAGAAAGCGCAGCAGCGTTCCGTCATCATCCACAATGAGCAGTTTCGGCATATCAGGCTTTCACCTTCCGGTTTGCGGGGCGGCTGCCTTCGGATCCTGAGCCCGGAGATGTATCGCCCTCCTCCGCTGGCAGGGTGATCATGACCAGTGTCCCCCCGCTTGTCGATGATCCGACTTCAATCGTCCCGCCCATCCCCTCCACCAGACGGCGGGCCATCGGCAGGCCCAGGCCGTGTCCGTAGATCGCGCGGGCATCGCTTGAGTCGAGGCGGTGGAACATCTGGAAGACACGTTCGCGTTCATCCTCGGGAATGCCCGGTCCTTCGTCATGCACTTCCATGCTGACCATGCGCTCAAGATTGTTCGCATAAATGCGGATGGGTCCGGAAGGGGCATACTTCAGGGCATTGTCAATCACATGATAGAGTACGCTTTCGAGCGCCCGCTGATCCGCTAGCACGGCTGGAAGCCGGCGCAGGCTTGCCCAATCGATGCTCAACCGTTCAGATTGTGAGAAGCGGAGCAGCGTTGTATTGACTACATCTTCAAGATCCAGAGGTGCAAGATCCAGCTGAACCCGGCCGGCATCGAGCGCGGAGAGGTCGAGGATAGTCTCGACGAACAAAGTCAGCCGGTCAGTCTCACCTGAATTAGCTCGAGCGATTCGCGCGTCCGGCCGGCAAGCTTCTTGTCGCGCTCTACCAGCAGTTCGATCCCGCTGCGGATATTCGTCAACGGAGCCCGCAGTTCATGGGAAACGAGCGCCACGAACTCGGATTTCAGTTTGTCGAGCGCTTTGAGCTCCTCATTCAACCTTGCCAGGTCATCCACGGTATGTTCGAGCTGCGCGGTTCGCTCCTCGACTTTGCTCTCCAGCTCCTGGTTAAGCTGAGCCAGCTCCTCTCGCGCCAGATCCACATTGGCGAGCGCATCCCTTAAAACATTTTCGCGTTTGCGTATCTCCCCCAGATCATGGGCAGTTCCGGCGATCAAGATCCGGCTCCGCTCTGCGCCGCCCAGTGGTCGCATCTCAAGCGTGGCTGGAAAGCGGGATCCGTCGTGCGATTGGAAAACCACCTCACCGCTCCAGCCTTCACTCCCGGCCTGGTCGAGCATCGATGAGAGCATGGCAGCGTCCGTCTCGACCAGCACGGAGCGCAGAGGCCAATCCGATTCGCCTTCGGAGGCGATCGAAAGCGCTCGCTTCAGCGAAGGATTCGCCAGGCGCACTCTGCCATCGAGATCGCAGATAAAGGCCATATCAGCGGCGGCATTGACAAGCGCTGCGAACTGGCGCAGCTCCTGCTGGCCGGCGATCACCCCTTGCCGCGCGAACATCAGGGCGATCAGCAGCCCAGCCATGCCCACCCCGGCCCAATCGAGTGAGCCTGAATACCACCAGTCGAAAAGCAGGATGCCCACCACAGCGTACGTAAAGACCAGCGGGAAGAGCAATTCAAGCCGGACCCGCCAGACAGGCGTCCTGTTCTCCTCCCGGTGTTCAAGCCCCGCTTCTCGAACAGGAAGCTGGCGGAAGATCAAGCCCAGGACAAGTGTGCCAGCCATCCAGCCAGCTTCCACCAATCCCGGTGGCGAAAGATAGCGGTAGATGCCGCGCATGCTCGCCGCGAGATCGCTGATGAAAAAGACACTGAAGGCCAGCATCAACAGAAGCAGGATCCGGCGCTCACTGGCTTGCGTGTGCGCAATGAGCAACCGGGCGACGAGCAGCGCCAGCAGCAGATCGAGCACCGGCCGGATGGCCAACCAGAAAATGACGTTGACGGGCAGGTAGCCGGCTTCGACCGCGGGGCCGAGGAAGATCAGCCAGGCGAGAGCGAACACACCCAGCACAAGAATGGCGACGTCCACGACTTCCCGCGCGCGTCCGAAGCTTTCGTCGGTGGTCGTTCGAAACCGCATGACTGCGGCCAGAGCACCGAAGTATCCCGCCACCTGCAGCAGATCGCGCAGGGTTGGCGCGACCGGCGGGACGCCCTGAACCGCCCACTGCAGGACCGTGACCGCATCGGCCAGCGTCCAGATGAGCAATCCGGCGGCGAGGTAGCGCCATGCACGCAGCTGGCGTTTATTGGCTATGCGCAAGAGCGCCCGCTGGGCGGCGAGCGTCGCCGCGGCACGCACGCCGAGCTCGAGCAGTATGACGAAAAGCCCGCCGCCCATCGTCTCCGGGCTTACGGTCACCCAGACAGAATACAAGACAATCACCACAGCGGCCAGGACCGGCCAATGGCGGGAATAGAGCGACATCACGCGTGATTCGGAAGGCATCTCGACGAGATTGTAGGTGAGCGCTGCCGGGGGAGCAAGCGAAACTTGTCCATTAAAGACCGGTGGCCCGGCATAAGCACGGGCCACCGGATCCGATCAGTCGAAATCGACGGTTGCTGTCGGGGTCGCCGTATCCGGAATGCCGGTTTCCGTTGGTGTCCTTGTCGGCAACGGTGTGTTGGTCCGGGTAGGGACGAACGTATTGGTTGGCGTCGGTGTTGCCGTTGGCGTACTCGTCGGCAGCGGCGTGCTCGTCGGCGGCGGGAAGCTCTTTGGCTGCGCCGAACGGCTCAGGTTGCAGGCCGTGTCGCTGAACTGCAGCGTGAAGCCGAAATTGTTTGACGAGAGGTTCAGTGGATAGCTCCGCAAATCGCCCTCGTAGCCACCGTCGAAGTCAATGAAGATGTTGTTGCTGCCGATATTCACCGCCGAGTTCAAGCCAAAGCCGGTCGCGGAGGTGTAGTCATTTCCACCGTACACTGTGCTTCCATCCCACTGTACGTAATCAACGTATTCATTCCATCCATACAGGGTGGATGCCGTGTTCAACGGACCCCAATCAATCGAGATACCTGTGATCCGCAAGCCAGGATAGGTCGTGTTGTTGACGTACAGGCGTAACCTGGACGAGGAGGTAGTGAAGTCGGTTCCACCAAAGGTCACACCTGAACACGATGGTGTATTGGTGGGCGTCGGCGTTAGTGTGATCGTCGGCGTTCGTGTGACAGTCGAGGTGTTGGTCGGGATCGGCGTCTGCGTGATGGTCGGCGTGCGCGTCGGCGTGGGCGTCTGCGTAAATGTCGGTGTCACGGTCGGCGTAGCGACGAACAGCGCGGCGCTGATGTTGCAGGAGTTATCGAAGGTAAGCGTGGTCGAGTAATTACCGAACAGCTGTCCGCCAGGAACCCCGCCAAAATCTGCATACCAATAGGTCCATGAGCCGGGGCCTTGCGGGAAGCTGGCCGGTACGGCCGGGCCCTCGGTCGTCGAGGAGCTGTAGTCGTCCCCGCTGTAGTATGGCGTCCAGTTGAATTGGAGCTGGTTGACGAACATTCCCGCGGACATCTCGTTCCAGTTCGTGTTCGAGCCTGTCAGGAAGATCGTACGCGGGTTGCCGTTGTACATCCACATGTACAGGCCATTGCCGGAGGTGAAGTATGAACCCACACTCAGGTTGGTGCAGTCGACCGTCGCCGTTGCCGTCGGCGTGCTGGTCGAGGTCGGTGTGGGGGTGTCGGGCACATTCAAGGTGAAGGTGACCTCTGCTACCGGGCTTTGAATCCCCTCGTCATCCGTGGCCACCGCCTGCATGCGGTGCAGTCCGCTGCCCATCGGGCTGCCGCTCGGCCATGTAGCCGATGTCGTCGGATGCTCGGAGCAGGGCGCGTTGCCGCCGAAGGCGCAGTACGCCTCGGCGAATTCAGTGTGGGTGTAGACGCGGTTCCATGACAATCCCGTCCATTCATCGATGGCGAAATCGACCTGCACGATACCCTCGCCATCGATGCCTGCCCCGACGCATGCGGCCGGGTCGGCGTTATCCGGATCCCAGGCCACAGCCTGGCCCGGCACCTTGTTAATCAGGAAGGCACCATTGGTAGGCGCCGTGATCGTCACGACTGGCGGCACCTTGCAGAGCGTCGCGGTCGGGAGCGGCGTATCCGTGATCGTCGCTGTCGCTGTAGCAGTTGCAGTGTTCGTCGGTGTGAAGGTCGGTACGGAGATCGTCGCCGGCAGGCCAACCACTCGGGCAACACGGAACTGCTCGACGATGCCCTCACGGCGTGCGGAAAGGTGGATATGCGGCAGCCAGGTGCTCAGGATCGGCACGATCAGCGGGTGTTCAAAGTCGACCGTGACAGAGACGCGGTCGCCTGGCCCACCGGGGTCCTGGATCGGATTATGCGTCGCCAACTCTTCACACCAGGCCGGGATGTGCGAGGGCGTGATCGAGGCATGATAGCTGAAGAGCGCACTGCCGGACTGCATCTTGTTCGAACACACCGTCACCTTGAAAAATCCAGACGTCCCCTGCCCGGCTGTGGGATCGCGCAAAATGGCGACCGCACCGGACTCCGAAGCGTCAACGATGGAGGGGATGCGCGCTGCTTCCTGCTCGGGCAGGTCATCGCAAACGCCGCCAGGATATCCCGAGCAGTACGTATCATCGAACTCCCCGGTCACGGCATAACGCACGCCAAAGCGGGCGCCGTTTTCGACAGCCAACCAGGCGTGCAGCAAGCGTGCGAGCTCTATGATGACAAACAGGATCAGCAGCAGGATCGGAAGTACGAGCGCGAACTCGACGAGCGTCTGGCCGCGGAAGCGCTTCCTTTGTTGGTCCCCGGAGTTATGCTGGCTGGCTGGCAAGCGGATCATAATCTTTCTCTCTCAGGGTCTAATGAATGATGCGCGTGAAGATGCGCGAGGCGATCGCCTCGAAGACCTGCAGCAGGCCGCCACCGGTGGGCGAGAAATAGTAATTGCCGCATGAATGACCGGTGGCCGTGGAACTGCAGGGATCCGTGGACGGATCGCCATCATCGCCGACAGCCGCGATGAAGCGCATGAGCTTCTCGCCCTGGTCGGGCTCACAGCCGCCCGGATAGGCGCCGGGGTCGCATTTCGTGTTGTTGATCATGTCGTCGCCCAGGCCGATGGTGAAGACGACCGCTCCCTGCCCTGGCGAGGCGCAGGTCGTCAGCGAGGGATCGAAGGAGTTGGCTTCCGGGCAGCCAACGAAGTAAGCCTGGTCGACGGCTGCATCCTCGGTGTCGTAGCCGTAGTCACCCAGTCCGACTTCGAAGTCCTCATCCTTGCAGAAGGGCTGCACCCAGGTCGGGATATTCGTGCCGCCGGGGCAAATCAGGTTGCCGTGAACATCGGTCGCAGCGTTGGCCGAGCCATCGCTGAGCATGATGAAGATCGGAACCGCCTCTTCACGCAGGTAAATGCCGCCAAATAGCGTCCCGCCGACCTTAAGACCATCGGCGATGTTGGTCGAGGTGCATCCGGTCGGATCCCTGGTTGCAGACCATCCCGGGCAGCCGGGGAGCTTGTACACGGTCAGGCTGCCGATGGAGGAATTGATCGAGGTGGGATCCGAGCTGGGTGTGAGCTGCGTGACTGCGTTCAGGTCGAAGCTGACAACCGCCATCCGGTCGTAGGGGAAATACATGCGGTTGACGAGCGCAAGCGCCGCCGCGCGCACTTCCTCAAACGGGTGGCAAGCGCCCTGGATGCCCGCCATGCCGGGGTCGGTGTCGTTGCAGATATCAGGGTCGCGGTAGTAATCATCCGGTACATCCCAGAGTGGGTCGGTTGACGGGCCGGGTGATCCTGGCCATCCGTATTGGGATGGATCGCAGTCATCCACCACACCATCGCCGTCATCGTCGTCACCATCATTGCAATCGGCGTCATAGGACATCGATTCGGAGGTGTCGATCACCAGCACGATGTCTACTGAGGCGGCCTCAGAAACAGCATTAGCCTGGATGTCGATCGAGCCAAAGCCGATGATCGGCAGGAAGGCGAAGTCGACCGGCATCGTCGCCACCACGCGCACGTACTTGCGCGGTGGTTCGTCGTCATGGACCCCGTCTCCGTTTGTATCCGGTGGGCACAGGGTGACATCGTGATAGGGGTTGGTATTGGTATCCGTCGG
>JARRJK010000142.1:0-599 GCA_037379555.1 Anaerolineales bacterium | reverse complement strand
CCCATTGGGACCGTACCAGCCGTTCCCATTAAGGTCATCCGGGCAAAGTGTGAGATCGTGATACGGATTGGTGTTGGTGGCCGTCGGATCAGAGAGATCGCACTTGAAGATGTCGGCGTCCGCCGGGTTCAGGCTGTTGAGGTTGATGAACTCATCCGCCGCGCGTTCGATCTCGTTATCGGAACGGCCTTCCCGGAACTGGTTGGCGGCAGCCAGTGAAGCGGAGTCCACCGCCCGCCGCAAGTGGCCGATCTGGATAAAGAGAATGCCGGCGTCGACCGTCAGGCCGGTGAATGCCGCCAGTCCGATGAAGGCCAGGGCGATGAGCACCATCGCCTGGCCGCGCTGCAGCTTGCGCTGCGCCGGGTTATGGGAGGGGAGTTGGCGTAGGTTCGACATGTGGGTTTGGCATAATGCTGTAGGCATAAAGGGTAACCGGATCCGGGACAAAAGCTTTAATCCAGGGCAGGCCGAGAACCATGTGGTAATCGTAGTAAATTTCAACCGAGACGAGGCCCGTGTTCGGCGCGAGGCTGTCCAGCTTGGCCTCAATATCATTGACCGTATCTAAACCAGAGTTCTTGTTCGAGTAGAGTGAC
>JARRJK010000141.1:0-6996 GCA_037379555.1 Anaerolineales bacterium | reverse complement strand
TTTTTTTCAGTGGATTCTCTTGTAACATACCCCAATCATAAATGGCTCCAGGGGATTGTTATTAATGTCCTGAGGACCTACAACTCAAGTATCTGTGTCTTTCAAGAGCTACATACCCCAAGAAATCCACGACTCGTGTGAGCAGATCGTATGTCTCATGGGTTCTGACACGCAACAGTCTTTGAGGAATACTTGTGAATCTAAACTGGAGGGGGTAACAACACATTTATATTTGACCTCTGAGAAGATGCTTCTCAGAAACGTGCGGTCGTAAAATTCCATAGTCTACAATCGCACAGCTGGAATCCCGCACATGACGCGATGGTTGATTTATCGGTCAATACGCCGCTGGACGCTCCGAGTTGGAGATTGTTCTCTTTAACTATAGAATTGCAGGATGAACTCAACGATCCTGGTTGTCGATGATGATGAGCTGTTTCGTCGAGCCCTGGCATTCAGCCTGGAGGAGAACGGTTATCGAGTCCATACGGCGAACAGCGCTGAAGATGCGCTTCAATTCGCACGCTTGTATAAGTGCGACCTTGTACTGCTGGATATCTGTCTTCCAGGGGTGGACGGATATGAAGCGATCCGTCGGTTTAACAGAATGAACGCACCTGTCATGTACATCTCAGCCAAACGACGCCCAATCGACGAATCACTGGGCCTCAGGTTGGGCGCCGTAGATTACATAACCAAGCCCTATAACCTGGATGTTCTGCTGGCGAGAATCCATAATGCTCTTTGCATACGCCAGCAATCGCAGGGCAGCAGCCTCCCGGAGAAGATACAAATTCGAGGGTTCACAATAGATCCCGAAGCGCATGTCGCGAAATTTGATGGGATTGAACTGAAACTAACGCCTCGGGAATTTGCGTTGCTCTATAAATTTACAGCGAATCCCAACATCGTCATCTCAGTGAATAACCTGCTATCCAGTATATGGGGCGCAGAATTCATCGGACAACCACAAGTCCTTTACACCCACATCCGATGGCTGCGGCAGAAGATCGAGCCAGAACCTTCAAAGCCCAAGTTCATCGTGACGGTGCGGAACGTTGGGTATAAATTCCTCGCCCCGGAGACCGAACCTTGAAACGCCTACGTCACCAGTTGATTCTCAGCCATCTCGTCCCCTATTTGATCGTCATCCCAGTCCTTGGGGTTGCGCTTGTCTACCTCCTGGAGAGCCAGATTGTTCTGGCCGACGCCGCAAGCAAGCTCTCGGGTCAGGGCGTCCTCATCGCTGAGATTCTATACAATTCACCAGGCCTTTGGGACAATAAAGCTCTGGCGCAAGCGGAAGCCGAACGAGTAGCAGCCAAAACCCATGCCACTGTCAGGCTATATGACCCACAATACAATCTCCTGGCATCCAGTGAAACTCAAACTCCCCTGCCTTCCAGCAGTTCCGACCTCCCTTCACTTGACACCCTGGTGGCCGATGGAAGCAAGGTTGATATCGTCTACAGCCTCGATCGACATGCCGAGGTGATTGACGTGTATCTGCCCATCGCAGCCGCGAACCAAGAAGTTAAAGGGGTTATTCAGCTCAGTCAGCGACTACAGGATATCTACCAAAACATCGTTCATGTACGATCCATCGTGTTCCTGATTTTAGGCGCCGGGTTGTTGTTAACAATTTCGCTCGGCCTGGTGCTATCCGGCTACATCGAGCGCCCCCTACGCCGGGTGACCGAAGCCCTGTCAACGGTTGTCTCAACCGGGCAGAGTTCGCCGATCTCGATCCATGGTCCCCTGGAGATTCGCTGGCTTCAGGAGGCATTCAACCTTCTGATAGAGCGCTTGAATGAATTAGAAAACAGTCGCCGATTGTTGATTTCTAATTTAGTTCATGAGTTGGGTCGTTCATTTGGCGCGCTGAGGGCTGCTATTCAAGCGCTGCTCGGGGGAGGAATCCAGAATCCCGAACTCCAGCGAACACTCCTTTCGGGAATGGACGGTGAAATTAAGCAGATGGACCGCCATCTTGGAGATCTTTCGAATCTCCAGGAAATTCTCACCAGCTCCCTGGAATTGGATGTTCGCGAGATCGCATTGAGTGAATACCTTCACACTACGCTGCGACCCTGGGAGATCATGGCCAGGGAAAAAGGTCTCCAGTGGGCAGAGACCATTCCGTCCAGCATGCCCATAGTAAAAGTTGACCCTCAAAGACTGGGACAAGCTTTAGGCAATATCCTGGGCAATGCCATCAAGTTCACTCCAGCTCATGGGATTATAACTGTCTCGACGAGCGTGAAGGAAGATTCGGTCTGGATCATGATTCGCGATAGCGGCGCAGGAATCCCGGGAGACGAACTTACCCGAATATTCCAGCCTTTTTATCAGAGTCAATCCGGTGAATCCCATTCATCGAGCGGAATGGGATTGGGGCTAAGCATCGCCCAGGAAATCATCCGCAGCCATGGCGGCATGATCGAGGTTCAGAGCACCCCAGGTGAAGGAAGCCTGTTCCGAATCCGACTTCCGCGGTAGGGTGCGCCATCAAGCGGTCAGGCCCAGCAAACCTCCGCAGCTTTCGGCGTCCGCGGGGTTGCCGCCCGGCCCTTGAAAGTATGCAACGGTATCTGGCGACCGGGAAGACCGGATCGATCAACGGATCCCCCTTTTAGCGACCACCTCGTACGGCGGGCCGGTCTCACTCCCGCTGCAGGCGCAGCGAGTTCCCCACCACCAGCAAGCTGCTCGATGCCATTGCTGCAGCGGCAATAACCGGGCTGATCCATCCCAGCGCAGCCAACGGGACGGCCAGTATATTGTACGCAAAAGCCCAGGTGAGGTTTTCATGGATGATACGGCGGGTGCGACGTGAGAACTGAATAAACCATGGGATGAGACTCAAGTCGCGCCGCATCAGCACCAGATCGGAGGTCTCGCCGGCGATGTCAGTCCCACCGGCAACGGTTATGCTCAGGTCGGCCTGCGCTAGAGCCGGGGCATCGTTGACACCATCACCGATCATCAACACGGACTCGCCCTGCTCCTGCCAGTGCATAACTCGTTCTGCCTTGTCGGCGGGCATGCACTGCCCTCCATAATCGTCCAATCCAAGTTCCAGGGCAACGGCTCGCGTGGTCTCAACACTGTCGCCGGAGAGCATCGACACACGCAAGCCAAGCTCCCGTAAATCTTCCAGCACAGATATGGCATCAGTATTGAGTTGATCACGCAAGGCGATGAGCGCCACCGGAGCGTCGCCCCAACCGACCCAGATAACCGTCTCGCCATTGGCAGCATGATCTTGCGCCGAGACATTGAGTGAGGCAGGCACCTGGGCGTTATCGAAGAGGCGAAGCGAGCCCACAAGCAGGCGGTGCCCATCCACCTGGGCTGAGACACCTAGGCCGGGCAGGGTCTTGAAATCTGTAGCGTTAATCATCGTTATGCTATTCAGAGCGGACGCTTGAATCGCTTTCGCCAATGGGTGCTCAGAGACCTGTTCGGCAGCCGCCGCCAGCTGCAAGGTGTCCCCTTTCGACAAGCCGCTCTCCGGTGCAGGTTCAACTTCCATCACGCTGAGTCGACCCTGCGTGAGGGTACCGGTCTTATCAAAAACGGCGCGCCGGCTTTCACCCGCGCGTTCCAGGGCAACAGGATTACGAACCAGCACGCCTTTTGCTGCCGAACGCCCAAGTGAAATGGTCAACGCCAAGGGGGTGGCCAACCCCAGCGCACATGGGCAGGCTACGACCAATACAGCAACGGCATGGATGAGCGCAGAGCCAAGACTTCCGCTTTTGTAGAACCAGCCAATGGATGTCAGTACCGCCACTAGCAGGATGCCTCCCGCAAACCAGGCCGAAGCCTTGTCCGCCATACGTTGGACGGGCGGCTTGACGGAAAGAGTCCGCTCGACAAGGCGGGTGATTTGCGCCAGGCGGGTCTGCTCGACTGCCCGCTCGACCTCACAAACCAGCGAGGCATCGGCGACGACCGTCCCAGCGTAGACCACGTCCCGGGGTCCTTTCTCCACAGGATTGGCTTCGCCTGTCAGCAAGGATTCGTCCAGCGCCGCCTGCCCTTCGAGGATGCGGGCATCGCAAGGCACACGCTCACCAGGTTTGACCAGGATCCTGTCGCCGGCTTGCAGGTTCGAAGCCGGCACCAGCACCCATCCCACCCCGTCCTCATGCCAGGCTTGTTGTGGTTGCAGCGCGAGCAGCTCGCGGATTCCCTTGCGCGCCCGCCCGCCGCCGACTGTCTCCAGCCAGCGGCCCAACATCACGAATGTGGTGATCATCGCCACGGAATCGAAGTAGGCCTCCCCTCCACCGGTCAGTGTGATGTACGCGCTATAGCCGTACGCTGAGAGCGTGCCGAGTGATACCAGCGTGTCCATGGTGGCGGTGTGGGCGCGCAGCGCGCGCACGGCACCACGTAGGAACGAGCTCCCACCATAAAAAAGGACAGGGGTCGCCAACGCCCATGCCAGGTATTGCAGGTGCTGCACAGCCGGCAAGTCGAATTCCCCCGCGGAATAAAGCGGGTACAGCTGCACCAGATAGAGCAGCATGACCTGCATTCCAAATGCAGCTGCGGTGATCAGCTGGAACAGGGTATGTTCCTGGCGGCGGGTGCTCTCCTTCTCACCCCCGTCTCCGGCAAGACGCGCCCTATAGCCGAGCACGTCGAGTGTTCGCAGGATGTGCTTGGGATCGATGACCTGCGGATCGAATTGGATGCGCCCCATCTCAGCTGCGAAGCTCACATCCGCTGCCTTTATCCCGGGCGTCCGCTTCAAGACGTTCTCCGCTGCGAGGGCACATCCCGCGCACCACATCCCTTGTATCGAGAAATGTGCGCTCTCTCCCGGGTAAAGCAATGCCATTTTCCGTTTCTGCTCATCTGCCCCTGAGATCACGACCTGGTCTAGCATCCCGTTTTCGTACGCAGCCTGATAGACCCGGGCACAACCCTGACAGCAGAAAAACCTCTCCGTGCCATCAAAGACCTGGACGACGTTTGTGCTTGTGATCTCAAGCCCACATAAATCGCAATTCAGGTGTTGATCGGAAGCCATAGGTTCGTGATTCACCACAGGACGACCTTCCCCCAATGCAAATGCGGCCACAGGCGGAGGGCCGCTCCGCCGCGTAGAGCCAGCTGCAAGCCCACCAATAGCATTAGCGCGCCGGCTACTTTCATCATTCGCTGGCGAAGCTGGACGCTTAAGGCGCCAGCTCCGAGATCCAGTGTTATCAATGCGGGCAGTGTCCCCGCTCCGAAGATCAGCATCCCCAGGGCTCCACTCCATGCCTTTCCTGCGGAAGCGGACAGCAGCAACGCGCCGTAGACCAGGCCGCATGGCAGCAGCCCGTTCACGGCGCCTAGTAGCGCTGCTCCCCAGCTTCCCCCTCGGCGTAGCGCGTATGCCAATGCCTCATTCCACCAATGCGCGGCGCCTTCATGCGGAAACACGGCAAGCCAACCCAGATAGCTCCCGCCCAGCCATGCAATGGCGAGCCCCAGGAGCAAACTGACCGCGCCACCAATAACGGTGAGATGTTGGCCTAACCCCAGCAGGGATCCGACTCCGCCGGCGATCGCGCCGAGGAGCGCGTACACCATAACTCGAGCCATGTGGTAAAGAAGGTAACTACGGCATGCGGGGAGGTAATTCTTCCGGATTTGAGCCACTACCATCAGGTTGAGCGGCCCGCACATCCCCAAGCAGTGTCCCACGCTGCCGAGCAAGCCGCTCAAAAAGAGCGGGATCCAGAAGCCGGTCTGGATCACTGTTACTGGACGGAAAAATCGAAGGTGAAAGTCGTGGTCTCACCTCCGTAGATGACAACCGCCTGGGCACGCCATTCGCCAGCCATGGTGAAGGTCGCATCGGCCATATAGATGCCCCGTCCCTCGTACCGAGCCTGGGGTTTATTGGGTGGCATGGTCATACCCGGCATCGTAAGGTCATAGGAAACCTGAGCCTCTTCGATCGGCTCGCCTCCTGACCCCGTAAGGCTCAACGAGAGCGAGACCGGCTCCATCATCACCGGGGAGGAAGGGGCTAGCTGGACTGGGTATAGCTTTGCGAGGAGTCTCCCTGGCAGCTTCCGAGCGCAAGCGCAAGGAGCGCACCGACAAGAACACGAGCGGCGAATTTCTTCATTATGTACCCTCGAATAATCAACGTTCAGTCACCGAATCGCTGCCGCAGGAAGCATACGGTTTCCGCTACACCGAGAACGGATGTGGGTGGGTTGTCCCTTTCACACGCTGAGCGCGGCAGGTCAGCCGCCTACGGTACTTCCTCCAAGGTGTGAATAGTCAGATCCTCCAGCGCCACATGCGGTTGAAACTCTCTCAGTATCTTCTGCTCCGCCAGACCGGATTCCCTGTGGGCCAGCAGATCTTCCCACTGATCCCAGGTGCTCTGTACCGTCAGATGGGTCGTACCGGGTATGTCGAGTGTGTACATCGCTCTGGCGCTGATGTATCCCTGTTCACTGGGGAGCAAGGTCCGCAGATAGCCCAGGACTTTCTCCAGCGTGGCCCCGATGCGGAGTTGTTCGATCTGCTGATGGCTGATGTCAAACTCGACCTGGTAGGTATACGCCATTTCACCCTCCCCGTTATCGCAGTGTCCAGTTCAGGATCAGATAGAGAAACCACCAGATCAGGATTCCCGGCAACGCCAGCTTTACCACCGGTGGCATCCCCCCGCCCGCTTCCTCGATCTCGCCGGCAAAACTATCGATGTAGCCATCGGCGCGAATCTCTTCGTGCTCGCCTGACTCCCCCGCCGGACGATGCCCGCTGCTTCCAGGTAGGGTCTTCGACCGGTGCGACAAGCCCAGGGTTACTGCGAACAGGAAGAGCACGATCATGCCTCCGACGACTGCAAGGATTTCCGGCCCAACACGCAGGATATTATCGGTCATGATTTGCCTCCTCCGGAGTCCGGCCAAGGTTCAGGCTCCCTGTCTTCGAGCATTCGATACTTCGCCTCCTCGATAGCCTTGAACTGGC
>JARRJK010000140.1:0-10853 GCA_037379555.1 Anaerolineales bacterium | reverse complement strand
GGTTGCCCAGGCCGCACGCCGCCTTGAGAATCTGGCCACGCAGCTCCTGGCTGCCGGCGAACGAGAGCTTGCGAAGGCGGCTTTGAACGAAGCCGCCCAGCTTGGCAATATTCGCAGGTTTACAAGTGAGGGTGAAAAAACGTTAAAATACGGGACGCGTTCGCTTCTGCTCTTGCCGCCATCAGGCAATGATTCATGATTGAATGCCCATCCTGCAAGCACCGCGAATTTGTTGGAACGCTGTTCTGCAGCGAGTGTGGCGCGCGCCTTGTGAACGTTTCGACCATGCCAACCATGTCGATCTCACCCAACCGGATACGCGAGGAAGTCGCAGCGACGAAACCATCCCCGCCATCCGGCCCGGATCTGACCAGCGGCGCCCTGCTCGGATTGCGCATCATCAACACCGGCGAGATCCTCTCGCTTGTCGGGCGAGATAACTACACGATCGGACGGGCGATCGAAGGCCAGGCGATCCTTCCCGAAGTCGACCTGTCCCGCTTCGAAGCCTACGATGCGGGCATATCCCGCATGCACGCGGAACTGCGGATCGAAAGCGATGGTTTCTACGTTATCGACCTCGAGAGTTCAAATGGGACATTCGTAAACGGAAAGCTCATCCCGGCTCAGGAAGCCGAGCCTGTTCAGCATGGCGATATCATCCAACTCGGACGTCTGCGGGTCCAGGTGATTTCGCAGACTTCAAAGATAACGAGGTAGCCTTATGTCCTACACAGTGCTTGTGCACGTCTCGGGCGAAGATGCAGTCCTGGGCGAGATCGAAGAACTGCCAGAGCCCGATGCGGTGATCATCACCGTCAACAATCCACGGCGCAAGGATGAAAAAGACCTCCCCTACCTCTACGAGACTGTGACCACCGTGATCTGGCCGATGCATCGGATCAACTTCATCGAAGTCCTGCCCACTCGCGAGGATGAAGACCTGATCGGCTTCGTACGGGAGTGAGATGACGGAGGTTTCAAACCGCAGGCGAAAGATACTCGTTGTCGACGACGAGCCGCGCATGATCCGCTTCATCCGGCTCAATCTCGAGCATGATGGATTCGAGGCTTATGAGGCGACGAGCGGGATGGAAGCCCTTGAGAAGCTGCGCGACCAGATGCCGGATCTCGTGCTGCTGGATGTCATGATGCCTGACCTAGATGGCTTCGAGACGTTACGGCTCATTCGCGAGATCTCAACCGTGCCGGTCATCATGTTGACGGCCAAAGGCGAAGAGGACGACCGAGTTAAAGGCCTGGAGCTTGGGGCGGATGACTACATCACAAAGCCATTCAGCCCGCGTGAACTTGTAAGCCGTGTTCGAGCCGTGCTCCGGCGTACCGAGATGCCGACTCAAGCGGTGCATGACGTGATCGATGTCGATGACAGATTGAAGATCGATTTCGATCGGCGCGAGATATGGGTTGATGGCGAGCTGGTGAAGCTGCGCCCCACGGAGTACCGGCTGCTTTACCATCTGGTGAAAAACGCCGGCTGGGTCGTCCCGCATGAACAGCTGCTGGCCAAGGTGTGGGGCTATGAATATCGGGACGAGACTCATTACCTCCGGCTCTATATCAACTACCTCCGGCAGAAGCTTGAAAAAGATCCTTCGAATCCGAAGTACATTCTCACCGAACGCGGCGTAGGATATCGATTCGTCGATTTTCGCCGGGAACAAGAAGCACAATCGGCCTGAAGCACACAAGCGGATCTTCGCCGCGACCCGGCCCGGGCGCCACCGAGACACTTGGGTTTCGCGTCCTGTCTGGTCAACCCTTCACGCGTCGGATAGAATCTGAGTGAGTAAGGAAAGAGGATAGACTTGACACGACAACGCATACTGCTCGTAGATGACCATGAGGTTGTCCGGGTTGGACTAAAAGCACTGCTCGAAAAACACCCGGATTTTGAAATTGTGGCTGAAGCTGCCAGCGGCCGTGAAGCGGTTGAAAAAACGCGTGCCCACAAGCCGGATGTCGTCGTGATGGACATCCGTCTCAAGGGGGGGTCGGGCATCGAAGCCTGCCAGGAGATCACGGAAGAATTCCCCGATACAAAAGTCATCATGCTCACGTCCTATGCCGAGGATGAGATGCTGTTCTCAGCCATTCGAGCGGGCGCTGCCGGCTACGTATTGAAGCAGATCGGTGGAGATGATCTTGTGCGGGCCATTGAGTCCGTCGGCCGTGGCGAGGCGCTCCTGGATCCAGCGGTCACACAGCGCGTGTTCCAGGAAGTACGGAAAGCCGCTCGTGAGGAGGAAGCGTCCGCATTCGCTGAACTCACACAGCAGGAGATGCACGTCCTCCAGCTGGTCTCCGAAGGCCGCACGAACCGCCAGATTGCAGAAATGCTGTTTCTGGGCGAAGGTACCGTGCGCAACTACGTAAGCAGCATCTTGTCCAAGCTGAATGTGCGTAACCGGGCTGAAGCTGCCGCCTATGCCGTGGAGCATAACTTGAAGGATTACATCTAGAACAGCGTTGCAGGGCGCAGACGATAAACGAGCGCACACAGGACCGTGCGCTCGTTGCATATCCAGACCTTCTTCCCTCAGTGGTTGAAAAGCGATCCCCGCCGTTCCCCCTCGATATCGACTTCATGGGCGGCCTCGTACGCAAGACCCTCCATCCAGTCATGCACGCTGGCTTCAAGCTGAGTAAGGATCGCCATTTGACCTGCGATCGAGGTCACCTTACCTCCTGCCTCGATGCAAATCTCCTCCAGCAGGTTGATATCCTCCAGCTCAAGATTCGAAGCCAGATTGCGAACATGATCACGCAGGCTCCGGCTGCAGATCTGCCGGAACGCGTCAGGGGCTTCGGCCGACAGAATACGCGGCAGGTAGATGCCAAACTCAGACATGGCCTGGATCAAATCCTGGCGGACGCTCATGCCATTCCTGCTGAGTTCGGATTTCATCACCCGGATGACATCCAGCACTTCCCTGAGAATAGCCAGGGAAGGCGCACCCGCGAGGATCAGTTCCGCAAGTAATTCATAAAATGGGTCTGGATCGCCACGCTGCAGGCAGTCGTTGATCAGCTGTTCCGCTTGCATGCGGACATATGTTCGTTCAGCAAAGGAAAGCAGCTCATCAAGCGGCTCATCCATCGGCAGGCCTGCTTCCAGCGTGCTCTTCGCACGGGCACAGCGATCTGAGATAGTCCCAGGTGTAGATCCCGAAACTATGCCCATCCTGCCACGTGATCTGCAGCGCG
This sequence comes from Anaerolineales bacterium, assembly GCA_037379555.1. GTDB lineage: Bacteria > Chloroflexota > Anaerolineae > Anaerolineales > E44-bin32 > E44-bin32. The sequence continues at coordinate 7,625 of JARRJK010000140.1, read as the reverse complement.
TAATTACCGACTTGTTCAAGCGACTCGAGCTGTGTCGCTCGCTCGGACCGGAGCGGCAGGCTCAGATCAAGTCCCTCGCCAGCCTCTGGAATCTCAGCATGTGTCCCCTGGCATTCTGCGCAGGGACAGGCCGCGCGCAGATCGACGAAGCGATACTCGCTTAGATGTCCATCATCCCAGACGATCGTAAGCAGTTCTTGTTTGCGTGAGGCCTTAATCTCGCGTGGTTTAACCGTCATCACAAGTACCTGCCTGAAGGAGGATACACGAAATGTGACAGATCGCAACTAGGGGGATTCCACCCGCCGAAGATAGTTGCCAACCGCCCACCCCGCCTTATCCGGGCTGTAAGGATTGACCAGATACCACCATTCGTAGCCATCCGATTCATGGGGACCATTCTGGACCTCAAACACCTCGTTCTCAACCCCCAGGAACGCAATGGTCGAATCCAGACCCGGCTGGTTTCTGAACCGTAATCCGTCCCCCTCCGTGCCGAAGACCTGCACCAGATCCCCGGGCAGGTAACTCCCTTCGAGCTGTGGTGGCGGTACGGGCGTCGCCGTCCAATCCGGTGTTGGCGTTGCGGTTGGCTGCGGACGGGTTGGGCTGGCCGAGGGCAATGGAATGATGGTCATTTGAGCCTCCGGTTCGAGGGAAGCCTCAACCGGGCTTCGGGTGAGCCATCCCGCCGCAGCGACAAACACCAGCAGGATCAGACCGGCGAGCATCCCGATCAATGCCCACAGCAGGATGGAGCGCAGGTCGCCGAAAGCGGAAGCCTGTTCGTGTTTCATCAATGAAGCAGGAAAAAGGCCAGCGCCAGCATGAGATAGAGACTCACCAGAACCGCACCCTCCAACCAATTGGATTCGCCATCCTCAGCAACGAGTGTGGCGATCAGCACACCGCCTATCAAGGCGATCAACTCGAATGAATTGAAAACTAGCGTCAGCGGATTGCCTATTGCCAGGCTGATGAAAACCAGCACCGGCACCACGAACAAAGCGATCTGCAGGCTCGAACTAATCGCAATCTCCACCGACAAGCTCATGCGGTTCTTCAGCGACACGCTGACGGCTACCAGATGTTCGGCCACATTACCCACAATCGGCACCAGAATCACACCGAGGAAGAATTCGGAGATGCCCAATTCTTCAACCACTGGCTCGACCTGCCCGACAAGGATTTCGCTCAACCAGACCACGCCGGCTGTAGCCAGCAGTAACATCGTGACTGAGGTGCGGAGTGACCATGCCTTATGATGTACCACAGGCTCGGCCGAATCCCTGCCTAAAGGACCACCCACGCCAAGACTGAGGATTTCGACGTCTTCGGCGCTGGCTATACCAATACCGCCGTGAGATTGCGTGAAGAGCGATGGGATCGCCAATGCGGTCACCGAGAGCAGCAGCAACATGCTATCACTGCTCGCTTTACGCCGATCAAACTCCTGCACGCCGTGCTTTAGCCCGCCCACCAGCATGCTCAAGCCGAGCACAAAAAGCAGATTGCCCAGGATTGAACCGGTGATCGAGGCCTTGACCAATTCCAGCAGCCCCTCGCGAATTGCCACAATGGTAATAATCAGCTCTGCGGCATTGCCGAAGGTGGCGTTCAGCAGGCCGCTCAACCGAGGCCCTGTCAAGGATGCGACAGCTTCCGTCGCTTCGCCAATCAGCCCGGCGAGTGGTATCAACGCAATCGCCGAGGCGAGCAGGATCCATACGGGTGCTGCGCCGATCTGGTTGAGGATGATCGCCAGGAGTGCGATGGGCAGCAGCAAATTGAGTGGATTCTCGACGAAGAAGGATCGGAAGAGCTCGCGCATCGTTACTCCTGATGGGATGGATCGGAACTGAACGCCCGTTTACCACGGTCAGCCGGGACGAGCACCCGCAGCGCCTGAGGGATCACGCCAAAGCTGACCGTCCTCTGGCTCTGGCATGGTTCGCCATCGCATTGGATTTCGGCTGGCGCGTGCATTTCAAAAGTCGCCTCTGCAGCCCGGAAATTTACAACGCCGGCGATGTCTGACCGGTCGCCGGTGAAGATCTGTGCCACGATGGGCAATGCATCCACCAGGTGTTTCCCCCGGATAAGCCAGAAATCAAGCAGCCCGTCATCGACCTTGGCTCCCGGCGCGAGATCAACCAGGCCTCCTGCGTACGCGGGGATGTTGCTGGCGACGGCGATCAAGAACCTGCCCTCCCAGGTTCGATCACCAGATCGGGCGGTGATATCGATCCCTCTCCACCCGGTTGCTTTCCAAAGCGCAAGCGTGGCGTAATGAATGATGCCAAATGCCTTTTCCCAGCGTTCGCGCGGTTCGATGCTGTTGACAATGTGCCCATCTAGACCGACACCCGACCATAGCAGGAACAGATTCTCATTGCACACGCCCAGGTCAACGAGGCGCTCCTCACCCCGTGCCAATGATTCTGCCGCCTGTTCGAGGGCGAACCAGTGCATCCAGTCCAGGCGTGGCAGCTCGAGCTCCTGCGCCCAGACATTCGCAGTCCCCGCCGGGAGGACACCCAGAGCCGTCTCCGTGCCAACCAGCACGGAAGCGACCTGGCCAACGGAACCATCCCCGCCAACGACAAATACCGCCCTGGCCTGAGCTTCAACCGCTTCTTGCGCGACATCGGCAACCGGCCAGGGGGTATCGATGATCTTCAGGTGCACATGCCAGCCTGCCCGCCGCAATACCTCTGCCGCACGACCGAGCAGAGGCGCTGCCGGGAACCGGCCCGCGGCGGGATTGTAAACCATCCAGGCGATATTTTCCTTCATCCGAAGTCCCCATTATAGCCCAGCAGACATAATTGCCACCCCTCTCACTTGAGATTAGAATGCAGTTCATGGAGAATCCGCAACCGACCATGCTCGGCGGCCGCTACCAGATCATCGAACCCCTCGGTCAGGGAGGGATGGCGACCGTCTTCCACGCCCGTGATTTAAACCTCCAGCGCGATGTTGCCCTTAAAATCCTGCGCGATTCGGTCATTGATGAGCCCGGCTTCCGGGATCGCTTCCTGCAGGAAGCCCGTGCAGCCGCAAATCTCTCCCATCCGAACATCGTCACGGTTTTTGACTTCGGCCAGGATGCCAACAAGCTCTATCTAGTGATGGAATATATCCCGGGCACAGATCTGAAGACACTTCTACGCCGGCAGGGCCGCCTGCCAATTCGTGACGCGGTCGATCTGATGGTCAAAATCTGCAGTGGTGTTGGCTATGCGCACAGGGCCGGACTGGTTCACTGCGACCTCAAACCGCACAACATCCTCGTCAATGCTGACCACCAGGCGAAGATCACCGACTTTGGCATCTCACGCGCCCTGGCCGCGATTGACCCCGACGAGCACAGCGCCATCGTTTGGGGCAGCCCACTCTATTTCGCTCCGGAACAGGCCGCTGGCGGTCCGCCTTCACCCGCCAGTGATGTTTACTCCCTGGGCGTCATCCTGTTTGAGATGCTCACCGGCCAGCTCCCGTTCCAGGCCGATGACGCCTCTACGCTGGCTGAACTGCACCTGACCCGCAATCCGCCCTCGCCGCGTTCGATCAACCCGGATATCCCACCCAGCCTGGAAGAGATCCTCTTGAAAGTGCTCAGCAAAGAACCGGCCAACCGCTACCGGACGGCGGACCAATTCGGGCGTATCCTGGGTCGCTTCGCCCGACCAGAAGCCGATCTCCCGGCGTCGGAAACCCCCGCCCTGGGTCCGGCCGAAATCCCCTCCCGACCCAACGCCAGCACCATGGCCATGGATGCATCGCCACAGATGAGAGTCGACTGGACCGCCATTCTGCTGGGCTTGCTTGCCTTCCTCGCGCTTGGTGGACTGATTCCGCTCTGGCTCTGGGTTTGCCTGCTCTACCCCTCCTGCCCGCTAAACCCATGAAACTCCGATTCACTGGCCGCCCCCTTTTCAGCGCGGTATAATCGCGAAGATCATCTTATGAATCCGTCCGTGTAGTTTTGTGCATTTGATCTGGGAGGTGTAAGTGAATTCACCGCGAGGTAGGAACTCGCTGGTCCTGATCATCCTGATCATGGTCGTCGCGGTGCTGATCTACCAATTCCGCAGCGGCTCGACGCAGCCCGAGAGGCTGGCGTTCAACGAAGCCGCAGCGAAGATTCGGTCCGGAGAAGTCGTGCGTGTTGTCGTTGACGATAATGAACTCGAGCTCATCTTTCAAGATGGGACGAGCGCCTTCTCCCGGAAAGAACCAACAAAAACAACGGTAGAGCAGTTGAAGGATCTCGGTGTGACCGAGCAGGATCTGGCCGCATCGAACATCGCGCTCGAGATCAAGGAACCAAGCGATCTTGGCACGGTTATCAGCCTGGTCACCTATATTCTTCCCGCGCTGCTGGTGGTCGGCTTGATCTGGCTCATGCTCCGTCAAGCTCAGGGGAGCAACAATCAGGCGCTTTCCTTCGGAAAAAGCCGGGCACGCATGTTCGCCGGCGACCAACCTACGGTCACCTTCGATGATGTCGCCGGTGTGGAAGAGGCGAAGGAAGAACTGCAGGAAGTCGTGGAATTCCTGAGAGAACCCGATAAGTTTATAACACTTGGAGCCCGCATTCCCAAGGGTGTGCTCCTCATCGGCCAGCCGGGTACGGGCAAGACGCTCATGGCGAAGGCTGTCTCCGGAGAAGCGGGCGTGCCCTTCTTCTCCATCTCCGGGTCGGAGTTCGTGGAAATGTTTGTCGGCGTCGGCGCAAGCCGGGTGCGCGACCTCTTCGACCAGGCAAAGCGCCACTCACCGTGCATCGTGTTCGTCGACGAGATTGATGCCGTGGGACGACAGCGCGGCGCCGGGCTCGGCGGAAGCCATGATGAGCGAGAACAAACGCTGAACCAGATGCTGGTCGAAATGGATGGCTTCGACACCGATACCAACGTCATCATCATGGCCGCAACCAACCGGCCAGATATCCTCGATCCGGCGCTGCTGCGCCCGGGGCGCTTCGATCGGCGCGTCGTCCTTGACCGGCCCGACATGCGCGGGCGGGAGGCCATCCTGCGTGTGCACGTCAAAGGCAAGCCGCTCGAGGACACCGTGGATCTTTCCATCATCGCCAAGTCAACACCCGGTTTCGTCGGCGCAGATCTCGAGAACCTAGTCAATGAGGCAGCGATTCTCGCCGCCCGGCGCAATAAGCGCACGATTGGCCAGGATGAATTCGAGGAATCGGTCGAACGCGTGATCGCCGGACCGGAACGCAAGAGCCGACTGATCAGCGAAGAGGAGAAGAAGATCGTCGCCTACCACGAGGCGGGTCACGCTGTCGTCGGTCATGTGATACCGGAGGCAGACCCAGTCCACAAAGTGAGCATCATCGCCCGTGGCATGATGGGCGGCTACACGCTTGCTTTGCCGGAAGAAGACCGCACGCTCGTCGCCCGAAACAAGATGCGCGGCGATATGGCTTTCATGCTCGGCGGGCGGGCAGCCGAAGAGATCGTCTTCAACGACATCACCTCAGGTGCGTCCAACGACCTCGAACGGGTAACGAAAATGGCGCGTTCGATGGTTACCCGGTTGGGAATGAGCGACAAGCTCGGGCCCATGGTGTACGGTCAGAAGGAAGAGTTGATCTTCCTCGGCCGCGAGATTTCCGAACAGCGGGATTATTCCGAGAGCATCGCCGAGAAGATCGATCTGGAAGTGCGCAACCTGGTGCAGGATGCCTACGCACGAGCGAAGAACATCCTGGAGGAATACCGGACCCAGCTCGACGCCATTGCCAACCGACTGATCGAGATCGAGACGATCGATAAGGAAGAATTTTTACGGCTCTTTGATCAGCCCGTGCCTGAGAAGAACGGCGGTACACCGGTGCTTGCTGGTTCTTGATTTGACAAAGCAGAAACGAAAAGAGCCGCCCTCTGAGGCGGCTCTTCTTTTCTGCGGAAATCAGCTCAGGCCGGGGATTGCTGTTCGCGATCCTGCCGGACGAGTTCGCGGCGCAGCACCTTCCCCACTGTCGTCTTCGGCAACTCCTTGCGGAATTCCACCTGGGTGGGGACCTTGAAGGGCGCCATCCGCTCCTTGCACCACTCCCTGATCTCCTCTTCGGTGGCGGTCTCACCTGGCTTGAGGACAACCCAGGCTTTAACCGTCTCACCCCGATAGGCATCCGGCACGCCGGCGACTCCTACCTCAAGCACCTTCGGGTTCTCGATGATGACCTCTTCGACCTCACGCGGCCACACCTGATAACCGCTGGGCTTGATCAGCTCCTTCTTGCGGTCGACGATGTAGAAGAATCCATCTTCATCCATGCGGGCGATATCGCCGGTGTAGAGCCAGCCATCGCGCAGCGTGTTGGCAGTCTCGGTCGGCATATTGAGATAGCCACGCATCACCTGCGGCCCCTTGACGACGAGCTCGCCGATCTCGCCCACGGCGAGCGGTGTCTTCTCGTCGTCGAGCGAGATGATGCGTGCATCGACATCTGGCAGGGGTATCCCGATCGAGCCTTCCTTGCTCACGCCGAAGAGCGGATTGCAGTGGGTAGCGGTCGGGGCTTCCGAGAGACCGTAGCCTTCTACCAATTTCCCGCCGGTGAGTTTTTCAAATGTCACCTTCGTCTCTCGCATCAGCGGCGCCGAACCTGAGATGCAGCCACGAATGGAGCTGACATCGACCTTGCCGGCGATCACCTTTGGATGATTGTTGATGGCGTTGTACATCGTCGGCACGCCGGGATAGATGGTCGGGTGATACTTGGCGATCGATTCGAGCACATCTTCCATGTCACGCGGGTTGGGCACCATGACCAGGGAGGCCGCAGCTGCAATCCCAAAGCTCATGCCGGCTACCATGCCGTAAACATGGAACATCGGGATCGCCATCAGGACGGTTTCCTTACCGCGCTGAATATCCGGCATGAATGACTGAATCTGCAGCGTGTTAGCCACCAGGTTGCGATGCAGGGCGATGGCGGCCTTTGAGACACCGGTCGTTCCACCGCTGTACTGGTACAGGGCGTCATCATCAGGGCCAACATCGACCTGCGGCCGTTGTTCCCTGCTGTACTTTTTAAGCACATCCTGCAGCCAGAGGTCGCCCGGCTTCAGTTCCGCATAATGCCCTTCCTTCTTCTCCTTTAGGAGCCCAAAGAGGATGCGGAGCATTGGCGGCAGGTACTCCTTGATATTGGTGACGATAAGCGTCTTCAGTGGGGTTTTATCCTGCACTTCCTTGATCAGGCTGTAGAAATTGCTCATCACGAGCATGATCTCAGCTCCGGAGTCGTTCATCTGGTGCTCGATCTCACGCCCGGTGTACAATGGATTGGTTGCCACAACAATCCCGCCGGCCTTGAGAATCGCATAGAACGCCATGACAAACTGCGGCGAGTTGGGCATGAAAATCGCTACTGGAGTGCCCTTTCGCACCCCTAAATCCGCTAACCCGGCAGCTAGCTTATCCGTCAGTTCATCCATTTCGGCGTAGCTCAGGCTGGCGCCTTTAAAGATCGTACAGGCCTGGTCCGGGAATTCCCGAGCCGAATCTTCGAGCAACCGATGCAGTGATACTTTTGGATAATCGATCGTCGTTGGAACCCCCTCATCGTAGAACTTGAGCCACGGTCGGTC
>JARRJK010000139.1:0-6321 GCA_037379555.1 Anaerolineales bacterium | reverse complement strand
ACGCCAGCCGCGCCGGAGGTATCGTGGAACAGGTTGCCAACGCCCTCGTCGAAGAGGTAAAGGGCAACTCTGTCTGCATCGGTTGTAAAGGGCAGATCCGGGCGGGTGAAATCCCCGCTGTAGCGCAGTACGCTCGAGAAACGGATCTCATCCAGCCAGCCTTTGAAAGAAGGTGAGGTCGAGTCCATGCGGTGCTTTTCTGACCCAATCGACAGATTGGGATCTAAGGGAAGGCAGGATGCGGTGCCGCTCGGTCCGCATGTGCTGGGCGGGTCAGAGTCGTCCGGGTAGGAGATGTCGCCATCCGGACCGTCGCCCTCAGCCTGGAGCACGCCGTCCACGTAAAGCCACAACCAGCCATCGGAAGCACGCCGCTGGACGGCGATGTGATGCCAGCCCGAATCGGCCAGGTCGCCCGTCCCGCAGATCGTCAGGTCACCGGTCCCGTCACCGGACACGCCAAAGACAACCCGTCCGCCGGCCAGCGACAAGCCGTAGTCTCGGTCAACCCCGAAGCGGTCGCGGTCGAAAAGCATGTTGCCGAGGATCCAGTCCTGGTTGGCGCCGCAGGTCACCGCCGGTGCGGTGTTCTCGCCGGGCCGTGCTTTCAACCAGAACTCTAGCGTGAAGTCCGTTGCCCCAATATCGACCGGCGGACCGGGATCGCTGTTCGTCGGATCGTCAACCGCGATCAGGACACGGTTTTCCTCGTCGTTGTACACGCCGTCGAAGCGTAGCGAGTAACCGCCGGGCGGATCCCAGACCTCTGTCAGGGCGGTGCCATCGTAGAAGTAGAACAGGATCTCATCCCAGGTCGATCCGCTCAGCGCCATATCGCGCGAATCCCACTGGCCCATGCAGTCCGCACTGCCGCATTGGCTGGTGAACGCCCGGTACTGCGTCTGGATCAGCTGATCGGCCCGGGTCAGGCGCCAGTTCCAGGTGTCGTCCACGGCCTGGTTCGTACTGGCGTAGGATACCGCCGGGTTATAGACCTGGTCGCAGGTGCTGTCGTACACATCGGCGTCGTCCCATTTTCCACCCAGCGCGATCCAGTACCAAGCGTACATCTTGGCTGCCATCGCGCCGGAGCGCAGCGATTCCCAGGGCCAGCTTGGGATCCACTCATTGGGTAGGACGTGCTTCACGTAGTCCTTGAAATCGATCGTCTCGACCGTGTAGGGAGCGGATAGATCACATAGCGCTAGCCCGGTCACGCGCACCCTCACCGTCGCCGGGAGGGCGATGTCCTCCGCACCACCGAGCATGGATAGCATCAGGTTCATCTCGGTGTCGGCCGCGAATCCAGACGGGCGATCGGAGGAAAGCGGAGGGACGATGATGGTTTGTGGTGAGTCGGTGAGTTCGACTTCGAGGATGAGGGTTTCCTCCTGGATCAAGCGAACTCCCTGCAGTGTCCAGGAGCCGTAGCCATCCGCCCGGACGATGATCGTCGCTTCAATCATTTCCTGGTCCAGCGGGACTGAATTCCAGTTGAAGCGGCCGCTCCCATCGGTGCTGGTCGACAGGTCCAGCTCCACGATTTCCACCACAGCGCCCTGAATGGGCAGTCGTGTGGTCTGATCGAGGACGATCCCCTGCACGCCCGCGCCGCCGGCAGCCTGGATTTTCAGCGCAGCGAAGCAGGCCGCCAGGAGCACGAAAAGTCCCGCCAGAAGATGGCGGAGGTTGAAATGCAAGCGATTCGGCTGAAAGCCTGACCGCAGGGCGCACAGTAACCGTCCCGCGGATGAGGCGGGGGATCGCACGAATCGTCGAGGATACACGCCTTGAATCTTCTCAGGAATGCGGGTCCTGTCAAGAGGCCATGGGTCATATCGGGGTGAGAATATCCGAATTGACAGGCAGTTTCCGTCGTGGTACCATGTTGGCCAACAATTGAATGCCCCTTGGCACTCTTATCCAGAGAGGTGGAGGGATCGGCCCTGTGAAGCCTCGGCAACCTGCTGTCCAACGACAGTGTGGTGCCAAGTCCGCCAGACGGCACACTGGAAGATGAGAGGGCGGCCATGAACGTTTGATTGCCCCTTCTCGAAATCTGAAGGGGCAAATTCATTCAAGGAGGATCGGTATGGCCCTTACGTTCATGTCCGCACCCATTACGTATTTCACCTCGGAATCGGTCACTGAAGGACACCCCGATAAGCTGTGTGATCAGATCTCGGACGCGGTCCTGGATGCGTGTCTTAAACAGGACCCGCGTTCTCGCGTGGCCTGTGAGGTGGCGACCAAGACCGGCTTCGTGATGCTGCTGGGTGAGATCACGACCGAGGCGCAGATAAACTTCGACGAATTGGCCCGGGAAGTCATCACCGGGATCGGCTATGACAGTAGCGAGAAGGGATTCGATGGCAACACCTGCGGCGTCCAGGTGGCGATTTCCAAGCAGAGCGGTGATATTGCCCGCGGTGTCGACCAGGCGCTTGAGGTCCGGGATGATGGCGATGTGTCCGATGAAGAGGTGGAAACACTCGGCGCCGGCGACCAGGGCATGATGTTCGGTTTTGCCTGCAACGAGACCGAATCGCTGATGCCGATGCCGATTCACCTGGCGCACGAGCTGACGCGCAGGCTGGCTTACGTGCGAAAGCAGGGCATCCTGCCCTGGGTCCGCCCCGATGGGAAGTCTCAGGTGACGGTTGAATACCACTATGGCAAACCAGCCAGAGTTGATACGGTGCTCATCTCCACCCAGCACGCCCCCGATATTTCGCAGGAGGAAATTCGGGCCGGCGTGTTTGAGCATGTCATCAAGCCCGTATTGCCCGAGGAGATGGTCGATGACGAAATGAAGGTCTTCGTCAATCCAACCGGGCGTTTCGTGGTCGGTGGACCACTCGGTGACTCGGGTGTCACCGGCCGCAAGATCATCGTTGATACCTATGGCGGCATGGGCCGGCATGGCGGGGGCTGCTTCAGCGGCAAGGATCCGACGAAGGTCGACCGTTCAGGCGCGTATGCTGCCCGTTGGGCTGCAAAGCATATCGTCGCCGCCGGTCTGGCCGAACGCTGCGAAATCCAGGTGGCTTATGCCATCGGCGTCGCCCACCCGCTGTCAATCTTCGTCGAGACTTTCGGGACCGGACGCATTCCAGATGAGGAGATCAGCCGGCTCGTCAGCGAGGTCTTCGACCTGCGGCCAGGGGCGATCATCCGAGAGCTCAAACTGCGCCGGCCGATCTACCAGCAGGTTGCGGCTTATGGTCATTTTGGCCGTGATGATTTGGATTTGCCCTGGGAACAACTGAACAAGCTCGATCAGCTCAAGCGTGCAGCCAGCCTGAACGTCGCAGCTGCATAGCCCGGGGAAGCCTCAACTCACGATTTGAGGTCCGCACAGACCGTGCGGGCCTTTTTCTTTGCCGAGCCGAAGGCGACACTTTATAATCGCAAATACGGATCGTGCCCATTTGCGCGGGGTACCGAGACCGCACACTAGCTGGAGAGAATGACGCCATGGATCTTCGCGAGTTGACGCAGGCGATGAACCGCTTTGTGAGTGACAAAGGCTGGTACGCGGCAGATTCACCGAAGCAACAAACGGAGCGCAACCTGGCGATATCAATGGTGCTCGAAGCGGCGGAGGTTCTCGAGCTTTACCAATGGAAGGAAGCGGGAGTCGACAGATCACATCTGGAGCAGGAACTGGCTGACGTGACGCTTTATCTGCTGCAGTTGGCAAGCGTCGCAGGGATCGATCTGGAGCAGGCCGCGCTTGATAAGCTGGCAGCCAACCGCAAACGGACCTGGTGAGCAATGCAGATTCTCGGATTGAGTGATCAAGTCGTTGGATTTGTGCAGAGCCCGGTCGTCCGTGAGAAGTACGGTGGCGTTGACCTGATCGCGAGCTGCGGGGATCTTCCGGCTGAATATCTTGAATACGTCGTCAGCATGCTGGATAAACCGCTCGTGTATGTACCCGGGAACCACGACAGCGATTTTTACAAGGTGCAGGGAGGGGAAGGGATGAATGGCCGCCTCTCCCGTGTCGCCGGTTTATGGATTGCAGGTCAGGGTGGCAGCCGGCGCTACAAGCCGCAAGGCCGGCACCAGTACACCGAATTCCAGATGGGCTGGAGGTTGGCCAAGTGGCTGCCGCGCCTGGCTCTGCGGCGCGCGCTCCACGGATACGGCCTGGATATACTCCTCACGCATTCGCCCCCGCGTCACATCCACGACGGTGAGGACTGGGCTCACCGTGGTTTCACGGCCCTGCGGGCGTTTCTTCGCCTCGTCCGTCCGCGGCTGATGCTTCACGGCCATGTGAGCATCCATCCGAATATCGATGTCTTCGAGACGGAATTCCAGGGTTGCCGGGTGGTCAATGTCTTCCCACAGAGGCTGATTGAGTTTGAACTGGAGCGAGATGAGTAAAGCAACGAGGGCAAGGATACTGCGCAGATCCGGTGAGGAATCGTCCGAGTGGGGCTGGCCGTTCAGCCTGTCGATGATCACCGCAGGTCTGCGGCGGCACCTCTCGGATACGTCGGTGCAGGTTGAAGATGTGGTGGGATTTCCGCTTCCACACCGCCGGCCTTCCATTGGTCGGATTCGCGGCTTGCATGTTTCCTACGCCAGCCGGGAAGGCCGTGGCAGTGTGCGACTGGTGCTGAAAGAGCCTTTGGGCACGACGCGTGCAGGCCTGGCCGGGGCCGGCCGGCGTGAAGTGGGCGTATACCAGTCGTTGGCCAGCCACCTGCCGCTGCGCACACCAGCCCTGATCGCAGGATCCAACTTCGGCGACTGGCTGATCATGGAGCTCATCCCGGGCGGGATCGAGCCCGAAGAGTGGAGCAGTGAAGATTACCTGCAGGCGATTGAAGGCCTGGCAGGCCTGCATGACCGCTTCTGGAATTTAGGCCAGGATCTGGACGCCTTCGCCTGGCTCAGCCGGCCACAGGACATCGACTTCGAAGTGCATCTGACGGCCGCCAGGCAGGCACTCGAGCGCCTGGAAAGCGCCGGGCGCCCGGCTGCCCTGATCGAGGATGCTGGTCGTATGCTTCTGCTGGAGACGCTGATCCGGCGGGCCGAGGACATCGTTGCACTCTTGCAGGAAGAGCCCGCAACGCTTCTGCATGGTGACTATTGGCCCGGTAACATCGTCGCTGGCCAGGATGGTGGTCAGGTCGTCTTCGACTGGCAGCTGGCTGCGGTCGGTCCGGGTGTGCTCGATCTGCTGACATTCGTCGTAAAGAGCGAATGGTGGTTCGAGGATCTGCCGCTGGATCCGCCGACGATGATCCAGACCTACCGCGATCTGATCAAACAAAAGACCGGCGTCTCCTGGAGTGAGCTAGCCTGGAAGCAGTTGTGGGATCATGCCTTGATGTGGAGGTTTTTACAGGAGTGGTTGGACTTGATCGCGGCGACACCTGAACCTCTGCTTGCCACGCGTGCCCAGCAGCTGGAGCGGATATGGCTTGGTCCGCTCGGCCAGGCGCTCGACCGTCTCTAGGGCAGATTGAGTCCAATCCTGATGATGGACGAGGCTTGAGAAGTGCCGGCGATAAACCCAACACGACTGCAGCGACAGGTTGGAGAGGCGATGGCCCACGCTGATCGCAGCGAGGAGTTTGTGCGCGCGATTCGGGAAATCGTCGAATACTACGCTGACCGGACGAAACGGTCGACTGCAGCTTCGGAAGCCTTAATCATGAGCAGGGTGCTGCGCGTTCCCCAGCCGGTGCTGACGGCGATTTGCTCTGCGATTCACGAACAGCCTGATATCCCGCCTTCAGCGAGGTTGGAGGCAGCCGAAGCTCTGTGGGACCTGGGCTACCGGGAGACTCGTAAGATCGGGATCTGTCTGGTACGAGGGCTCGAGGCGGAACAGCTGCTCCCCGTGCTCGAGCAATGGAGCGCGGTATGCGATGACCGGCAGGTCCTGCGCTGGATGGCTGAAGAAGGTTTGAAGCAGTGGTGGGATGCGGCCGGGGTTGGCCTATGGCGGACGCTGCGCTCGTGGATGGCAGCTGACGGCCAGCATCTGCGACACCTGGTCCTGCTCGCGCTGCTCATCCGGGTTGACCGGAGCACCGATGACGCGGACCTTCCCAAGATCTTCCGCCTGCTTCGAGGTGCGGTGGAGAATGTCCGGGGTGACAGCTATACGACTCTTGTTGACCTGGTGCAAGCATTGGCCCGGCGGTCAAGGCAGGAAACAGCACGCTACTTGATCGACGAAATGAAACGCGGCACACCGGGAATCGGACGCATGGTGCGGTCCTGTTTGAAGGAATTCCCGGCCGATCTGCGCACGCAGATCGAGATGGCCCTCTAACCCCTCGTGGCTCTGGC
>JARRJK010000138.1:0-6349 GCA_037379555.1 Anaerolineales bacterium | reverse complement strand
ATGTCAAACCCTGGTAAGGTTCTTCGCGTAGCCTCGAATTAAACCACACGCTCCGCTGCTTGTGCGGGTCCCCGTCAATTCCTTTGAGTTTTAGCCTTGCGGCCGTAGTCCCCAGGCGGTCAACTTAACGCGTTAGCTACAGCACAGGGGGGTTGGATACCCCCTACACCTAGTTGACATCGTTTACGGCTAGGAATACCGGGGTTTCTAATCCCGTTCTCTCCCCTAGCTTTCGCGTCTTAGCGTCAGGAGTGGCCCAGAGAGCCGCCTTCGCCACTGGTGTTCCTCCCGATATCTACGCATTTCACCACTACACCGGGAATTCCACTCTCCTCTACCATCCTCAAGTTTCCTAGTTTCGAACGACCTCTCCCAGTTGAGCCGAGAGCTTTCACGTCCGACTTAGAAAACCGCCTGCACGCGCTTTACGCCCAGTAAATCCGGATAACGCTCGCCTCCTACGTTTTACCGCGGCTGCTGGCACGTAGTTAGCCGAGACTTATTCCTGGGGTACCGTCCTTTCTCTTCCCCCAGAAAAGGAGTTTACAACCCGAAGGCCTTCTTCCTCCACGCGGCGTTGCTGCCTCAGACTTTCGTCCATTGGGCAATATTCCTTGCTGCTGCTACCCGCAGGTATCTGGTCCGTGTCTCAGTACCAGTGTGGGGGGCCACGCTCTCACGCCCCCTACCCGTCTTTGCCTTGGTAGGCCATTACCCTACCAACAAGCTGATGGGACGCAGGCCCCTCCCAGAGCGCCGGAGCTTCAGACATTGCTTTCTAAAAACAATGACATCCGGGGTATTAGCCCTCGTTTCCAAGGGTTATCCCCCTCTTCGGGGCAGGTCACCAACGTGTTACTCACCCGTTCGCCACTAGAACACCTTCGTACGAATACAAAGGGTCTCGTTCGACTTGCATGTATTAGGCACGCCGCCAGCGTTCATCCTGAGCCAGGATCAAACTCTCCGTAAGACTTTCTCCACATCCGAAGATGTAGATTAGGTCAACATTGACCGGGTCCACAGATTTCTGGTGCTTCCTATCACTCTTCAGTTGTTAAGGTGCGGCTTCCAGAGCGGGGCATCGTACCACCCGCTCCTGGTGCTGTCAAGGGTTAAGGGAACAAAACGCCGATGCTCAACGTGCCAACATCGGCGAGGCCCGATTTCCCGCGGCCTAGCTTACGTGGTCCTTCAAGCCCGTGACCATATTCACTTGTCAGGGTCTTCCCGGTATCCGGGCGAGACCGGTGCGTTGAATCGACCTCATTATAACCTGCGCCGACCAGGTGTCAAGGTCGGTTCAACGGGTCGGTTCAACGAATCCTGCGGGAACCTGCCTTCAGGGCAAGCAGGTTCATTTAAGGTTGAGTGTGCAGGCAGGTCGCTTGATGTGCTGGGGCCCTGCGGAGGTTCAGAGCTCAGAACGGCCGGAGAGCGCCTGGGAAAGGGTCGTCAGGTCAGCGTACTCCAGGTCGCCGCCAGAGGGCAGGCCGCGGGCAAGGCGCGTGATCCGCAGCCCACTGTCTTCAAGCTGGCCCTTGATGTACATCGCCGTCGCCTCGCCCTCAAGCGTGGGGTTTGTCGCCACGATCAGCTCGCGCACCTCGCCCGCCTCCACCCGCTGCATCAGCTGATGGAGGCGCAGATCCTCCGGCCCGATTCCCTCCACTGGCGACAGCGCGCCGTGCAGCACATGGTAGCGCCCGCGGTACACGCCGGTGCGCTCCAGAGCCAGGACATCAAGCGGCTCTTCAACCACGCACAGGATCCCCGCATCCCGCCCGGCGTCACGGCACAGGTTGCACGGATCCACACCCGCGGTCGTGATATTGAAGCACTGTGAGCACAGGCGTGTCTGTGTCCGCATTTCCTTTACTGCTTCGGCCAGCTCAAGGCTTTCATGCTCAGGCGCCCGCAGCAAAAAGAAAACCAACCGGGAAGCGGTCTTTGGACCGATGCCCGGCAGGCGCGCAAAGGCCTCAATCAAGCGCTCGACGGGTTCAGGCGGCCGGCTGCTCATCCACCCCCACCCAGCGCATTCATACCTCCGGCGAGCGGGCCCAGTTTGCGGGCGGCCATAACCTGAGAATCGTGAATCGCCTGGTTGATCGCCAGCATGAGCAGATCCTGCAGCATCTCGACATCACCGCTCTCGACCAGCGACGGATCAATCACGACCTGATGGCATTCCTGCGTGCCGCTCATCCGGACGAGAACCGCGCCGCCTCCGGCGCTGGCTTCAACCATCTCCTGCGCGAGAGAATTCTGCGCTTTCATTAAACGATCCTGCAGGTTCTGCATCTGGGACATCAAGTCTTTTCCGCCGGGGCGGCTTCCCTTGCCTTTGCTCATCGCTACCTCTGTGAGATCTTACGCGTCAGGCCGGTCCGCCCGGCCGATTTTCAGGCGGCCACTGCTCTACTTCCACCACCTGAGCGCCTAACTCCCGAATCGCCGTCGCGACCATGCCGTTCGACTCCATCGGGGTGGGGGCATCCGCGGCGCTGTTCTTTCCGCCCCGCCAGGCTTCGGTCAGCAGGCAGCGCAGCCCGAGACCCGCCTGACACACTTCCTCCAGCGCCAGGGAGGCGATGGACAGGTTATGCTCCTTCTCCATCTTCTCACGCAGCAAGTCGCTGCTGAAGCCGATCACCAGCTTGCCCTTCTCCAGGCCGAGAGGACGGCAGGAGTTCAGCAGTGCCTGCACACGCGGATCACGCTTGCGTGCTGCCTGCAGGACGTCACGCCAGTGCTCCACGATGAACTCAAACCTGATCTTCCCCGAATCATCTTTCTCGACGTGGCTCGCATCCCGGGGCGTATCATCCGCAGCTGCAGCTTGATCGGCCTCTGTCTCCGGAGCCGATCCCTGCGATGAAGATGGGCTCGTACTGGCTTCCCGTTTCGCACTCCCCCGATCAGGCTCAGGTGCCGTACGCTCGCCCGCCTCTACCGCTTCCACCCGTGCGATCTCAAGCGGCAGTGCTGCCATCCACGTGGTGCGCCTGTCGGAAGCTGCCTCTCCGAAGGCTTTGATCGCACGCAGTACCTGCCCGGTGGTGCAGCTCCCAGCAAGCTTCTCGATCTCAGCTTTCGCCTCGGGCGTCCCTTCGATCAGGTCGCGGTTCCCCATTTGGGCCAGCAGCAGTCCGCGCAACAGATCGACCACCTGCCGGGCGAATTGACGGGCGTCGGCCCCGCGATCCAGCGCGGCATGAATTGCGTGCAAACCATCGCCCACCTCGCCGGAGGCAATCGCCCGCACCACTTCGCGCACAGCTTCGCTACCAGCGGTGCCCAGGACGTCCTGGGCCTGTGCCAGGGTCACGCGTTCGCCGCCCGACGCCAGCTGATCGAGCAACGATATGGCGTCGCGCATGCTCCCGGTCGCCTGGCGGGCGATGAGGTCGAGCGCAGCCGGTTCGACCTCGATCGATTCCTCCCGCAGCTTGTCCTGGAGGTAGGCAACGATCGTCGCCACGGGCAGGCGGCGGAATTCATGCCGCTGGCAGCGCGAGAGCACCGTCGCGGGAATTTTGTGCACCTCGGTTGTCGCCAGGACGAAGACTGCATGCTGGGGTGGTTCCTCGAGCGTTTTCAAGAGGGCATTAAAAGCCGCGGTCGAGAGCATGTGCACTTCATCGATGATGTAGACTTTATATCTGCCCTCGTTGGGCGCGAAGTTTATTCGCTCGCGCAGTTCGCGCACATCATCGACACTGGTGTTGGATGCGGCGTCAATTTCGATCAGGTCGAGGTAGCGTCCCTCCGCCACAGCAAGGCAGTGCTCGCATTCACCGCAAGGGCGCTCCGCCACGGGCTCATGGGTGCAGTTCAGCGCCTTTGCCAGCAACCGGGCGGTCGTCGTCTTGCCTGTGCCCCGCGGACCGGCGAAAAGGTAAGCATGCGCTTGGCGTCCGCTTGCCAGCGCGTTGCGCAGCGTCTGCACAACGTGGTCCTGCCCGACAACATCTTCCCATTGCTGCGGGCGCCATTTGCGGTAGAGCGCGTATGTCATGAAGATCCTCGCCGGTCGTGGTGTGATGGCTTTGGCAGGTGGCTGTGATCGCTTCGGGTAGCGAGTCTATCAAAGCGCGCACGGGGGCGCAAGGAACGCCATCCGGGGAATGCGCGCTGTACAAATCCACAGGTGCTATAATAGTGGCAGAAATCAGCCGGAGGTTTATATGAGTCTGCCACGCGGTTGGGAATTGATCATCATCCTCTTCATCATCGTCCTGCTCTTCGGTCCCGGGAGACTGAGCAAGATCGCAGGCGAGTTTGGACGCGGGATCCGCGAATTCCGCGAGGGGCTTCAAGAGGGGCAGAAAGAAGAGCCGGAAGAGGAAACAGAGACGACTGAAGAAAAAAGCAATTCCTGAGTTGCGACAACGAATTGCAAAAGCCGGCCTGCAAGCCGGCTTTTTGTTTTAATCCATGGAAATCAGGGAATTCAGTTCGTGCTTGATGCGCAGGCGCGACCGCTGGAAAGCGGGCAGAGGGACTTCAAGATTCATCCTGTCGATCTGTTTGTTAATCGCCTCCAGCTCAGCACGGAATCGCTCGAGGGCGTCCCGTTTCTCGGCTTCACCTTCAGCCCACTCGAGCGATCGGCGGCAGGCTGTGCGGGCAGAGTCCAGCCCGGCTTCAATCGAGGCACGTTGCTCGATCCAGGCCGGTTTGTAATCAGCATTCTCCAGTACATGGAATGCAAGCCACCACTCGCGCGGCGTATGCGGATTGCGCTCCAGCTTGAGCGGCTTCCCGGCGCCGGGCAGGTTGTCGAACGCTCCCGCTTCCTGGGCTTCGCGGATCACCCGATCGAACCAGGATTCCCCATCACCCGGGCGTTCCATCCCGTTTCGTGGGAGTTCAGCTTGCTTCATGGAATCTTGAACGTGGACTGGACCGATCCATTGCCATCACGCAGGGTGATGATCTTGCCTGAGGTCCAGAGTGCCTGATCCAGACCCCAGTACAGATCGATGGTCGTGTTGTTGCCGCTGGCGGTATGGACGTCGATCGCACCGGTCGAGTAAAACGTGAACTCGGGGAACCGGTAGGTATGTCCTTCGCCATCATCCAGCTGCCATCCGGCCATCGAGATCTCACCGCCGGTATTCAGCAAACGCACCGATTCATTCTCCAGCTCGCCTGCACCGTCGACAGCGTTGATCACCACCTGTCCACTCGCCGCCTGGACCTCGGGCGTGGAGGTCGGACCAGGCTCTGGGGAGGCGGGGCTCGCCGCGATCTCCTGTGGAATGATCAGCACCTGACCAGCAGTAAGCGCGTTCGCATCCTGCAGCCGGTTCGCAGCCATCAACGCCTCCACGCTCACGTCGAGCTGCTCTGCGATATCCGAGAGCGTGTCTCCCACCCGCACGGTATACGTGCGCGGCGTGGGCGAGGGGGCAGTGGTTGCCGTCTGGGTCGGGACCGCGCTGGCGACCTGCGCGATGACGTCGACGGTGGGCGTCGCGGTCGGCTCAGGTTTACGTGCCCCACGGCCGAAGATCGCCAATACGATCGTAACCGTCACAGCCGAGACGATGACATTCAGCAGCAGATAGAGGAGATAGGGCTTCCAGCTCGTGCGGCGTACGCTTCCCATGGGCGCGGATGATAGCACAGGATGGAACGAAAGAAAATTGACCGGCTGTATCCGGGGGCGATACACTACGGGCTGCGGATTGTTTGTACAGCCTGGAGACCAGCTTGCCATACCTGATTGACGGACACAACCTGATCGCTGCGCTTCCGGATCTAAGCCTGCGCGATCCTGACGACGAGCAAGCCCTGATCATACGCTTGCAGGTCTACTGCAGTCAGCAGCGCCATAAGGCGATTGTGTTCTTCGATCAGGGGCGCTTCGCGGATCAGGTTTTTCGCAGCGGTGCCTGGCTGCGGGTCCACTTTGTGCGCCCCCCGAGAACCGCCGATGACGCGATGCGCTCCGAGCTAGCGCGGATTGGCCGTGAAGCCCCGAATTGGACCGTGATCAGTTCCGATCGCGAGGTGCAGGCCGCCGCGCGAGAGGCAGGGGCGAAGGTCGTACGAAGCGGGGTTTTCGCACGCCAACTTGGCCGGGCTGCGAACACAGGTGAAATAGGAAAACCCGACCGAACGCTCAATCCAGGCGAGATCGAGGAATGGCTGGCGCTGTTTCGAAGCGAGGCAGATGAGCGTGATAAGGGGGAGCATTAATTCGGATTTAATGTATTTATGACCTTTTTGGTGTAATATTGGACTAGGATACACAGGGCTAAGCGTTTTATCGGTATCAAGTGTATCTCAGGGGAATTACCCTGCCGCAACCGTGTCACCCCCCTGCACGGCCGGTAGG
>JARRJK010000137.1:0-6404 GCA_037379555.1 Anaerolineales bacterium | reverse complement strand
ACCCAAGCAGCGGTCAGGAGAATTGCGATGAGCAGAGCACCAAAAGCCATTTTTGATACAAACACGCTCACGGTTTGCCCTCCGGCACGAACTCTCCGGTAGAATTAGCCCGTGGGGTCCTGGGCCTGATAGCGGGGCGAGAGCTGCAGTCCGTTATCGACACTGCCTGATATTTCCGAAATCTCAGTCACGACCCTCCTCCCGTCGAGCAAGCGATCCTGCTGAATGATGACTTCAATCGCACTAGCGATCATGCGGCGGATTGCAGCAAGCGGCAGGTCAAAGCCAGCCATCAGGACCATCGACTCCAGGCGGATCAGGGCATCCTCGGGCGAATTCGCGTGCAACGTGGTTAGCGAGCCGCGATGGCCGGTGTTCATCGCCTGGAGCATGTCGAACGCCTCGCCTCCCCTGACTTCCCCCACAATGATCCGGTCTGGCCGCATGCGCAAAGCGTTCCGCACAAGTTGACGGATTGGGATCTCACCTATCCCCTCAATGTTTGGTTGCCTGGCTTCCAGGGCTACCAGATCCAGGTGCTGAAGCTGCAGTTCAGCCGAATCCTCGATCGTGATCAATCGTTCGTGCTCAGGAATCAAGCGGCAAAGGGCGTTCAAGGTTGAAGTCTTCCCCGTTCCAGTGCCGCCAGAAACAATCATGCTCCGACGCGTTCTGACTGCTGCCGTTAGATAATCTCCCATTTCGCGGCTTAACGTTCCAAGTGCGATCAGACGCTTCAAGGTAAAGGGCTCACGTGAGAATTTTCGGATCGTAAGCGCAGGTCCTCCGATCGCTAACGGTGGAATGATGGCGTTCACACGAGAGCCATCAGGCAGCCGCGCATCAACCATTGGACAGCTCTCATCGATCCGCCTGCCGAGCGGTGCGACGATCCGCTCGATGATATGCCGCAGATGGTCTTCATCCCGAAATTCGACATCCGCCTCTTCAATCCTTCCTCTGCGTTCGATAAAGACATGCTGAGGATCATTGACCATGATCTCTGTGATCTCGTCATCACGGAGATACGGCTCTAAAACATCCATTCCCGCGATCCGGTCCAGGACAGTCTGCTCAATGTCCTCAATCTGGGATTCATTCAGAATCAGACCTTCCTCCTGAATCAATATCCTCATCCGACGCATGAGCGACTCCTCGCCCGGCAGCTCCGTGGTTCCATCAACGATCATCACTCGCTCGAGTTCAGCTGACAATTTTCTGTGAAGCGCATCCACGACAGGAATCATCTCCGGAGCTGCACTTCTGCGATTGACAAGGCTCATTCAAGCCTCCTTGTTCACTCCCGGGTTAGAAAAAGGTTCCCGGATCGGTGAGGTCAATCCGGGCTGCAAGCTCCTGACAAGCCGTTCAGCAATCTGGTCTACGGCGCAGCCGAATTGGCTTCGCCCGTCTTCGACACAGCACCTGCCGAAATTGATCTGATAGCCTACGGCCCGTGAGTCGATGGGGGTGCTCCCCAGCAGCTCAATACCCAGCGAATCGGCGATTCGAGAAGGGGAAGCTGGGTGCCGTTCGGTATGTTGATTTACGATCAATTTCGTTCGATCCCGCCAAACCATCGGAAGCTGGAACAGCCACCGCCTTCCAGCCCGCATGGCGCTCGGGTCCGGTGTCAGGATCAGCAGCCGAAGCCTATCGTGCGGATGCAAGTCAAGATCGCCCACAGCTTCAACCCAGGGGGGGAGATCGAGTACGATCCACGGATAATGTGGCTCCAGGTCGGACAATATATTCGAGAGCTTTCTCCACTCAGGTGCGGTCGGCCAGATTTGCGACGCGGGCAGGAACTGCATCTTCGCACTATAAGGAACGCACACCCGTTCAAGATGGGTTCTGCGCAACTCTCCGATAACCGGCAGTAGATCAAGCCACGAAAAATGGGGCTTAAGGTCCAGCAGCAGATCATCTCCCCCGGACCAAGGATCGAGATCGATTAGGAGCGTCCTGTCTCTGCGGGAAAGAGCCGCCGCCAGATTTACTGCGACCAGCGAAGCTCCAACCCCACCTTTCCCGCCCTGAACGATGCAGACAGTCATCAGCTTAAGTGCCGTCCGGCCGCAGCAACAGCATCAGCGTAAAACCGTTCGAACGGGCATACAAGATCGATTTCGCCTCTTCGATAGTGACAGCAAACGTGAAAAGATTGGATCCGGTCCCGCCTTCCAGCAGCTGAACATTGCTCACCACAACCCCTGCCTCGTCCGCTGGCCTTCCAGGTTGATACACGAGCAGGTCGAAACGGTCTCCCGGGAGAGATTCTGGAGCAGGGCTTGCAAGCCAGTCCCCCGGAAGGACCATCCCCCAGCGCCCGTCTGGAAGCCGTGTAGATAAGCCCGATGTCGCGGCACCAACGAAAAAAGAATCAAGGATCACCTGCTTTGCCAGGATTGGAATCGCAGCCGTCCTACCGATAGCCTGTCCGGTGTCTTGAAAGACCCGGTCAGGGACAATGCCCTCCGGTACGTTCTGTAATGTGAGATGCTCGGCTGTTAGAACAGTTCCCGGAGAGATATCGACAGAAGCGATAACAACTTTGCGACTCGGCAGCATCCGTGAGCGGGCATCTTCGAGGTAGATGAAGACCAGCGCCCCAGCCAGCAGCGAGAAGAGTAGGGCAATCAGGATGTAAAAAGGAATACGGCGCTTGAAGCCAGCCGACCAGCCTGGTGTCGTTCCCGGTGCCGGCGGTGCTTGTGTGCTCACTGCGTCCCCCTTCAAGCGCTCGAATCAGGATATGCTGCAAGGAATCCCGCGCGCAGTCACGCAGATTGAGGGAAAGGGCTGCAGAACAATAGTGGTACTAGACTGGCTATGGTCGGTGATATTCCTGTCCCCCTGCCTGCGATCAACGTATGCTGAATGTAGCATAATCAGCTTCGCACTGTCAATTACCGTAAGAAATCCAGCACTAATCTTGCAACCTTCGACGGGTGGGACCATAGCCGTGTTGCAGTCGGGAGGTCGATATGCTAGATTCGGTGCGCTTCATGATTGAGGGTGGCTGAGATTCCCATGGCATCGACTCCACGTTCCACGATCGACGATTCCTACACCGCCGGGCTGCGCTGCGCCATCTGCGGCGCCGAGGCGCTGCGCGTCGGGCATGTCGCCAACCTGCCCGATTACGTCACCTGCGGCGAGTGCGGCTCGGCCTTCCTGGTCGAGCAAGGCGGCGAGCGCATTTTCTACGGCCAGATCGCGGCCGGCTACGCCGGCGCCGAGCAGTTCGCCCTGCGCCAGTGGGCTTTCGCTGAGGCGATCGAGAACCGCGCCAAATCCGACCGGCCGACGCTGCCTGATTTCGAAGAAACGGTCAGGGCGGAAGCGCCCGCGGCCGAGCCGGAACCCGAACCCCCGATGGCAGCTCCCGCTGTACCGCAAGCGCCGCCACCCGAACCCCTCCCCTCCGAATCTGAAGTGGAGGCCGAAGCGCCCGCCGCGGAGCCAGAGCCCGAGCCCATCGTGGAACCCCCGGCCGCACCGACCGCCATTCCTGAGCAGGCCCCGCCCGAGCCAGAGTCGGAGCCACCCGAACCGGAAGCTCCAGCGGAAGCGACGGAGCCCGAGCCAGCCGGCTCGGAGTTCGATTTCCTGAGCGAGCTCGCGGCCGCCGGACCGTCTCCCGAACCCACCGAAGAGCCCGCTGCCGGCGCAGCAGAAGCGGACGAAGGCGAATTCGATTTTCTGGCCGCCCTCGCCGCCGAAGGGCCGGGCGCCGAGCCTGCAGATGAAACCGCGTTCGCAGCGGATGAGGACGAGTCAGCCGGAGCTGCGCTTGAACCGCAAGCCGCTGCTCCAGAGTTAGAGGGCACGCCTGAAGCGGAACCGGGCGAAACGGCCCCGGACGAGGCGGAAGAGGACTTCCTGCTCGGCCTGATGGCCGGCGAGGCGGAGGTCGGCCCGCCGGATGTCAAGCCGGCGCCTGAACCCGAATCCGGGGTCGATTTCGAGGCCGGCCTGGAGGCGGCCGAGGAAACAGCCGAGCCTCAGGCTTCCGGCTTGATCGACAGCGATGAACCGCACCCGGCCGACACGCTCACCCCACCTCCGTGGGCCCGCCCCGCAGAGCCGGAGGGCGAAGTCCCCGAAGCAGCGCCGCCCGTCTCCTGGCATGAGTTCAGCGAGGAGGGGGAGAGCGCCGAGCCGGATATCACCTCCGAATTCTTCCCGGAGCCGACTGCCGAGGACACTGGAGAAACCCCCTCCGACGCAGCGGAAGACGACCCGCTCGGACTGGCCTCCGCCTTCGAAGCGCTCACGCCCGATTCCGGCGAAGCCGGGGCTGCGGATGAAGAAGGCGCAGAGACGCCG
This sequence comes from Anaerolineales bacterium, assembly GCA_037379555.1. Classification (GTDB taxonomy): domain Bacteria; phylum Chloroflexota; class Anaerolineae; order Anaerolineales; family E44-bin32; genus E44-bin32. The sequence goes on along the minus strand of JARRJK010000137.1, from coordinate 2,072 downwards.
GCCTGGATGCAGTTCGAGGACGTGGAAGCCGCGCCGGAGGAGGCGGATGAGTTCGATGCCTTCGCCTCGCTGCGCGCGGAGTCAGATGCGGAACACCCGCAAGCCGAACCCGAAGAGGAAGCCCCCGAAGCCGGTGCGGAAGAGCAATTCGAGCCCTTTGAATTCAACCAGCGCATGAGCACCTTCGGCGGCGCCGAAGAGGATGAAGAGCTCGAGGGCGTCACCGAGGACGAGGATGATTTCCTCTCCGGCCTGCGTCGTTCGGCTGCCGTCCCGCTCGAGTCGGAGCCGCTGCCGGATACCCCGCTCAGCGGCGTGAACCTGGAGTCGAAGCCGGCTTTCGCAGCCGAAGAACCCGTCCCGGATGAAGAGCCCGGCGAGGATCCGCTGGCGATGGCCGCCCGTCTGGGCGCGATCGCGGCCGAACCAGCTGCCGAGGCGGTGCCGGAATGGATGCAGGAAGAGCCGGAGGAAGAAGAAGCGGAAGCTGAAGAAACCCGCGGCGCGTTCCACCTGCGCGAGACCGACCCTCCGCCCGGCCAGCGCTACCGGGTGGTGCTGCTCGGCGACCGGGTGGTTTTCCCCGGCGGCGACTGCGCCCACTGCGGCCGCACCCCGGTCAAGGGCCGGCTGGCCGTCTACGGTACGCTGCCCAACGGCCAGAAGGTCGGCCAGCGCAAGGTGACCAGCTTCAACGTCCCGCTGTGCGACGAGTGCCGCGAGCGCGCCGCGCTGCAGACGGAGGATGCGAGCAACGCCCGCCTGCAGGCGCACCTGATCTCGGGCATCATCGGCATGGTGCTGGTTGTGCTCGCCCTGGTGACCGGCATCATTGATACAAGCTCGCTCGGTGTGGTTGACATCATGATCCTGGTCATCCTGGCTCTGGTCGGCTACGCAGGCCCGGTGACCTTCCTGCTCAACCGTGCGGGGAACTATCCCCCACCGCCGGATGCAGCCTACGTTCGAACGACCCTGCTGGTGCCGAGCGAGACACAGGGCCTGGAGACGGCCTTCGAGTGGCGGAACGAAGAATACGCCAGGCGCTTTTTTGAGGCGAACCAGGCCAACACCATCGGGCACATGACCCCGGTCAAGGACCGCCTGGCTCCGGTCGGCTGAGATCCTCTGCGCCAGGCGCGATCCGAACGGCAGGAAACCAATGTCCCCTCAATCCGAACCCAGGGCTTCAAAGGAACGCTGCCCCTCATGCGGCGGCCGGTTGCAGCTGCGGCCGGCGCTGAATGAAGCCGGGGTCATACGCCTGTGCCCGGCTTGCGGCCTGCAGCCCGAGAGCGGCGCGCCCCCGGTCGACCGCAGCGCCCCGCTGCCCCAGGAGCTATCGGGAAGGATACGGCGCCTGACCGGAGCCGTCCCCAGCGAGCCCGGTCCGCTGCCCGAATGGATGATCGAAGACCTGCCGCGGCAGGCCCGCGAGCAGATTCAGCGCCTCAGCCCACCCCCCGGCCCCAGGCTCGGCCCGCGCCTGAGCGAAGCGCTTTCCCAGGCCCTGAGTGGCGTGGGCTGACGTTCGGTGGAGCGCGGCGTGCAGGCAATGGGCGGCACGCAGCGCCCGATGAGGAGAAACCAGCTGACACCGAACACTGGATCGCCTCCCGCCTGCGCTGCGAAAACTGCGACGCCGGCCTGACCGCAGGCGATGAACGCTGCCCGTGGTGCGGTCACCCGCGCGCTGCGGCTTCCTGAGCCCCGCTTCCCTCCAATTCACCCCCTCATTTCACCCTCCCGGGTGCCGGTCGAGAGATGCATACTGATATAATGACCGGTTGGGTAGTTCATTCGGTTTCTGGGAAGCGGCTGCATGCCTCAAGAGAAAATCACCGTCATCGGTGCGCGTGAACACAACCTGAAGAACATCAACGTCGAGATCCCGCGCGAGAAGCTGGTCGTCATCTCCGGCATCTCCGGCTCGGGCAAATCGTCGCTCGCCTTCGATACGATCTTCGCCGAAGGCCAGCGGCGCTATGTCGAATCGCTCTCGGCCTACGCCCGCCAGTTCCTCGGCCAGCTCGATAAGCCCGACGTGGATTACATCGACGGCCTGTCGCCGG
>JARRJK010000136.1:0-6433 GCA_037379555.1 Anaerolineales bacterium | reverse complement strand
GCTTGGCGTCGACCGGGTTCATCCACAGGCCTTGCGGAAACGCCTTTCTCAGCTGGGTGATGTTGTCGAAGACTGAGTGGCTGCGGCGCATGTAGTGCAGCGTCACCATCTGGAAGGGGTATTTGCCCTTGACCTTGTTGTCCCAGTCCTCGAATGTGGCCTGATAGCCCTCGACCGGTGGGTTGTACTGAGCGATCGGCGGGATCGTGGTAAAGCCGTAAGCCGCGATTTTGTCCGACATCGCCTGGCAGTGGATTTCAAGCTTGCCGCTGGCCGTTGACAGTGGGTTGGCTTCGGGATCCTCCCGGAAGGCAGTTCCGGGTGTATAGGTATAGCTATCATCGGGGCTGCGTTCAACCTGGTAGACGCCTTTTTCGATGAATTCTCCCAGAGAAATGCGGCCTTGCTGAGGCTCACCGTCAACACCCATGGCATCGATATCATCAGCCGTGATTGTCAGCAGCGGCTCATAGCCCGAACCATCCTCCTTGATGACACTGGCGCCCGCCAGCTGGTTGAATGTCTGCTGCTGAGGTGTGATTGAGTAAATCGCATCCGGATCCAAACCCATTCGTTTGGCGAGCTCACGCTCGAACCAGTAGCCGCAATCCTTTGCCTCATACAAGGGAGAAATGACCTGACTGTAGAAGAAGAGCACCTCGGGGTTGCCCGTCAGGAATCCCCCGGCTTCGTCTTCCCAGGGCGTGGTATCGGGCAGGACGACATCAGCATACTTAGAGCGAGTGGACAGCACGATATCTGATGAGACAACGAACTCTACACTTCGGTAGGCTTCGATGCCCTTCATGATGCCAGCCACCTGGTTCAAGGCATTACCGCCGCTGCCATGCGTCACGGTCCAGATCATGCGGATATCGCATGGGAGTTTTCCACGTACGGTAGCCGTGTATTCCTTACTCAAAATCGCGTCCCACATCTCTTCGTAGGCCATGGCGTAGAAATCCGTGTCCTCTGGGTAACCGAAGGCGTAACCGCTTCCCCCGCGCGGGAAGAGCGGATTGCCGAGTGATTCCAAACCCGATCCTCCGCGCTTGACCAATGACGGCCCACCGTAGCTGGCCGAGTTGTGATAGTTATTGCACACTGCGGCCCCGTTAAAACCGACATTCCCGGTCATCCAGCCAACTGTCAGGAAAGCCTGGACAAATTGCTGTCCTTTTTGAGTTCGAGCGGGAGCAGCGCCCCCGATGAAGATCGTCGGCCGCGTCCTTGCGATCTCCTCTGCGAACTGGCGGATGGTGCGCGGGTGCGTGCCGCAGATCTCCGAAGCCCACTCCGGCGTCTTCGGTACGCCGTCATACGTGCCAAGGACGTAGTCCTTGAAATTTTCGTTCGTATCCGCGCCCTCGGGCATGTGATCGGCGTCGAACCCCAGCGTGTACGTGTCGAGAAAATCCTGATCCTGTAGATCATTCTGGATCATGTGGTAGGCCATCCCGAGCAGCAGGGCCGCATCGGTGCCCGGCCGGACCGGGATCCACTCATCCGCCAGTGTCTGCACACTGTTGCTGTGCAGCGGACCGACAAAGACGAATTTGGCACCCGCGTTGCGTGCTTGTTGGTAGTTGTAGGTCGGATCGCCGGCGCTGCTCCAGGCCGGATCTGATCCCCACAGGACAATCAGGTTGGCTTTGCGGTAGGTCATCCGGTCCGGGGCTGATAGATTCAAATTGCCGGCCATCAACGCGCTTGGTTGAGGCCAGGCTCCCGCCGAGCTGACCCCCCAACTCTGCATTGCTCCTCCAAGGGCATTCAAAATCCGGGAGGGTGACAGACGGGGAGTGAGTAACGCCTTGTTTCCATAGCTATCAATGATGCGCCTGGTCTCGCTGGCAATGATGTCCAGTGCTTCATCCCACGAAATGCGCACCCAGTCATCCACCCCGCGCAAGGATGTATCGCCTCCACCTGGTGCCCAGTGGGCACGTTTCATCGGGTATTTCAATCGATCAACGCCCAGCACCTGATGCCGCTGTGAGCGGCCGCGTGCGCATCCCCGCTGTTGAGGGAAGTCGGGCGTATCCGGATGGGTGTCATCGGTCTTTTGCCGGATGACCACGCCATCCCGCACCAGCGCGTAATTTGCGCACCGACCACCGCAGTTGTGCCAGCAGGCTGCGAAAACCCACTTGCCCGGCCCGGTGGCCGCTTCGGCTGAATCGATCGGTTCGAAGCCGAATGTAAGCTGGCTCGCCAGGGCGGCTGTGCCGCCGACCGCCGCGCTCCATTTAAGGAAAGCACGCCGGTCCATTGGATTTGATTTCCCTGTTGCTTTATGCCTGCGCAGCTCTTCCATGGGATTCACCCTCCGATCCGCTTAGCGGGATCTCAGCTCGATCCGAGAAACCGCGTAATGACCCGCCTCTTTGTTCATATATTCACAATATAAATCCCAATTCGGTACTGTGTCTGTAACAGAGGATTAAGTCCTCTTAAAGTTGGCATTAACCCTGGACTTCGTTGATTGAATTTATCCCCATTTTGTCGGGTAAACACTTAACCATTTCGATGAAATGAAAGAAAAGGCGGACAATCTCACTCGTTCAATCAGCGCAGGTTTAGAGCACTTGTCATGCGGCGGGGCTGGGGATCTGTCCTGAGCCCGAATGGGCGAGGGGTTCCCATGATGATGAAAAGCAAAGGACCTCCTAACGGAGGCCCTCTCAGGTAGCGGGGCTGGGATTCCCTGGCCTAGCCCGCCAGGGCAGGCGAACCCAGGACCTTCAGGTTATGAGATGGAATCCTAAAATGGGTACCTTGGACCGTCAGGCTGGGCTTCCAAGGGTGGCCTATCGATATTTAATCGCTCGGAACCCAGCCAATCTCAATCTGAGATGAATCCTACATCAATATTGCCTGATTTGTAAGCCGTCAGACTTCCGCTTAGCGTTGTCCCCATTCTGTAGTTGACAAGTATCGTTTCTTATAGCTTGATTTTGTCTCGCGAGTTATGACCCGCTAAAGAGAGCAACTGCGCCCGTTGATTACCCGTGGTGATCCCATCGCAAAATCACGGCGTGAATTCGTTGTATAGCGTGAATTCCATCGCCGATCCCTCGACGGTGCAGACCCAAATATAGTAGCGTCCGCCGGGATTGGCGATATAGACCAATTCATTCCGGGGTCCGTCTGATCTAGACTCCCAACGTGTGTCGTCCCCATAATGCAGTTCGAGTAGATCCACGTCCACGTAGAGGTCCAAGTTAACTTTGAAATCTTTGATGCCGATCTTGAGTTGGCGGCCATCAGGAACCCACAGGCAATATCTGGAGCAGGCTTCTGGGTAAGTATAAGAGCCTGCTACATACGCGAAGATGCTTGTGTCTAACTCGACACGATTGGTAGCTGGATCGCATTCGCCACTCACGAATGGCTTTGGAGTATCGGTGGGTGGGGGCGTGCTGGTCGGTGTGAGCGTGTTTTTAGGCGAGGGCGTGTGCGTGAGGTGCGGGCTGGTTCCGCAGGCAGTCACCGGTAGGATTAGCGACAACAGTAAACCCAGAAGTAACGGTCGGCTGCTCACAGTTCACCTCCTTACTCGCCTACAAAGATCAAATAGGAGATAACCTATAGGTCACGGCTGACATCATAAGCAAATAAATAAGTTCTGCATAGCTCACCTGGTTTTATAACGGGGAAGTAACTGAAGTTACAACACATTTGGTGCATCTTTATCGCAAAATGACTGCGACCCTTAGAGTATATTTATAGTGATGATTTCAGCGCATAGGGAGGATATGATGAGCATAAAGGTAGTTCGAATCATTATAGTTCTGTTAGTAGGGATTCTCACCATTGCCGCTGCCGCGGGACCTACCTTGACCGACCAAGGAGTCAGATCCTATTGTGCGGCGTATTCATCACCTCCATATAGGAGCGGATCAGTTGTTAGGGGCACAGGCGGCCTCTATTGCACTCAGACGGTCGGAATGCTCAGAGTTGTTGTTCAAGTAAGAGACTGGGGAGAAAGCGGTAACTCGATCATCCGGCAATCTGCCGCAGCTGAGAACACTTGCTATAATACCCCCTACTGTGAGGCCACTGCAACGCTTTCTTACATTGGTAACCACTACTATGACACCGCGACATCTGGCTATTGGGGCTCGTATTCAAGCTATCATCAGAGCAATAAGGTCTACATCCCGTAGATAACCCTTACGGCTTACCTGCAACCAGGCCTGCTCCTCGCGGGTGGTCATGTTCCCGCTGGCATCGCCGTTCGCCTTGCATGTTCTCAACAGGGTAGGTAAAGCCCTCCGGCTCCCGCACGATCGTCGCCACGGCCTGCGAATGGGCGGGTTCGTAGCTGTAGCAGGCGTACTCCCAGCCGGTCACCGGCGTGGGGGTGGTGGTCGGCGTCGGGCTCGGGCCAGGTGTCCTGACACCGTCGAGTTTCTGAAAGAGATTTGAGCTGCTTCGAAGCCATATCGATCCCCCACATTCGGAGCATTCAAAGTGTAGCATCTCGTCTTAGTTTCGTAACTTCTGCCGCCTGGAAACCCTTTCCTCGATAGGACAGTCCACCTCAGCTTGCTTCCGGTGCTGGAGTGCCGCCGGGAAAACCTGTACAACAGGCAGATGATAGAGTTTATTCCTCGAATGGTCCTTCGAGTGCTCGCAGGATCGCCTCCGCCCGGTACAGCCGGTTGCGCGCCCGGCCCGTTGCTTCCCGCACGATGCCTACCTGTTCCAGCTTTTCGATGGTACGCTGGGCGCTGCGGTACGGAACGCCCATGGCCGCCTCCAGCTGGCGGATGCTCAGGATGGGGCGCTCGAAGAGCACGTCGACCGCCTGCAGCAATCGCTCTGCGGCACGCTCATCCTGTAGAAGCGTTTGAAACTCTTCTCTCAAATGCTGCAGGTTTTCGATCCGAAGGATCGCATCCTCCGATTGATCCCGGATCCCCTCCAGGAAAAAAGCCAGCCATTCTTCCCATTCGCCCCGCTGGCTGACGGCCAGCAGGTGGTCGTAATAGGCGCTGCGATGATCCTCGAAGTAGGCGCTCAGGTAGAGCCAGGGCTGGGCAAGCAAATCCCACTCGATCAGCAAAAGGATGACCAGCAGGCGCCCGATGCGGCCGTTTCCGTCCAGGAAAGGATGGATGGCTTCAAACTGGTAGTGGATCAATGCCGCCCGAACCAGCGGGGGAAGGTCCGAGGAGGCATGGATGTAGCTCTCCAGACCGTTCAACGCCAGCTGCATATTCTCAACCGGCGGTGGGACGAAACGGGCCGATTCAAGTGTGCTGCCGGGAGGGCCGATCCAATTCTGGCTGCGGCGGAATTCACCCGGGGTCAGATGCTCCCCGCGGACACCCTCCATTAATTCAGCATGCACCTCGCGCATCAGGCGCAGACTGACGGGTAAGGAACGCAACCGCTCGAGGCCGTAATCCAATGCTTTGACGTGGTTGTGCACCTCGTGAACATCCGTCGTTGGTTCGAGGTAGGAAAGCTGTTCTGCTTCATACACATAGACATCGTTGAGAGAAGCGCGCGTTCCTTCGATGCGCGAGGAGAGCACCGCCTCGAGGCGGATGAATGGTCGCACCAGGATGTGCGGCGAGGGCAAGGTGTTGGCGAGGCTGTCGAGTCTACCCAATGCTCGTTCTGCAGCGCCAACAGATGAAATCAAAGAGGAGGACCATCGGATCGGTGGCGGCAGCGGATTGGGGATGAAGGTCCAATAGCCCCTGGGCGTGCGGATGATCTTGCCGGCCGTGCTGGTTTGGAAATCCTCCGGCTTCATAGGATCGACCTGTAAACAAGCAATGGAATTATTTGCATATTACATGTTAAGTGTAAATAATTCAAGTCCTTGTTTACACTTCGAACATGCTGTGCTGGAATATCGTATCAGTCTCCTCACCAGCCTTATTGCATGCCTCATGGCGAAATAACGCTCTCGTCACACACAAGGATATCGGATCCGGCTATAGTGGATGTGCGATCAGAAGCATAAATGTGATAGTTGCCAGGTAACCCTTACGTAAGTGATTGGCAGGTCGATCGTGAAGAGAGAAGTGTCGCAGAGAGAGAAGGTTATGAGCGAAGAAGAATGCTCAGAAATCATACCGAAAACAGAAGATTTTGAACGAGGTGATCGGGCTCACACACGGGCTCTCATGTGTTCAACTGGATGCGGGTAGTAGCGGAGGACAAACCTAATGACCTGAAGATGAACTGAAGACCCTTCCTGCTAATGCCCTTGCATGAAAGAATTTATCAAGGGTTTTAGCCTGACGGTCTATTACTCATAGTTCAGGATCTTAGCTAGCCAAGTATTTATTACCGAAGAACGTCAGGCCATCCATTAAATGCAAGAATGGGGACCAGTCCGGTTTATATACGAAAGAGACAATATTTCCCTTCTCGTCGATGATTTCTTCATCCGGATATTCTGTATTCGGAT
>JARRJK010000135.1:0-6444 GCA_037379555.1 Anaerolineales bacterium | reverse complement strand
TGTTCAGCGCGTTCTCGGGGGTGTTCACGATCGGTTCGCCGCGCAGATTAAAGCTGGTGTTCAGCAGCACCGGTACGCCGGTCGCCTGGCCGAAGAGCTCGATCACGCGGTAGTAGAGCGGGTTCCACTCCCGTCGCACAACCTGCAGCCGCCCCGTGCCGCCCTCATGCGTGACAGCCTGGATCTCGCCGCCGCGCCCATCGAGCGTGGGGAAGACCATCAGCATGTAGCGCAGCGGGTACAGCTCGTGTACGTCGCCCAGTCCAGCGTAATAGTCGGCGGCCTGCTCTTCGAGCACAACCGGGGCGAAGGGACGGAAGGGCTCACGGTACTTGATCGTGGCGTTGACCACGTCCTTCATCTCCGCCCGGCGCGGGTCGGCCAGGATCGAGCGGTTGCCGAGGGCGCGCGGCCCCCATTCGAAGCGGCCCTGGTACAGGCCGACCACCCGGCCCGCGAGAAGGTCGTCGACGATGCGCTCCGCGCGGCGCTCGAGATCGGGTTCAAGCTCGAACTGCCGTCCACCGGCTGTCACGGCTGACTGCTGGCGGACGGGATCGTAAGCCTGACCCCAGTAGGCGTGCTCCATCACGAAGCGGCGCGGCTTCCCGAGCAGAACATGGTAGGCATACAGCGCCGCGCCCAGGGCACCGCCTGAGTCGCCGGCCGCCGGCTGAATGTAGATCCGCTCGAACGGCGTCTCCCGGGCGATGCGCCCGTTGGCGACCGAGTTGAGCGCCACGCCGCCGGCCATGCACAGGTTCTTCGAACCCGTCAGGTCATGCGCGTGGCTGGCCATCTTCAGGACGACCTCCTCGGTCACATGCTGCACGCTGGCGGCGATGTCTGCGTAGTGCTGGTTGACGCGCGCTGTCTCTTCATTCCAGCCGGGTTTGGCCAGCGTGCCCAGGATGGCCGGCGTATAGAAGTCGGCATCATGCACGCGCGGCTCTCCGAACAGCTCGACGAACCTGCGGTTGAAAGTCCGCGAGGTCGAGTGGTGGAAGGAGAAGTAGTCCATGTTCAAGCGGAAACCGCCGTCCGGGCCGACCTCAATCAGCTTGTAGACGTCGTCGACGCGCGTCGGCTGGCCGTAGGGCGCCATGCCCATCACCTTGTACTCGCCGTTGTTCACCTTGAAACCCAGGAACGCGGTGAAGGCTGAGTAGAGCAGGCCGAGCGAGTGGGGGAAGCGGGTCTCCTGCAGCAGCTCGATGCGGTTTTCGTTGAAGCCGTTCTCACGGTCCGGCCATACGGCCTGCCCCCTGCCGACCGCTGCCGTCGTCCATTCTCCGACCCCGTCGATGGTGAGCACGGCCGCATCGTCGTACGGCGAGCAGAAGAAGGCGCTGGCGGCGTGGCTCATGTGGTGATCGGCGAAGAGCAGCTTCTTTTCAGGCAGGTTCAGCTTTGTCAGGATCTGGCTCTTGATCCACAGCTTTTCGTTGAACCAGGTGATCATCGATTCGCGGAAGACCGCGTACGAGCGCGGGTAGCTGACCAGCGTGCTGAGCAGGATGCGCTCGAATTTCAGCAGCGGCTTCTCGTAGAAGACGGCGTAGTCGAGATCCTCGCCTCTCAGTCCGGCCTGCGCCAGGCAGAAGTCGATCGCACCAGAAGGGAAACCGAAGTCATGCTTGCGCCGCGAGAAGCGTTCCTCCTCGGCTGCAGCTGCCAATTCGCCATCGACAAGCAGGGCGGCAGCCGAGTCGTGGTAGTAGCACGAGATGCCGAGGATGTTCATCAGGAGAGCCGCTCCGCTTCGTCCAGCGTGCCCTCGACTGGTTCCCGCTCGAGCCAGGACGCTGGCCTGCCATGGCGTACTGCCAGCGGGTCGCTGGTCAGGCGCGCGATCAGGCCGAACGGCAGGACGATGGTGAAGTAGAGCAGCGTCAGGACCAGGCGCCCGACCACGTCGCCGATCAGCCCGCCAAGGCGCTTCCATCCAGCCCAGATTCTTCGCAGAATGTTCATCATCCGTCCATGCACCAGGCGCAGCATGAGGAACTCACTGGTTCATGCCCGGTCGCGAGCAACCATAATCGCCGCGGCGCCGCTTGTCCATAGGTAACTGGTGGCATGCCGTTTGGCTCGCGGGGATACAAGTTCCAAACCGGGTTTCTCCTGGGGCGTCTTCAGCGGCTGCGAAGCCCGGCCAGAAACCCGGCGATTTCCTCTGCCAGAATGGCATTCACCTGGTCGTTGTAGTGGGTTTCGAGCGGATCGGCGAGCGTGATCCCGGCCGCAGCCTGGGCCTGCAGGATGGGGGTCAGATCCAGGAAGGGGATTTCATGCTGGGTGGCGAATTCGTGGATCAGGGCACGCTGATCGTCGATGGTGCGGTCCATTTCCGTCCGGAAGGCATCAAGCGGCGGGGCTTCCCGCCCGCGAACCAGGGTCAGGCAGCCCAGGCGTTGCTCCCAGCGGTAGTACATATCCGAATTGAGTCCTGCAAGCAGTTCATCATCGTCCCGGATCAAGGGCCAGTAGACATGGGTTCGTTCGGGGATGTAGGCGATCACAAGCTGCGCCCCGCTGCTTGTGATGAGCTGGGCGATGCGCTCCAGGCTGGCGCTGGCGATGCGGTAGTTCTCGGAGTTTGTGATCGCGCTTCGGTCGAGCAGTAACGTGGCAGCGTAAGCTGGCGAGAAAGTCAGTGTAACTTGCCGGCCATTGATCACCCGCTCAAACGGGGTGGCGATATCGTAGGTTAACTCGGAGGTGATCTGCTGCTCGCGGCTGAGGAAGCGCACCATCTCGCGCACTCCGCCGATCAAATCGGGCAGCACGAGCGCATCCCCCCAGCGCGGCCCCGCGGGGCTCGCCGGCTGATAGCATGTGTACAAGTCATTGCCCTCGAAGTAGGCCAGCACGACGTACTGCGGTTCGCGTGGCAGGCCGAACTCGATCAGCGGGTTGACGAACTTGGGCGGGTCGGTGCCGCCCATGCCCAGGTTGAGCACGGTCATCCCTGTATCCCGGGCCAGCAGCTCCGGCCAGGGATACTGCGTCCCAACGCCGAAGGTGAAGCTGTCGCCTAGCGCGACCACATCGACCCGCTCCGGGACCGGGTCCTCGCCGCGAAAGCCAAGGGCATTGATGCGGTACTGCACCCCTTTGGACTGGTACTCGTAGGTTGGGATATCGGCGTGCAGCCGGCGCCAATTGCTGCCCACCATGCGCGCATACCCCGGCCACAGGCGCGGGAACGGGCGCAGCAGCAGCTCAAAGAGCACGATCGTGACCAGCAGCGAGCCGAGGCTGACGAGCGTCGTCGGCGCGATCAGGCCCGGTTGGCCGAGGAAGAGGCTGGGGAGCAGCCACCAGACGCCGAGCAGCAGGATCCAATTCAGGCGCAATGGGGCCGTCGCCGCCCAGTAGGTCAGCCCGAGCGTCAGGAGTAGAAAGAAGAGCTGATCGAAGAGCCGCGCCGGCTTGCCGAACCGCGACGGGAGGAGCAGCGCCAGCACGTAGAAGATGAGCAGGGCGATGACCGGGATGATCTGTGTGCGCAGGTACTGCAGCCCGTAGGGCGTTGCCAGCCGAACCTCTTCCCGGCCGGCCTGGAGCACGCTCAGCAAGAGCGCGAGCAGCCACCAGCCGAGGCCGATCAGGAGCGGCACGCGTATTCTGAATCCTGATGCTGAGGGTTCACTCATCGCACGGAACATAGCCTATACGGCGCCGTACGGCAAGCGGGTGATTCCCGGCGGTTCAGCCAGGCAGGTGATGGGTATAGATCACGAGGTCATCGCCGGCATCGTAGAAGTCGGGCACGATCGCCGTGCGTACGAAGCCGAGCCGCTCGTAAAAAGCGCGCGTGCCGGCGTAGTCCGTCCGGCCGGAGGTGTCGAGCACGAGCAGATGGCCGTCGAGCTGGCGCACGCGCTGCTCGACCGCTTCCAACAGCTGACGTCCGATGCCGTGTCCCTTCCAGGCCGAGGCAACCGCGATCCAGTACAGATCGTAGGTCCCGTGGGTCATCGGCGTCGGACCGTAGCAAGCGAAGCCGACCAGCTCGCTGTCTTGATACGCGCTGAGGAAAAAGTAGCCGTTGCGGTCCTCGCGCTCAATATAGTCGCGCAGGAGTTCGGCGACAATGGCCGCCTCCTGCGGGGTGAAAAGCGGCTCGGAGCGGGCGATGGCCAGGATCGCTCCGGCATCTTCGGCGATGGTTCCCGTGATGTGGGTCATAACTGTGATTCGAGTGCCAGTTCCGCGATATGGCGGATCATGCCTTCCCAGGTGAAGCCGGCGGCGGAGGCTGAGCGGAAGAAACCAGCATCCGGCGCCAGGTCGGGGTTGCCGTTCACCTCCAGGATGTAGGGCACTCCATCTCGCAGGCGCATGTCGACGCGTGCATAGCCCTGCAGGCGCAGCTCGCGCCAGGCGCCGACCGCAACTCGTTCGATCGCCCTGCGCTCATGCGGTGCAAGCAGCGCGGGGCAGATCCCGGGGGTGCCAACGAACTCGGGCGAGTCGCTGATCCACTTGCTGGCGTACGTCACGAACTGCTGCAGCGGGTCGTCGGTCCAGGTGAAGGCGATCTCGGCGATCGGAAGCAGGCGTGGCGAATGGTTCCCCCAGAGTGCAGTGTTGATCTCGCGTCCGGCGATGAACTCCTCCACGATCAGCGCCTGGCGGTATTTGGCCAGGCTGGCCTCGATCAGCGGGCGGACTTCCGCGGCGGTCTTCGCCAGCGACGATTGCGTGATGCCGATGCTGCCTTCCTCCGCGATCGGCTTGACCATCAGTGGCGTTGGAAGCTGCCCTGTCCAGTCATCGGGTTTTCGGATGATGCAGTAAGCGGGCGTGGGCAGCCCGGCGGCGGCGGCGAGCTTTTTCGTCGTCCACTTGTTGCAGCTCCTCGCCAGGGCGGAGTAACTTGCGCCCGTGTGAACAAAACCGCGCTGCTCGAGCAGGCGTGCGGCAGCCACTTCGTCGCCCGTCCGCCCGACCTGTCCTTCGTACAGGTTGAAGATCAGATGCCGGGTCGGATCGAGATCCACCAGGCAGGCTTCGACGTCGCGCCGGCAGGAGCGCAGCTGCACGCCCCGAGCGTGCGGCTCAAGCACCTGCGCGATCAGCCTGGCGACCTGCTCATTCTCCTCGTCGGCGAGCAGCTCATGTGCCTCCCACCGCTTGGAAGTTGTCGCGCGAGTGAACAGCACAACCACTTCGACCTCGGACAAAAGGGAGGGCAGGTGTGATTGTCGAATTGCTGCTCCACGCCGGCGGATGACGGTTGAAGGCGAGGGGAGAGGCTGATCGTTCGTTTCAACTGCGGCAAGATTCGGATGGGCGATCGTAACAAATGACAGATAAGCCTCTGACCTCCAGAAAGGAAGCCATGTGCGGGTATGAGGTGGTTCCAGAGGCTCTGCGTCGTCGGACGCAGCCTGCACAGCAGGCTCTGCAGCTGCCCGGGCTGGGCTGTCTTTCGATTGCATCAGCGACGACCCGGCAGTGTGTGGTGTGCGTTTTCGTGTTGTCTTGGCGATTGAACCGTGTTCCTGCATGAGAATTATCTTACAAGAAAGTTGTTTCCAGAATGCAGAAATCTCCTGCCAGGCTTGTTGAAAAGGCGTTGAAATCGATATCGCCCGAGTAGCCAGCGATAGGCATTTCACTATGTAAGTGTGAGTGCAAAAGTCCTTGTTATAATGGCCTTACACAGACGCGAATTGAGAGGAGAATCAGATGCCCATCGAGCAAGAAGGCCAGGCTGCCCAGGGTATGAACAAGGGAGCTGCCACCGGTAAAACCAACCAGGACATGATCAACGTGCTCTACAAGGCCGCCAAGGAACTGGGCATGGCCGAGTGGACGCTGATCCAGAAGGTCGAGCTCACGCACCTGACCGACGACCGCCCGGCGGCGTACAGCGGGCCGGCCCCGGCGGACATGCCCGGCATCGACGAGAAGCAGAAGGCTGTGATTCAGAAGGTGCTCGAGAACTACAAGCGGCCGGAGAAGTAGCTCGCGCCGGGATATCAAGCCATCAGCCCCGTAAGGGGCTGATTTGCTTTCCGGTCGTGCTCTTGCTGGAGTTAACAGGCCGGCATCTAGTCAAACTTGCCAAGCTCGGTGTAGTACCAGACGCCATTCCGCTCGGCGAAGAAAGCCACCATCTCCCGGGCGTGCGACGGGTTCAGGGCCGATCCGCTGCAGCACTGATAGTGGGGCAGCTGGCTGTAGCCCAGGGGCGTATCCTGGCCGTCGTAGCTGATACCGATCGTGCCATCTTTCTGGTAGAAGTAGAGCAGCTTTCCATCAAGGAGCTGTGATCCAAAAGCCTCTTCGTAGCCGTACTGCTCGTTGACCAGCTGGCCGCTGACGTAGAGCTGTCCTTTCCATTCATCGGGAGTGGCGAGCAGGATCTCGAGCGCCCACTGCCCGTCATAGGTCCACAGCGCCTGCAGCGGGGAAGCCGGGCTGGGGAAG
>JARRJK010000134.1:0-7041 GCA_037379555.1 Anaerolineales bacterium | reverse complement strand
AACCAGCTGCGGATGAAGATCGGGGTGATGTTCGGCAATCCGGAGACGACGACGGGGGGCCGGGCGCTGAAGTTCTACGCCTCGGTGCGGCTGGACATGCGGCGGATTGAGAGCATCAAGGTTGGCCAGGAAGTGGTCGGCAACCGGGTGCGGGTGCGGGTGGTGAAGAACAAGGTTGCGCCGCCGTTCAAAGTGGCCGAATTTGACATTATGTATAACGAGGGCGTCTCGAAAATGGGTGATATTCTCGATCTGGGGGTCGAGCTTGAGATCATCGACAAACGCGGCTCTTTCTACAATTACGGTGAGACGCGGCTCGGGCAGGGGCGTGAGAATGCGAAACAGTTCCTGCGCGAGAACCCGGGCATGGCGGTCGAAATCGAGATGGCTATTCGCCATAATGAAGGATTGCTGCCGGACACCGATGCAGCGGACATTGAAGACGAAGAGGGTGAGCGCATAGAGCTTGAGCTGACCAGCGAGGAGGAAGAAGCCTGAGTCTGTTTGCATGGAGCTGCAAATCCGGGGTGAGAAAGGATAGGGAGCGCTCAGTCGCCGCTGAGTCCGATCCCGACTTCGACCTCAACCCCAGCCCCTCCTGCTGTGCCCAGCGGGCCTTGCCTGAATGATGCTGAGTTCCTGGAGGATCTCACGATCCCTGATCTTACCGAGGTCGAACCAGGCAGCGAACTCGACAAGCGCTGGCTTGTGCGCAACAGCGGAAGCTGCGATTGGAATGCCGAATACCGGCTGGTAAACGTGGCGGGGCAAGGGTTCGGAGGGCCGGACCTGACCGCCCTCTTCCCCGCACGTGCTGGAGCCTCCGCGGTCTGGCAGGTCATGCTCACGGCGCCTTTAACTCCCGGTGAGCATATCAGCCGCTGGCAGGCTCAGGATCCAGATGGTGCGCCATTCGGGGATGAAGTCTTCCTTTATATCATCGTACCCACACCCACGCCTGCCCCGACAGGCCAGCCCACGCCCGGGAGTTGACCTTCCGCTTTTCGCACTTCTATTTAAAGAGACAAGGGATGCGACCGCATCCCTTGTTTGTATCAAAGCTGAAGGACGACTATGTACCTTCCTCCCATGAAGTGAGATATGCCTGCTGTTCGTCGGTGAGGACATCAATATCGATGCCCATGCTCTTGAGCTTGAGCCTGGCGATCTCGCGATCGATCTCCTCCGGGATGGTGTAAACCTTGTTCTCGAGTTCGTCAGCATGCTGATGCAGGTATTCAAGCGATAGCGCCTGGTTGGCAAATGACATGTCCATGACGCTCGCCGGGTGCCCTTCGGCAGCCGCGAGGTTGATCAGCCTGCCTTCGCCCAGCAAGTTGATCATGCGGCCATCGCTGAGAATGTACTGCTCGACAAATTCGCGTGGCTTGCGCTTCTCGGTGGACATCGCTTCCAGTGCCGGGATGTTGATCTCGACGTTGAAATGACCCGAGTTGGAAATGATCGCGCCATCCTTCATCACTTCGAGATGGTGCTGGTCGATGACCTTGAGGTCGCCGGTCAGGGTGCAGAAGATGTCGCCGATGGGTGCGGCTTCGAGCATCGGCATGACTCGGAAGCCATCCATTACCGCTTCGAGAGCTGCCAGCGGGTCAACCTCGGTTACGATCACATTTGCGCCAAGGCCACGGGCCCGCATCGCCAGGCCGCGCCCACACCAGCCATAGCCGGCGACGACGAACGTTTTCCCGGCCAGCAGGATGTTCGTTGCCCGGACGATCCCATCGATCGTCGACTGTCCGGTTCCATAACGGTTGTCGAAAAAGTGCTTGGTCATGGCGTCGTTCACGGCGATAACCGGGTAGCCCAGCGCTCCATCCGCCGCCATCGCCCGCAGGCGGATCACGCCTGTCGTCGTCTCCTCTGTGCCGCCGACCATCTCCTCGAGAAGCTCACGGCGGCTCTTGTGGAGCGTGCTGACCAGGTCTGCGCCATCATCCATTGTGAAATGCGGTTTCACGTCGAGAGCCGCGTTGATGTGCTTGTAGTAGGTTTCGTTATCCTCGCCCTTGATGGCGTGCACCGGGATCTCGTCATGCGTGACGAGTGAGGCGGCCACATCATCCTGTGTGGAAAGCGGGTTAGAGGCTGCCAGCACGACTTCAGCCCCTCCGGATTGCAGCGTCCGCATCAGGTTCGCTGTCTCGGTGGTAACGTGCAGGCATGCGGAAATGCGAGCGCCTTTGAGCGGCTGCTCCTTGGAAAACCGCTTCATAATACCGCGTAAAACGGGCATCTCTTTCTCTGCCCATTGAATGCGTCTTCTTCCTCCCTCGGCGAGGGTAAGATCTTTCACATCGTATTCACGGCTCATCATCTGCTCCAGTTCTCAAAGATAGGTTCTATGATACTCGTTTCTCGTTGCATCCTCTACCAGGCGTATGCCTCCGGTGCTGCTCCGCCAGGTCCGGGCCAGATTTCATCCAACTGCGCCAGGGTGTTGGAATCAAGCTCAAGCTCCAGTGCGCGCAGGCTGCTCTCAAGTTGTCCGATCGTCCTGGGACCGATGATCGGTGCGGTCACAGCTGGTTGGTGCAGCAGCCAAGCCAGTGCCACGACAGCCGGTTCTTCTCCAAGCTCCCGGCAAAGCTTCTCGTAGGCTTCCAGTGCTGATCGATTTTGCTCAATCTCCTCCTGCACGTGTTTCTCCGCCCGGCGGCCCCCCTTGAGATCCCCCAGTGCGCCCGCCAGCATACCGCGTGCGAGCGGGCTCCATGGGATCAACCCCACCCGGTAATCCTGACAGGCAGGGATGACTTCCAATTCGATGCTGCGCTCGGCCAGGTTGTAAAGGCTTTGTTCCGATACGAGACCCATAAAATGACGTGCGAGGGCATGCTCCTGTGCCTTGGCAATATGCCAGCCGGCGAAATTGCTGGATCCCACGTACAGCACCTTGCCTTCCCGAACCAGCTGCTCCATCGCTTGCCAGATTTCCTCCCAGGGGGTCTCCCGGTCGATGTGATGCATCTGATAGAGGTCAATGTGATCAGTCTGCAAGCGGCGCAGGCTGTCCTCGCAGGCGCGACGGATGTGGTAGGCGGACAGCCGCCGGTCATTCGGCCCTTCACCCATCCGGCCGTAGACTTTCGTCGCCAGCACAATTTGCTCCCGCCGACCACCGCCCTGGGCAAACCAATTTCCCAGGATCGTCTCGGTCACGCCCTCCCCGAGTTTCCATCCGTATACATTGGCCGTATCGAAGAACTGCAGTCCGAGTTCCAGCGCCCGGTCCATGATCTTAAAGCTTGCGGCCTGCTCTGTGAATGGGCCGAAGTTCATCGTTCCCAGGCATAAAGGGCTGACCTTCAATCCGCTGCGTCCGAGGGAGATATATTCCATGATTCGCTCCTTGCTGCCCGTCATGAACCTGACGCCCGAAGCGGGTCCATCAGGACGGGAGAAGCGCAACACCTTCCATGTAATGGCAGTAGCTTTCGAATCCAAGGCTGTGGTAGAGCTTGATGGCAGCCTGGTTATGAACCTGTGTGTTCAGGACGATCGTCCGGATACCGTGTTTCAGCAGGTCATTGAGAACGGCAGCGCTCGCTGCCCGCGCGAAACCCTTGCCGCGCCAATCGGGATGGGTGAAGACATTCCCAATCGCGGCGACGTCCATAACGCGGGAGACGACATGCGTTCCGGCCATCGCCACCAGTCTTCCCGCCTGCCAGACGCCGAAGAACATCCCGGAGTTGAGCTGCGCTGGGTCGAACGCGTCCGGTCTATCCGGCTGGTCGTCCATGAGCGTGAGGATGTCATCAAGCTGTTCGTCCGACAGCCGGCTTGCTATCTCCGGCGGCGGGCTCGTCTGCTGCGTGCCGTGGAAGTCCATGCGATGCATTTCGACCTCATGCTCGATTTGAAAGAGATCGTCCAATGCAGTGCGAACCGCCGGCTTGAGGGTGAAGACGTAACGGGCGGGTTCCAGATTCGTGCAGAGATCCCGAACCTGCTCCGGCCGGCCGAACGCGAACAAAACCGCCGGGGCTAACCCGCGATAGCGCAGCAGGAGTGATTCCCGCTGTATCCAGATATCGCTGGACTCCCTCAGGCCGGGATCGAGGTCGGCCAGTGCATACGCGCACCAGATGCGGTCACGCTCGAGCAGCTCTCGGGCTGCATCCCAATCGGTCATGAATCCATTGCCAGCAGCTGATCAAGCTCGCTTCCATCGAAATTCGCCCGGTAGCGCTGTAAGAATTGCTCGGGTGTGAAGAAATGACCCTGGGGACCGCGCGCCTCGAGGCAGTATGCGGCGGCGATCGAGCCCATACGGGCGCAAACCTCCAGATCAATCCCGTGCAGGTAGCCCTTGAGGAAAGCTCCACGCAGCGCATCCCCTACTCCCGTAGGGTCGGCGATCGTGTCGGGGTTTACGGCCGGGACGTGGAATGATCTGCCAGGCAGATGCAAATCCGCGCCCTGCTCGCCACGCGTAATCAGCACGAACTCGGCATTCTCCAGGATCGCATCGACTCCGATGCCGGCCTTCTTCTCAATCAAGCCGAACTCATAATCGTTGCAGAACAACCCGCGGGCAAGGTGGATACCCTCGCGCAGGTTATCCGCTTCCAGACGCACGATCTGCTGGCTGGGATCGTACAGGAAGGGGATGCCGAGCCTTTTGCATTCACGTGCATATGCGATCATCGCGCCCGGTTCGTTTGGAGAGATCACCGCCAGGTCCGGCTTTTCCGGTAAGTCCGAAAACGTGAGTTCGCTTGCTCTAGCCATCGCCCCGGGGAAGAAGCTGGCGATCTGAGAATTGCCGCGATCCGTGTTAACGAAGAAGGAAGCTGTGAGCAGATCTGGGATGACCCGGATGGCCGAGGTATCGACACCGTGATCTTCGAGCCAGGACTTGTGCGTGTCGAAATCCGGCCCCACCGTCGCCATGATTGTCGGGTGTTCCCCGAGCAGTGCGAGGGAGTAGGCGATGTTCGCTGCGACACCACCGGGTTGACGTACCAGGCTGTCAACCAGAAACGAAAGGCTCAGCCGGTCAATCCGGTCCGGCAGGATGTGATCGCTGAAGTGGCCCGGGAAGGACATCAAGTAGTCGAATGCGATCGAGCCGGAGATGACGATTTTCATCAGGAACCTGCTTTCCGGATTGCCGCTGGGACCGAATCAGTATACGGTGGCCGGAGGATCCCGATCTCCGTGACAAATGCCGTGATCAGGTGGTGCGGGGTAATGTCAAAGGCGGGATTCCGGGCGCTGGCGCCAGCCGGTGCAATGGGCTGGCCGTTCTGCTCAAGATCGAGCACTTCCGCTGGATCCCGCTCTTCAATGGTGATCGCATCGCCTGTCTCGATCGCCGGGTCGAATGTGGAGAGCGGCAGGACGCAGTAGAAGGGCAGGTCGTCCGCATGTGCTGCGAGCGCCAGCATGTAAGTCCCGATTTTGTTTGCGACGTCGCCGTTTAAAGCCACACGGTCGGCTCCAACAAAGCAGCTGTTTACCAGGCCGCGCTGGATGAAGTATCCGGCGGCGGAGTCGGTGATGATGTCGTACGGGATTCCGTACTGCTCGAGTTCCCACGCCGTCAGCCGGGAACCCTGCAGCCTGGGCCGGGTTTCATCGACGAGGACGTGCACCCGCTTGCCAAGTTCGTGCGCATAGCGGATGACCCCGAGCGCTGTGCCATAATCGACGGCTGCGAGCGCTCCTGTATTGCAGTGGTGCAGGACCGTGTCGCCATCCGTGATGAGCTCCGCGCCGTATGCCGCGATGCGGCGATTGACGCGCACGTCCTCTTCGGCCAGCTCCCGGGCAGCCGCGACCACGGATTCTTGCAACGTTCCCGCATCGCTTTCAGCGAAAGCTTCGGCTGTTTGAAGCAGGCGATCGAGAGCCCAGGCTAGATTGACAGCAGTTGGCCTGGCCTGCCGCAGGTCAGCTGCTGTTTGCCGCAGCTCTTCTAAAAGTGTTTTGCTGTCTTGGGCGGATGAAATTGCAGCTGCGAGGGCCAACCCGAAGGCAGCACTGACGCCGACAGCCGGCGCGCCCCGTACCGCCATGGTACGAATCGCTTCAGAAACCTCATCCGCTGTTTGAAGGCGCAGTTCGACCAAAGCGCCGGGCAGCCGGCGCTGATCGATCATCACAACTACGGGACCGATTTCGTCCCAGCGGACGGTTCTCACATCAGACTCACATAAAAATACGCGCACCAGGCGCGTCGGTGAAGAGCGCAGGTAGTGTAGCATGGAGAATTGGCGGTGACAAGATTGACCCAGGGTTGAAGCTACTTTATGATGACCAGCGTGAAACGACCTGCGCTGCTGGTCCTGCTAACGGCAATCGGGTGGCTCGCTCTCACGCTGGCTTGTTCGCTGCCGGCTCGACTTCCGTTCCAGGCAACAGAGACTCCGACGGCAAGCCCGACTGCAACCAACACCCCGACGCCCACACCGACACCCACGCCGGATTCAGCGGCAATCCTGGCGCAGGCGGAACAGGCGCGTTTCGCTGGTGATTGGGACCGGGCCTTCGAACTCTATCAGCAGGCAAGGGCGCTAGCCGGCGACCCCGGACTGCAAGCGGCCACACTCTATGGAGAGGCGCGAACGTACCTCGCGGCTGACCGCTGGAGCGAGGCGCTCGCAGTCCTGGAGCAGCTTCTCGCAGACTATCCCACGGACGAAACCGCTGCAAGAGCCCACTTCCTGCGGGGGCAGGCTCTCGCCGACCTCGGACGTCCGTCGGAGGCAGCCGAGGCTTACAAGGCCTATCGGGAAAGCGGCGATGCTGTTCTGATCGAAGACGCGCTTGAGTTGGAAGCCGATGCGCGCCTTCAGGCCGGGGACGGAGCTCAAGCCGCCGCCCTTTATCTTCAAATTGTGCTGGCCAGACCTCCCGGTGAAGCACTCGATGTACAGGTGAAGCTTGGCAACGCATATTCGCAGCAGGATTCGACCGAGGCAGCCATCGAGCAGTACTTGCAGGTTTACAACGGCAGCAGCAATGACTTTGTCAAGGCACAAATGGACCTGGTCCTTGGCCGTTCATACC
>JARRJK010000133.1:0-6584 GCA_037379555.1 Anaerolineales bacterium | reverse complement strand
GTGCCCGCGGCTCGTGGCCTGGCGCGAGGGGGTCGCGCGCGAGAAGCGCCGGGCATATAAGGAATGGGAATACTGGGGCAAACCGGTGCCTGGTTTTGGCGATCTGCGGGCGCGGCTGCTGCTGGTCGGATTGGCGCCCGGGGCGCACGGTTCAAACCGCACCGGGCGCATGTTCACCGGCGACAGTTCCGGCGATACGCTCTTCGCCGCCCTCTTCCGGGCCGGCTATGCCAGCCAGCCCGAGTCGATCAGCCGGGATGACGGCCTGCAGCTGACGGATGCCTTCATCACCGCGCTGGCGCGCTGTGTGCCGCCGCAGAACCGGCCGACGGCCGAGGAATTCGCCAACTGTCGCCCCTATCTTAAGCGTGAGATGGACCTGCTTCCACATGTGCGCGTCGTGCTGGCATTGGGCGGCCTGGCGTTCGATGGCGTGCTGCGAACCTGGCGTGAGCAGGGTCATGATCTGCCGCGGTTGAAGTTCAGGCACGGCGCATGGCATGCATTCGGTAGAGATTTGCCGATCCTGGCCGCGTGCTACCATCCCAGCCCGCAGAATACGCACACCGGACGGCTGACGGAGGCGATGCTGGACCGGGTGTTCGGGCGTGTCAATGACTACCTCGCCAACGGATGGCCGTCCGGTGGGTAAACTCGCTGAAGCGAAACGGCTGCCTGCCGCGGCTGTCACGCCGGGTGCACTGGCCAACCTGCTGGTTGTCTATCTGGTCTGGGGAAGCACCTACCTGGCCATCCGCGTGGCTGTGCGGCCGGAAGCCGGCGTCCCGCCGTTCACGCTTGGATTCGTGCGTATGCTCATCGCCGGCACGATCCTGTTGACCTGGGGGGCCTTACGCAGCGGAACGCTGCGAATAGGCCGGCGTGAGCTGGTGGTCCTGGCTGGTTCAGGACTTCTGCTGTGGACCGGGGCGAACGGCATGGTCGCATGGGCCGAGCAGCGGGTCGAATCGTCCTTTGCCGCGCTGCTTGTCGCGACCATTCCGCTCTGGACCGTGGCGATTGAATCGCTGCTCGAACGCAGGATGCCTTCCGCCAGGGTGGCCGTGGCCCTCCTGGCCGGGTTTTCTGGGACGGTCATCCTGTCGACCCCGAGGCTGCAGCTCGAAGCCGGAGAAGCACTGCCGGTCGTGATGCTGATCCTGGCTCCGATCAGCTGGTCGCTGGGGACACTGCTGCAGCAGCGTCATCCAGTCAAGATGAGCGCCCGCCTGAGCGCTGGATACCAGCTGATCTTCGCCGCATTGGGATTTGGCATCCTGGCGCTCGTGGCTGGCGAGCCGCGCCCGCATCCGACGCCTGCGGCGCTGGCTGCCTGGCTCTACCTGATCCTGTTCGGCTCGGTCCTGGCCTTCACTTCCTACGTCGAGGTGCTGCGCTCGCTGCCGGTCAGCCTGGCGATGACCTACGCCTACGTGAACCCGGTGATCGCCGTGGTGCTTGGCGCCTGGCTGCTGTCGGAGCCAGTATCGGTTTCTACGCTGCTCGGCGCTGCCCTGGTCCTGCTCAGCGTGGCGGTCATCTTCCGCGAACGGGCGGTGGGTCATTGATCGTGTGGACCGTAACTTCATAATAATCGGAGTGCCATGGCACCTAACGTCATGGCGCTACCTTTGTGCTTGCGCTGCTCAACTTGGGAGTAAGGCGGCGTCCTCCTGGCGGGCGATGCGCCGGCCTTCATCGACGTTCACTGTCGTCAGCAACAACCCTCCGACAAAGAAGAAGGCGATGATGCTCAGTACAGCCGGCCGGCTCGAGCCGAAGGTCGTGACGGCAGCCGAAAAGATCAGCGGACCGAAGATGGCGGAGAATTTCTCCATGATTCCGAACAGGCCGAAGAACTCACCGCTTTTAGCCGCCGGTGACATCGAGGCGTACAGGCTGCGGCTGAGCGCCTGGCTGCCTCCCTGGACGATTGCAACCAGCCATGCCAGGAACCAGAATTCGATTACCGAATTCAGGAAGTAGCCCCAGACGGCAATCACGGCATAAATCAGAAGCGCCAGGAGCACGCTGCGCTTGGTGGTCATTGACTCGGCCATGCCCTGGAAGAGCGGGCCAAAGAAAAGCGCAAAGAGCACGCCGACGGCCTCCACGCCCACGATCAAGCCCAGGATAACAGCCAGGTTCCCCGTCATGCTCTCTGGGAGCATGCGCGCGCCGAGGATGCCGGCCGCGGGAAGCGCAACCAGACTGTAGATGATGAACGCCAGGAACAGGTGGCGGCGTTTCTCGCCCGCGCTGGGCAGCCGGCCGAAGATCAGGCTGAAGGGGATGCCGACGAACTGCACCAGCAACAGGGCCAATACGAGCTCCAGGCTGCCGAAGCCAAGCTCAGCGCCATAGATGGCTGCCACGCCGATGATCGTGCCGATGCCGTCGTTGTAGATCAAGAATGCCAGCAGGAATTTGAACAGCTCGCGATACTGCCGGATGTCGCGCAGGGTGGAGGCAAGGCGCCGGAAACTGACCCCGATCACGTTTTCGCCCGATTTTAGGCTCTCGGTCGCAGCCGGAGGCTCTGGCACCTGGCGGAAGATCGGGATCGAGAAGACAGCCCACCAAATCGCCACGCTGAGGAATGACAGCCGCGGTCCCCAGTTGTCGGGCAGGAACTGGATCATGGCGACGTTGATCGCCAGCAGCAGGCCGCCGCCGAGGTAGCCCATTGCATAACCGCGGGTCGAGACGGCATCGCGGTCATCCTCGCGGGCCACGTGGGGCAGCAGCGCGTCGTAGAAGACGTTCGCAGCGGTAAAACCGATGCGCCCAACGACGAACAGGATCGACGCCAGCAGCCAGTCCCCGGTGCTGACCAACACGAGCAGTCCGGTCCCCAGGATGCCCATCCCGGCGAAAACCGCCAGGAAGCGCTTCTTGCCGCGCATGACGTCTGAGACTGTGCCCAGGATCGGCGCCAGGATGGCGGTGATAAAGAGTGATATGCTCAGGCCGCGCGCCCAGTACGCGGTGGCGATTGCTGCGCTGGGGAGCGTGGCGCCAGCCACCTGGCTGTAGTAGATCGGCAGCACGGCTGCCAGGATCGTCGTAGCAAAGGCCGAGTTCGCCCAGTCATAGAGCGTCCAGGCTCGAATCCGGCGCTTGTACTCGAGTTCGTCGATGCCGCCCACTGCGGCGCTTGTCGAAACGCTCATCACAGCTCCTCCTGGCTTGACCTGGCGGGCGCATGCCTCCGGCCGCTGAAGATGGGCAAGTTTATACCGATTGGCCTGTGGTGGAAATGCGGCCTGCTATGCAAGCGAGGCAACGAAGTGCACGCTGTCCAGCTTCTCTCCCGTGACATGCGCAACATGCGCCGCCCAATCCAGGCTGCAGCCCGGGGCGAAGACCTTCTCCCGAAGCCATGTCCCGACCTCAGGCCGGTTGACGATGCCGCGCCAGCGGCGGTGGATGTGGTCTTCGAACTGGGCTGTGACCAGGAGGCCGAGTTCATAGTTCTGGTAGTAGACCGGCACCAAACCGATGTGGTACTTCGCCGCCCAATCCGGCGCCTGTCGGCCGGGTGGGGGTGTGAGACGCTGATAGCGCTGGACCAACTCCCACCATGTCCGGTCGAGATCCGACTCGGGATCCGCATACAGCCGGTGCTCGAAGTTCGTCATCACCAGCACCCAGCGGGTGAAGATCAGGCGCTCGGCGCGCACCCGCTGCCTCGCCGTCTCCGCCAGGGATTGGGCCTGTCCATCCGGGATTCTGAGAATCTGGACCAACCACTCCGGGTCGGAGGTCAGGCCGCCCATCATCAAGGCGATCGCCTCGGTCGAGAGCGGATGCGGTGGGGTGCGCAGAATCCAGGGCAGGCCAGGGTCGATGAATTTGTCGAAAACGGCGTGCCCGAGTTCATGCAGCAGGGTCGTTGACCACTTCCGGTCTGGCTGCAGGTTGTTGAGCGTGCGCACGTCCCCTGAACGGTCGATATCGAGGCAGAACGCGTGCTGGTCCTTGCCCGGCCGGGGGTAGAGATCGGAGCGGTCGAGGATATCCCGCACCTCCAGGCCGAGGCCGTCATAGGTCGCCAGTGCAAGCTCAATGGGATCATGTGTTTCGAATGATCCCGAGAGTTCAGACGTCTCGCTCTCCGGCACGTCCTGGAAGAAGCGGCTGCCGAAGTGCCAGGGCATTAAATCACCCGGCTCAATCCCGAACCACTCTGCCCGTGAGCGGTCGAGCCCGGCCTTGTATTGCTGATAAAGGGGAGTTGTCTCATCGTCGAGCCGGCCGAGCGTTTCAATGAGCTGCCCTTCGTCGATCTCGTTCAGCGTCAGCGCGCGCTGAAAATGGTCTCGAAAGCCCTGCGCCTGTGCAGCCTGGTTGCGCACTCGAGCTAGTTCCCGCACAGCCTGCGCCACTTCGGTGCCGAGCACCTTGCTCGCCAGCCAAACGTCCCTCACCTGCCCGGAATCATGGCTGGTCTTGAGAATTTGATCTACTTCGTTGTCGTTCAGCGATTGACCCTCGATCTCGACGCGCGAATTGTAGAAACGGTCCCTGACCTGGGCTTCAAGTTCGGTCACGCGCTCAATGGTCGCTTCATCTTGTTGGGCTTTGGCAGCCGAGAGGTAGATGCGCTTGATCGTGCGGAGGGTGAGCGGATCGGCATGGTTGGCTTCGTAGAGACGTTTTGCTTCGGCGAACTGCACGGGATCAGCCCAGAAGCGCATGAGCGCCGCTTGGGCTTCCCGCTCGCTCTGATTGGCAGCCTCGCTGCCAGTCGTGGCGGCTTCCCAAGCGGCGCGCGTATAGGTGAGGTGCAACGGGCGGACGGCCTCGATCACCTGGCTGCAGAACGCGAGCGTTTCCTTTTTCATCGAGATACTCCGCGATTCAACAGGGTGCCATCGAGTATAGTGGAAGGCGCTACCGAACCCCAGCAGCATCCTGAAACCAATCGACTCGCTTACATCGCTGAGTACAAGCTGTGGATGTTCACCCTGTTCAGCGGACGCGATCACCAGAGATCTGGCAAGCCTTCGGGGTGCGGTTGTCGCTTCCTGATGGATGGTGGCGGCTCGGGTTCACTCCTGGCTTTTTATGGGCATTCCGCAGCATGCTCAAGCTCCACAACGAATGTGGGTTCTTCTGTCCAGACGGTCATGATGGAGGGCAGCGCAAGCGTGCCCTCCGAGCAGACCACCGAGGCTGTCCCTGCGTTTGTGCTGATGATGCCAATCTCTGCCTCTGCCCCACTTATTAAGCGAAACCGTAATTGCAAGGGATCAGTGTAGGGCATGTAGCACCCCTCATCCGCATTAATCTGTCCACTTGTCGGGATCGTCGTCTCCACTTCATCGCTGCCCTCGGGTATGGTGAAGCTGAAAGCCCCGCTCCCCTCTCCGCTATTGCCAAAATCGGTCCAGGTCCCCGCAAGATGGAGCTCACCCTCCCAGGGGCCATACGGGCCATTGCAGGAGTGGCCCTCCCCCGTCATCGTCACGGCTCCGGAGACTGTTCGGGTGAAATAAAAGGCAAGCCCCTTGCATTCATCGGGCGTCACGCCGGCAACCGCCTTCAACGCTTCCGTCGCCCGGGACCAGGTGGCGTCGTAGCGCGAGTCGCCTGGGCCATAGGTGTCGGGGACTCCCAGGAGGCTGGCCGTTTGAAAGGCCAGGAGCAGTTTCGTTATCTCGTCCCGCAGATCCTGGGGGTTTGATAAACATGGATCGAAATCCGCAAGGGCAGCATCCAGCCCCTCGGCGGCGATGTCCTGCGCTCGCTGGAGGGCGCGTTGAGCGATGTCCTCCTGGCCCAGAAGCTGAGCCTCTTCTGCCAGCCGCAAGGCTTCATCGAAACTGGCGCTTTCGAGCTCGCTGTTGGCCATCTGGTTGAAGGTGGCGTTGGCCTGATCGATGAAGGCCTGACCATCCCCGCCTATGGCTTGATCGATGCCGGCAGCCGCCAGGTAGCCAGCGATGGAAGAGCGGGCTTGTGATGCGCTCTGAGCGTGCACGTCCAGCAGGTGACCGCCAGAAGATGTGCCCATCTCGAGCAGCGATTCCAGCAGCATATGTGCACCGGCCTGGTCACCCTGATCAGCGAGGCCCCGGGCCTTCTCGAGGATGGGTGCGAAGGCTGCCGGCGGCTCGGAGTCGCAGAAGGTGCCCTGCGGCTGAAGCTGATCGGCAAGCGCTTGAGCACCCTGAGCGCCCAGGGTCCCCAGCGCCGGTTCATCCATGGAGCCTATAAGCGCCGGCGCCGAGGCTGCGCCCTCGATGTTGAGCGCCAGGCCCGACATTGCCTCGCAGGGATTCCATGTTGTAGATGCGTTCTGATTTATTCCGCTGTTTTGCTGCGTGAGGTTACAGGCTGCTATACAGAACCCGAGCGGTAGTAGCGCCACAACGAAGTATCTTTTTAAGCATTGGTGCATCCCGATCATCTCCTGGATCTACCCCTGAATGTTGGGGCTTGCGTTTGCAGAGTCCGGCGGGAGTATCTCCTGCAGTGACGCCATATTTCGTTATTTCATTCTGGGAGACGGGATCGTACAGGGGAGGTTGTTAAGTGCGGTGAGCATGCGCGGTCGTGGTGAATGCCTCAAGCATCCC
>JARRJK010000132.1:11203-19421 GCA_037379555.1 Anaerolineales bacterium | reverse complement strand
TCGATTGGTTGATAGCGCATCGAGGCTCCTTTATCCGCAGTAATTGTAGCACCGCGATCCTGCCGGAATGGAAGACAGGACGGTTGTTGTTGAAGTGTCGGGAGCTCTCGTCTAGAATCAGGATAGACTGGCGGCCAGGGAAGTTGCTCCAGCGCGGCAGAGGAGGCTCAATCATGGTGCTCAAAAAGCCGACTGCAGTTGAGGTATTCACCAGCACACATTGGATCCATGGCAATATCACACCTGGCGCCCAGGGGCTTTTCAGTCATCTCAACTTACCCACGGAATCGTCACTCGAGATGGAGTCGGGCGAATTATGCCCTCTTCATCTTGTCGGACAGAAGTCTGAGCCCTTTAAGACATTGTGGCTGGTGAAATATGAGATCCTAGGAGTCCTCGTCGCAAACCGGGCCGGTCTAGGCCCCGCCAGTGTAACGCGTGCCGGTTACACCAAGCCTTTCCCGCACTGGGTCCGCATTTTAATTGAAGGTTTCGAGCTGATCGGCCAGATCCAATCCGGTGGCCGCTTCGATTTCGGGGCGGTGATTTTTGAAGGCGAAAGCCCCTTCGTACCGCTGTACGACGCGCGCGTTTCCGCATTACTGTTCCCACGCGTGGTGGTGGACGCACCAGCACTCGTCTTCAATCGCAAGCGCGTTCAGGGCATATCCGTTATTGGAGGCGAGCCGTAGCACCCGCAAACTTGTAACCGAGCGCATGCTGCAAGCGATTTGACACGTTTCAAGAAATCACTACAATAAGTGGCCGAAAGTCAGGGCTTTCATGGTTTGCACCGCCTGGGGCCCTGACCACGACGCCTCAGGTTGTTCAGCAGCACAGGACGTCTTCATGCTAGATAAGTAGATGCGGCCGCTAAGGTCAGTACTTCAGGCTGCTTCCTCCGATGAACTCGCGCAGCACCGAATCGCTCGGGATCGGGGATTCGTCTTCAACAGGTTCGACGGCAGCAAGTATCTGCCTGACCCTGCTCGCGCGCGTGTAGGCATCTGCTCGCAGTGGATCACCTTCGTACTCTTTCTCCCAGCGTGTGAATTCCTCCAGCAACTTGGCCCGGTAAAGACACAGTTCGTAAGGCATTGCGCTGTTGATAATGAAGTCTGCCGTCCCCTGGTATGGGATGATGTTGCGGAGCTCACTCGTCCTTACATAATGCCAATGTTCGAGGGTGCGCTGGGGATCGTACGCCCTGTGGACCGAATCGCGCAGCATCCGCCGGATCAATCGGACGTCCGTCCAGCGGATGTACCTGCCATCCGGGCCACGCATCTGCAGCAGGGGTTCAAGATACAGACTGGCGCGAACCTCACTCTCAATGCCTTCCGTCATCGGTGGGTATAAACCGTGCAGGCTATCGATGAGAAGGATTTCATCCTCCGCAAGCTTCGTCGGAGTTTGCTCGTCGGTTCTGCGCCCGGTTTTGAAATCGTAGTACGGGACCATGACTTCTTCACCCTGAACCAGTTTCTTGAGGTGTTCATTGATCAGCGGTAAGTCCAGAGCCTGGGGAGTTTCAAAATCGTAGTCTCCGAATTCATCCTTTGGATGCAGTTCGAGGTCGAAGAAGTAGTTGTCGACATTAAGCGCCCGGAACCGCAGCCCGCGCTTGTTCAGGCGTTGTTCGAGCTTGATCGTCGTGGTCGTTTTCCCTGAGGACGATGGACCGGTAATGAGGACCATTTTAAGGCTGTCGCCGCGTTCGGCAAGGACCTCCGAGGCTGAGTCCAGATCATCCTCATACGCCGCTTCGGATTCATGCACGATTTGGGGAAATTCACCCTGTCGTACGCGCGAATTGAGCCCTTCGACGGTGTTCAGGGTATGCCTGACGGCCCAATCGAGCACATACCACATCTTCCGCCAGGGGATGTTCTCGGTAGGACGGATGGATCGGCGGGATTCCTCCCGCCTTCTTCGGTTCCGTTCGTCTCGGTAAAGGATGTAGGCTTTGGCCACCTGGGCATGCCCGTTCTCGATCAGGATCTTCTCAACCGCATCCTGGATCTCTTCAATGTGCGGCGTATGATCTGCCGGTATGTTTGCAGCCAGGTAATTAGTTACCTGATCGGCCAGGTCTTCTGCCCGTGCGCGATCGCGTCCGCCAACGGCAACAGCCGCCCGGTAGATTGCGTTAGCAATCCGGTCGCGATTGAAAGGGACGATCGCACCGCTGCGCTTGACGACATGTTCGAGTTGATTCATATGCGGTCCTCGATGTATGAGATTAAGCCTGGTTCCATTATAAACGCCGGATCAGGCTTGCATCAGGCATGTCGTTCTATGAGTTTCGAGATCATGCCCCGACGCGATTTCAATACACAAACTCACGGATGTCGTAACG
Source organism: Anaerolineales bacterium (assembly GCA_037379555.1). GTDB lineage: Bacteria > Chloroflexota > Anaerolineae > Anaerolineales > E44-bin32 > E44-bin32. The sequence goes on along the minus strand of JARRJK010000132.1, from coordinate 17,062 downwards.
GCTGATATGGGGAGTCCCGCCCTCGGTGGAGAACTGCAGGCCGGCCTCGATTTGCTCGCCTTGATGCAGTCGATCGCGGGCTGTGAGGGGGTGCAGATCGGCCTGGTAGGCGTTTACAGAGTAACTCATGCCTTCGGGTTCGATCAGCTCGGAGAAGTAGACTTGATCGTTCATATCAAGCTGCATCTTATTCAACACCCGTACCGTATCGCGAACGTGGTCGTCAGCAAAGACGCTGCCGCCAGCGCCGAGCAGGATGATCACTCCAACACCTATACCGGCCGCTTTCAACGCTCGTACCGTCTGCAGTGCGTCTTCGGCATTGCCCGGTTTCTGCAGAATATTGAGCAGGGGATCATGCCCGCTTTCGAGACCGATGTATACACGCTCCAACCCCGCGTTGTGCAGCTCATGATATTCCTCCACATATTTCTTCTTGCCGCTGAAACCATCCTGGAAGGCGTAGATCCCGCCGAGCTGTTCCACATCGAAGGTTTCACGAACGATCGCTGTGAGTTGAAGCAACCGCTGGTGGGGGACGACGAGGGCGTTTGCGTCACCCAGGAAGATCGTTCTTCGCAGCGACAAGCCTGCTCCAAGATAATTGCGAACCTCCTGACAATGGTCACGGAATTCTGCTTCGCCCTTGATATGGAAGCCTTGATCTTTGTAAAAGGTACAGAAAGTACATTTATTGTAGGAGCATCCTTCGGTCGCTTGAAGTAATACCGCCTGATACTGATCGGGTGGAAGGATGCCTACCGGTTTGTAAATCTTGTGAAAGGCATCAACATCGACTGCGAGGGATTCAGGTGTGAGGAGCGCAATCCGTCTCAGGATCCCCATGGCCTCGTGCTCGAGTCCTGGTTTGAAATGCAGATTACCCGCCTTGAGTTCTTTGAGAAGCTCAGCCGCCAAGTTATGGATTTCGCGCTCAATCGACCGTGCTTCCACCTCCGGCAGCCAGCGCCGGCACCGTCCTTGACTGGCATCAATCCACTTGGCAACGATTCGGCCGTTTAAACCGCGTTGATAGAAAACATCCCGTCGCATGATGCTCCACGGCCTGCCGGCAAGATCGAAATTCATTATTGTGGGTGAGGGGGCGGATTCGATCGTAAGCGAAAGCCGGCTCGGTGTGAGGCTCAGGATCGTCCCCACCTCGTTCCATGTGGCTCGATGTACCGTCACGATCCGTTCGCTCTCATCACATCCCCCAGTCCAGCTGAGGCTTCATCCCGATGAATTCGCTGCGTATGAACCCGATGGCCAACCAAGCGTGATGAGATAGAAAGGCTTCTGACTAGGAGGCAGGTTGAAGACGCTTGCCATCTGGGTATCGTTGAAGGCGCCGACCGGAACGCAACCAAGGCCAAGAGACGTGGCCTGCAGAATCAGGTTTTGCGCCGCATGACCAACCTCGATCGCGATGTAGCGCGGAGACCGGTCCGGTCCATAACGCCTGGTTGTCCGTTCAAGCACCGCGGCCAGCAGGATTGAGCAGGGTGCCTGGTCAATGAATTCCTGTTCGAGTGCGGCATGTGCGATCTGGCGGCGCAGGTCCTGACGCTGGAGAATTTCAAGCGCATGCGAATGTGGGATGTACCTTCCCATCCACTCGGTGGTAGCGAGGTAGAGTTCGAGAGGGTACATCGCTCCCGCCGAAGGGGCCGTTCTGAATCCATCAGCGCTGGTTATTCCCTGAGCGGCCCAAAGCAGCTGTCCGAAGACATGTTCATCCAGCCTCTGTGGCTCGAAGGAACGGGTTGTTCTTCGCCTTGAAAGGCAAGTTTCAAGGCTTGTCTCGCTATTTGTCCTTGGTTCCGGCAGTTTGATGATCTCGGTCATAATCTGAACTGTGATATGCGGATCGAGATCATTGTAGCCGAGTCTCCTCAGGGTTGCAGGGGCTAGCTGGAGGCATACCGCCGAGAAGCTGGAAACAGATGGTTTGAATTTAAAGAAGTCTTAATGCCTGCTTTGGTTGCCTGACGACCCGCTTGGTTATAATCGTTTAGTAGCACAAGCTCGAAGCCCAAGGGCCTTGGCGAGGCGAAAGAGCCCGGCTTGCACCTCACAACGACTCAAGGCATGGTGTTACCGGAGGACGGATGTTCGATTTCAAGGATAAGGTGGCTGTCGTCACCGGAGCTGCCGGCAATCTGGGCGGCGCGCTGGCCCATGCTCTCCACAAGACAGGAGCCAGAACGGCTCTGATCGACCTGTATCCGGACCGCCTGCGTGAGAGATGCGGTGATCTGGCTGAATCGGATCGCCATCTTCTCATCGGCTCAATCGATATCACGCAGGAGGATCCGGTTAATGAAGCCGTGACGATGACGCTCAAGAAGTTCGGTCGGATCGATATGCTGTTTAATATCGCTGGCGGATATCGGGCGGGAACACCGGTGTCGGATGCGCTTGTCGATGAATGGGAACTGATGCTTGATCTAAACGCCCGTTCGGTCTTTCTTACGTGCCGTGCGGTCCTTCCGCATATGATCGAGCGTGGCAGCGGTCATATCGTCAATATCGGCGCACGGCCTGGGCTGAGGGGTGCTCCAAACGCAGCGGCCTATTCCGCAGCGAAGTCGGCTGTGCTCCGCTTGACCGAAAGCATTTCGGCTGAAGTCAAGAACAGGGGAATTCATGTCAATGCGCTGGTGCCCGGAACGATCGACACCCCAGCGAACCGGGAGGCGATGCCGGATGCTGACGTATCGACCTGGGTTTCACCGGAATCGCTGTGTGAGGTTATCCTGTTCCTGGCATCGGATGCCGCCCGGTCGATCTACGGCGCGATCATTCCCGCGTACGGCGCAGGATCATCACACCCAGACTGACTGCCCTTGGATGGAATTCGAAAGGATGAGCGCTCGATGAACAAGCTTGAGCAATTAAGAGAACATGGTCAATCCGTTTGGTATGACAACATCCAGCGGGAGTTGATCAAGGACGGTGGGCTCAAGGCCTTGGTTGATCAGGGGGTGCTCGGTATGACCTCCAACCCAACGATTTTTGAGCGAGCCATTACCGGGAGTGATGCGTACGATCTTTCGCTACTGCAATGTGCACTTGAGGGTGATGCGCCTGAGCAGCTCTATGAATCCCTGGTCATTGAAGACATTCGAAACGCCGCTGAGATCCTGAAGGGTGTATACGACGGCACGGACGGCCAGGATGGTTTTGTCAGCCTGGAGGTGCGGCCCACCCTCGCGGATGATACAACCGCGACGATCGAGGAGGCGGAACGCCTGTTTAAAGGGATTGGAGCACCGAATCTCATGATCAAGGTGCCAGCAACGAAGGCGGGCATTCCGGCTATCAGAGCCCTGATCGGCCAGGGGGTGAACGTCAACATCACCTTGATCTTCAGTCCGGAGAACTACCGCGATGTAGCGCATGCATATCTCGATGGCCTGGAAGACCTGATTGCGCGAGGCGGCGATCCCCGGCTCGTGTCTTCCGTGGCGTCGTTTTTCGTCAGCCGCATTGACACCGCCGTGGACAAGCTGCTGGATGAGAAAGGCAATTCGGAGTTGCGCGGGAAGGCGGGTATAGCCAATTCAAAAGTCGCCTACCAAATCTTCCGTGAGGTTTTTTCCGGCGAACGCTGGGAGAATCTGAAGTCAAAAGGCGCGCGAGTTCAGCGGCCGCTCTGGGCAAGCACCTCCACGAAGGACGAGCGCTATCCCGACACGGAATTCTTGCAGGGCCTGCCGCACGACCTGTTCATAGTCGCCAACTGAGAGATGCAACACCTGCCGCATATGCAGGAGCTTGGTGGATTTTGCCTCGATGGCGGACAGCAATGCTTCATAGGAGGCCGTGAACGAACGGACACCCTGCAGCTGGAGATCGGCCGCCATCGAGGCAAAATCCACCAAGCTCCTGCATATGCGGCAGGTGTTGCATCTCTCAGTTGGCGACTATGAACAGGTCGTGCGGCAGGCCCTGCAAGAATTCGAAGTAGAGAACCTGCTTGCACGCATCCAGGATCACGATCACACGCTGTGGAAGCCAGATCCCAAGGAAATCACCAATCGCCTCGGTTGGATTGATCTTCCCCGGAACATGCAGGATGAATTAAGCAGGCTGCATGCGCTCGCAGACCAGGTCAGGCAGGCGGGCTTCACGCATGCTGTCTTGCTTGGAATGGGTGGGTCGAGTCTTGCCCCTGATGTGTTCATGCGGACATTTGGAGCGAAGGCCGGTTATCTGCAGCTGACGGTTCTGGACAGCACGCACCCCGATGAGATTCGGGAGGTGCTAGATTCAATTCCGCTCGAGCATACGCTCTTCATCGTCTCCACTAAATCAGGTAAGACCGTCGAGACGCTTTCACTGTTTCGAACGATGTATAACCGAGTGCTGGCTCTCGACCTGTCGGATCAACCCGGCTCGCACTTCATAGGAGTTACCGACCCGGATAGCCCGCTGGAGAAACTCGCTGATGAATATGGTTTTCGCGAGTTGTTCCTGAATGATCCCAATATTGGTGGCCGGTACTCGGCACTTTCGTTCTTCGGGCTGGTCCCGGCGGCTTTGATCGGCGCCGATATCAATGAGCTGCTGAACCGAGCAAATCTGGCCGCGGTCGCATGCGATCCTGCATTAGGGGTTGCCGGGAACCCGGCTGCCAGCTTGGGAGCGCTGATGGGGGAGCTGGCACTGACAGGACGAGATAAATTGACGTTCGTGCTCGATCCCGAGTTAGAGAGTTTCGCCGACTGGCTCGAGCAGCTGCTTGCTGAGAGCACTGGGAAAGAGGGTAAGGGGATTCTCCCCGTAGCTGGCGAGGCGTTGCTGCCCCCTGACCGCTACAGGCAGGATCGATTATTTACTTGGATCCACGCACGCGGAAGCTCACACGCCGCGTCCGGGATCGAGGCTTTGCGATCCAGCGGACAGCCGATCGTCGAGATGTATTTCGACGACAGGGAGGATCTTGGCGGATTGATGTTCATCTGGGAACTGGCCACAGCGATCGCCGGCGAAAGGCTTGGCATCAATCCTTTTAATCAGCCGAACGTGGAGGCCGCAAAAGTCCGGGCTCGTGAGATGGTCGCCGCGTATGAGAAGGAGGGCAAACTCCCGCACGAGGATCCGATCGCTGAATATGATGGGATCAAGATATTCGCGGATGACGAAAGCAACAACTCGATCAAAGGACAGGCGTCGGCTACAGATGCGCTCCGTCGTTTCCTTGAAGCTGCACCAGACGATGCTTACATTGCTCTCCAGGCCTATTTGCAGCCGGATGATGAGACGCTCGCTGCGCTTCAACAGCTGCGAACTTTACTCCAGCGACTGACCCGCCGAGCGGTCACGCTTGGCATTGGCCCACGTTTCCTGCATTCGACGGGCCAGCTGCATAAAGGCGATGCCGGTCATGGGATGTTTGTGCAATTCTCGGACGAGAAGCTTGAGGACTTGCCAATCCCGGAGAAGGCCGGATCGGACAAGAGCGAGATCACCTTCGGCGTGCTGATCGATGCGCAGGTGCGGGGTGATTTCCAGGCTCTGCGCGATCGAGGCCGGAGGGTACTGCGGTTGCGCCTTAGCCAGCCTGTCCACGAAAAGCTGAGTCAGCTATTGGGATCTTTCGAGAAAATGGCGACGGAGTAAGAGGCAGCCAAACGCATGATCTTTAAATTCGATCCCGCTGTGGAATCTCTCGTGTGATGGGGTGGACCACGCATGAATGACAAGCCAGATAAGGCAACGATTGCTGAATGGAAGCGGCAAGCCGGAGAATACGCGGTCGGATTCGTCGAAGATGGCATGGTGGTTGGACTGGGTTTTGGCAGCACGGCGATCCATGCTTTACGGCTGATTGGGAAAAAGGTGCGCTCAGGT
>JARRJK010000132.1:0-11159 GCA_037379555.1 Anaerolineales bacterium | reverse complement strand
TCGAAGCCAACCCCGAAATCGACCTGACGATCGATGGCGCCGATGAGGTTGATCCGGATTTGAATTTGATCAAAGGAGGCGGTGGGGCGCTGCTACGTGAGAAGATTGTCGCTCAATCAACCCGGCGCGAGATCATTGTCGTCGATGGGACCAAGCCATCCCCCCGCCTGGGAACTCACTTTGCGCTGCCGGTTGAAGTGCTGCAGTTTGGGTGGAGCGTTCAGGGCAAATTTCTTCAAACGCTGGGCGCTGAGGTGCGACGCCGGATGGACGATCAGGGGGAAGCCTACGTGACCGATGGGGGTAACTACATCCTCGATTGCGATTTCGGTCCGATACAGGATTATGTCGCTCTTGCCGCCCAATTGGCTGGCAGAGCAGGTCTCGTGGAGCACGGTCTCTTCCTCGGAATAGCAGATGATCTGGTCGTTGCGGATGGCGATGGAATCCGGCATCACGCAGCACATTGAATGCTCGAAAGGATAGAACGCGATGGAAATTGGAATGGTTGGACTTGGAAAAATGGGCGCGAACATGACCCGGCGCTTGCTCTCCGGCGGGCACTCGGTCGTGGTTTTCGACCGGGATGAAGCGAAAGTAAATCGCCTTGAGCAAGAAGGTGCAGTGGGCGCACATTCACTCGAAGAGTTGCTCGGAAAGCTGGCAGAGCCCCATACCGTTTGGATTATGGTTCCTGCGGGCGATGCGACGGAATCTACGGTAAAAACGCTTTCATCCCTGCTTTCAGCTGATGATATTCTGGTCGATGGCGGTAACAGCAACTACCAGGATACGCTTCGCCGGTCCGAGATGTGTAAATCGAACGGAATCTATTACGTGGATGTAGGTACGAGCGGTGGAGTTTGGGGGTTGAAAGAGGGCTACTCCATGATGGTTGGAGGGGATGACGAGGCTGTCGAGCGTATCACACCGGCTCTCAAAACGCTTGCACCCGGACCAGACAAGGGCTGGGGTCATGTCGGCTCGTGCGGGGCAGGGCATTTTGTGAAAATGGTCCACAATGGCGTGGAATACGGCATGATGCAATCCTACGCCGAAGGGTTTGAGATCCTGGATACCAAACCAGAGTTCGACCTTGACCTTCATCAAATCGCAGAAATCTGGCGCTTCGGGTCAGTCGTTCGTTCGTGGCTGCTCGACCTGACAGCAGATGTGCTCGAGGACCGCAAGGCTCTAGAGGAGATCAAAGCCTGGGTTCACGACAGTGGAGAAGGACGCTGGACAGCGAAAGAAGCCATCGACCTAGCAGTGCCGGCGCCAGTGATCTCGCTCGCTCTCTATATGCGTTTCGTCAGCCGACAAGAGGATAGCCTGGCTGCCAAGCTGCTGGCCGCCATGCGCAATGAATTCGGCGGGCATGCCGTCAAGAAGGAAGAGGATTAGGAATCCTTCCTGGCACCAAACCGTTTTCCATCAACCGCAGGAGTAGCTATGTCCAGGCAGCCAGCGCCAACCCTGCCGACGAGCATCGTGATCTTCGGCGCGTCGGGAGACCTGACTCACCGAAAACTGGTCCCGGCATTCTTTAATCAATACCGCAAGGGCCGACTTCCACGGAATTTAAACATCGTGGGCGTCTCTCGAACTGAGATGTCCCATGAGGAATTCCGTGATGAGATGCACTCTGGCACTACAGATCTGGCCAGGATGGAATGCGGCCGGAAGGAGTGGGAGGATTTCGCAGAGCACCTGTGGTATGTCCCGGGTAATGCAAAGCAGTCCGAAGACTATCGCAGCCTGGATGAATTCTTGCACAAGCTCGAGGGTGGGCCAGCAAACCGCATTTACTACCTCGCAACCGCGCCAGCCTTGTTCACGGTGATCATCAACGAATTGGGTTCGTGCGGCCTGGCGGCATCTGAGCAGGGTTGGCGCCGGGTGGTTGTTGAAAAGCCGTTCGGGCATGACTTAGAGAGCGCGATCAAGCTGAACGAGGCGCTGCATTCCGTCTTCCAGGAGGACCAGATCTACCGTATCGATCATTACCTCGGCAAGGAAACCGCTCAAAGCATCCTCTATTTCCGCTTCCTGAACACAATCTTCGAGCCTATCTGGAATCGAAATTATATTGAGCACGTGCAGGTCACAGTCGCCGAAGAAGTCGATGTCGAACATCGGGCTGATTACTACGACCAGGCTGGTGTGATCCGCGACATGTTCCAGAACCACCTGCTGCAACTGGTTACCCTGGTCGCGATGGAGCCGCCTTCGAGTTTCAACGCCGATGAGGTGAGGAACGAGAAAGTAAAGGTTCTCAAAGCGGTCCGCCCAATCGACACCCATGACACGGTGAGGGCGCAGTATGAGGGCTACTGCGATCTCGATGCAGTCACCGAGGGTTCGCAAACAGCGACATTCGCCGCGCTGAAGGTGTTCTTGGACAACTGGCGCTGGCAGGGCGTCCCTTTTTTCTTGCGGTCAGGTAAGGCCTTGCATTCGAAGACGAGCGAGATCGTGATCGAATTTAAAGCTCCCCCGCATGTGATGTTCCCACTGCCGGCTGATTACAGGATGACCCCGAATTTCCTCTCGCTCTGTATACAGCCAGACGAGGGGATTCATCTGCGGTTCGAGACAAAGGTACCGGACACGCAGCAGGAGACCCGCTCGGTGGATATGGATTTCCACTATCGCCAGTCCTTCAGCCAAGAACGGCTTCCTGACGCGTACGAGCGCTTGCTGGTTGATGCAGTTATCGGGGATGCATCGCTGTTCACACGCAGCGATGAGATTGAAGAAGCCTGGCGGATCGTCGATCCCGTGCTACAAGCCTGGGAGGATCATCCGGAGATATCCCCACTGTCTACATACCCGCCAGGGAGTTGGGGCCCAGACCAAGCCAGCGAGTTCATCCGGCAGGCGGGTTTTGTGTGGCGGCTTGGTTGCGGAGAGCATCCACACTGAAGCTGGGCGGTGGAGAATTCAATTACAGAACCGCATCTGGCTGGATAGATCGGGTTGCCTCGTTCAAGCGAATAAATGTCCGCAGATTGTGACATAGGATGTGCCGTTTGAATCCGCAGGACAGTGCTGGTACGCAATGCGGGTGGCGGTCGTCGGTGCCAGCGTCTCGATCGTGAGGTAGATTGGAGCCGTCCCGCACACATTCGTCCTGTTTCCATTGCGCGAGATTTCCCCAAGAAATGCGTCCGCATCGCCATCTTCAATAGTTTTCATCAAATGATCATCATATTGGCTGATGCCCTCTAAATCCGGCTGATCCAGCACGAGATCGCCAAATGCAGGACCGACGTGTGAGAGGTCCGCGGCTGCGATCACGATTGCCTGGCGCTGGTCAAGCGCCTGGCGGAGGACCGCAAGGAATGAGTGGAGAGACTCCTGGGCTGATCGATCCTCTCCTTGTGAGGTAAATTCATCGATGTCGCCGCAAAGCACTGGCAGGAGTTCAATGGGCTTGCCAGCGCGCATGAAATGAAGCCAAACCGCGGCCAGTTCTATCGAATGTTCGCTGCGATGCCGCAATTCTCCTTTAAAAGGAGAGTAAGGCTCGAGTGGTTTTGCGGCCGCTTCCACCCAGTTTGGTGGCGTTGGGAGGATTCCGAATGGCCCGCTCGTAATCGATGTGTGGGCTGATGAGTCCTCGCGGTTGAAAAGCGACTGATCGGGCCCCGGCGTGAGAGATATAGTCGTCAAACTCGGCTTTACACGCCTCCGGATCGGTCGGGTAGCTGGTGCCGGCCAGAAATGAACCACGGTGGCTGCCATTACGATACGCATCCAGCGCATCGGAGTAGGCGGCATCGTAACTATCCCCTCGGAGCATAGCCAGCTGGTCGAGCTGGTCTACCAGGTTCTGGATCTGGTCCTTAGACAGCGGATGGCCCAATACGGAGCCTGACGATCCCACCAACGCGTCGATGCTGTTCTCGCCATCCATCAAGCCAAGGAGTGGTGCCAGTTCGAGCGGGACCAGGATCTGTTTTCCCCGCAGGCGCAGCGGATCGGCGAGGAGCAGCAGCCGCTGGCCATCCTGTTGAACGGGATGGATTTCAAGCGCTCGGAGATCAGGGAACAAACGGCTGTGATCCTTCATCGATGGTTAACTATACCAAGCAACACACCGCAATTTGCGATTCCCTTTGCAGAGAATCAAGTGCGATGTCAACTCGGAAAGCCCTCGAAATCGGACCAGGATATCTCGGGTGGCGGGCCCTTGAGTAAAACAGCAAAAAGAATCGCAGGAGAGGCTGATGTGCCATAGAAAGCCCGCTGTTCGGGAGTTGACCACGCAGCATGCCTTCTATCACAGGTGCGAGCTCGTACCCCTCGACCGCATGATTCCCTGTTGGATCAGTCTGCCGGGGTGATGGGCATAAGCACATCGGCGGAGTGGGGGCGATTCACGTTCAAGCCCCTATTCCAGCCAAGTTATCCCTGAAACGTGCATTGCACGCCACTCTAGACCTAGCAATTCGGAGCTCAAGCGAGATTCGAGTTCTTGAAAGCAGCTTTTATCGGCAGCGCGGCTTCCGATGAAATTCGTGCATTGGAAGCCATCACATTATGACGACGAGCCGTTTGCGGTTTGCAGCCTTGGTCCCGGCTTCCTCAACAAGCTGAACGCGATGACTGCAAGGTAGGTCAGGTAGCCAAGGACCTCTGTAAGTGAAGGGGCGCTGTTGTACCCAAGCAAGGCTTTCATCAATTGGCCGAGCAACGAGCTTTCGGGCAGGATCGGCTCGATGTTCCAGAGCGGTTCGATGATGGCGGGAATCCAGCCTGCGTCATTCAACTCGTGGATCCCATATGCTGTGAGACCTGCTGCGAACACGGCCAGGATCGCTCCGGTCACGAGGAAAAAGAGATTCAAGTTGAGCTTGATCAGGCGTTTATAGACGGCCCATCCAAGGCTGATCGCGAGGAGTAATCCGACAGCTGCGCCAGTGAGTGTGCTGGACGTACCGGACGAGAGCATGGCCGCGGTCAGGAAAAGGCTGAGTTCGATGCCCTCCCGCACAACGGCCAGGAAAGCCAGGCTTGCCAGCCCCCAACGCCCGCCGCGGATGACGGCCGATTCCACGCCCGTGGAAAGCTCCTTCCCGCGCTTCGAGGTTTGTTTTCTCATCCAGAAGATCGCCCAGGTGAGCAAGCCTGCGGCCAGGAGCATCGTAATGCCTTCGAATATCTCCTCCGCCTTCCCCTGCAACCCATTTCCCATAAGGGTGAGAGTGAGCCCAAGGATCACACTGACCACAAGGGCTCCGCCTGTACCGACCCAAACGCTTCGCACAAGTTCTGGACTCTCTAATTTGCGGAGTGTGCCGAGGACAATTCCGATGATTAATGCGGCTTCGAGGCCCTCTCGAAGAGATAAAACCAGACCTGGTACCACGTTGATCCTCCCGGAACTCAAGTGAAGCATGGTAATCGCGATAATAATTATCATAATAGTAATATAAATTATCTTGCTTTCAAAGGTGCTTCTCCTCGGGATCAGGCTGGAGCAATAAAGCTATAATGAGTGCAGGTGCAGGAAAGGAAATGGGAGAATGCGATGGGTCTAGTCCGGTGGTCCGGCGGAGCTGCTAAAATCGCATGGACCTTGATGCCAGCCTTCTTGTGCGCTAGTTGCAGCAGCCCGTTCGGAGGTGGGGCGGATGCCGGTGGCAATCCGCCACCCCTGGAAACGCCAGCCCCCTCCGGGTCGGAGACTGGCTTCAGCCTTTCAAGTCCGGCTTTCGAAAACGGGGCCACAATTCCCACGCGTTATACGTGTGAGGGTGACGACACTTCCCCGCCTCTCACCTGGACCGGGCTCCCCGCAGCGACTGCCAGTCTGGCGCTCGAAGTTGAAGACCCTGATGCCCCTTCAGGAAGCTGGATTCACTGGATTGTTTTTAACCTTCCGCTCGAGATCAGTGAACTTCCAGCAGAAATCGGGGAACAGCCGAACCTGGGAGGTTTGGGGGAATCAGGTTCTAACAGCTGGGGTGAGACTCGCTATGGCGGTCCGTGCCCTCCCTCAGGCACTCACCGCTACTTCTTCCACCTTTACGCGCTGGATCAGCCGCTAGATCTCCCTGCTGGGGCATCCCAGAGCGAGCTGCACCGGGCGATGGAAGGCCACATACTTGCGGAAGCCACGCTGCTTGGGACATACACGAAATCCAGGTAGCGGCTGGCATCTGGCAGGTACTGGAAGCCCTGCCCGGGAGGAGATAGCTTCGATCAGCTTTCGAGGTCGAGCTTCATGCGATCAAGCTGTTCGAGGATAGATTCGAGACTGGCTAGAATTGTTTGCAGATGCTCCTTCTCCGAGAGCACAAAGCGTCGGTACGGAGCGATGGCTTCATAGAGACGGCTGGAAGTTCGCTCGAGCTCTCTTTCGAAACTCTTTCTGAGTGCATCCCTTAGCTCATCTCGCAAGCCGCCCAGCTTCTCTCGCAGTTCCTGCTTCGCCTTTCCACGCCTGTAGGGGATTACCGCCAGGCCGAGCATGCCAAGCAGTCCTGCCGCAAGGATGCCTGTCGCATCGGCAGCCGCCGTGGTCAGGACAGCTTTCAGGATAAGGCCCAGGCTGATGGCGCTGACTTCAACCAATCCGACCAGGGCGACAGATTCGCGCACTGTTTCTGTAAGGCGTCTGGCTTCAAGTTGTCGATCGAATGATTGAATCACAAGGTCGGCATCCTTGCCGACACTATCGAGGAGCTGACGCCTGTTATAGGCGAAACCGCTCGAAGCCTCGCGTGCTGCGTCTTGCAGCGAATCGGTCTCCCTGCGTCGTTCGAGGATCTCCGCCATCAAGCGCCATTGCCTGAGCTCGCGTTCGACGAACCAATCGATGATCTCCTGTATGTGAGCCTCGATTTGTTGGGGAGTGTTCGCAACAACCTGCTCTTCAAAAGCCCGGCGCATACCCTTTGAATCGAGCATCTGGCGGATGCGCAGCAGCCGCATCGATTCATCGAGAAACGCTTCGCCTCTTAATTGCATCTGCAACAAATCATTTTCAATCCGGTCGACATGCCTGCCGAACTCCGCCATCGTATCAGAGCTGAATAACTCGAGTTCATGCTCTACCTTCTGCAGGGCTTCGGAATCGTCAGCCAAAATCTGCAGCCGGTCAGCAGCGCGGTCGATGTATTCGTTCCCAATCTTCTCCGCCACGCCAAGTGGGTTCAATAGCTTCAAGTGGATAATGCCCTGCTGGGACAGGGTATCCTCGAGGAACTGCCGGAATTCGTCGAAGCCGCCATGTACACCCTGATCCGTGGAAGCTCGTCTGAGCGCTGTCCGAGCGGATACCGGAAAGATCTCCGGTTCAATTGCAATCAGATGCTGAACCTGTTCGCGCACGAAACGCTCCACCTCGTCACGCGCTTGCTGGTCATCCAGGATATCAACCTTGTTGATCACGACAACGATCTTCTTCCCCCATTGGCGTATATGCTCCAGGAACTGGCGCTCGCTTTCGGTGAACGGCCGGTCTGCTGACGTGACGAAGATGACCATGTCGCTGCGCGGGATGAACTCTCGCACGATCGCTTCGTGATGCCGCAGGACCGCATTCGTCCCCGGTGTGTCGACGATATGGATCTCCCGCAGCATATCATGCTCGAAACGCAGAATCCGAATATCCTCACTCACGTACTCTGGTTTGCCGGGAGTGCCGTGCTTCAGGATGTGGATTCGGTCGGTTGTGGGTGTCACACCCACTTCAAGCAACTTCTGATCCAGGAGCGCGTTGATCAAGGCGGATTTGCCGCTGTTAAACTCTCCGACAACGACAAGCAGAAAGAGCTCGTGCAGCTGCTCGAGGGCCTGCTCTAATCGCGCGGCATCTGCCGGATCCACCTCCCAGACTTGCAGAAGCTCGAGCATCGCCCGGATTTGATCCCGCTCCAGTTCCCAAAATTCGGTCTGTCGTTCATCGAGCAAGGAGAGCGCCATCATACCTCCTGGGACTCCCGTGCAATGGAATTCGTTCTGGTTATCGGGTATTGTAATCTGCATTCAAGTCCTGCGTTAAGGATTGCTGCTGCAGGCAGGCTCAAAAATATCGCATTTCCTGTGTTTGCTGGATGCGGCAAACAATCACAGCGGTAGATTTTGCGTAGAGTGTAACAAACGAAGGGATTATCCGTTTGCATGAGTGACAGGCATGCTGAAGAAACAGCCGACGCGCAGTTGATCGCTCGTGCCAAGCACGGAGATGCCCAGGCGTACGGCAGCCTTTACCAGCGCTACGCAGGGCGGATCTATAAGTACATCCGCTTGCGTGTGGGCGATGATCAAACCGCGCAGGATCTGACAGAGATTGTTTTTCTCAAATCCTATGAATCGTTGAGCCGGTATCGGGAACGTGGCCTGCGCTTCTCTGCCTATCTGTATCAGGTTGCACGCAACTTGCTGGTTGATCACTACCGGCAGACGAATGAGACCGTTTCGATCGAGGAAGCAGACCCGGCTGTCGGGGAACGTCTGAGCATGGATCAACACTTCATCCGGCAGGAGCAGGTTGAAACGATTAAACTCGCGATGCGTAAACTGTCGGAAGAATATCAGGAGATCATTCGATTGCGGGTGATTCTGGATGTGTCAACCCAGGAAGCGGCAGAATGGATGAAAAGGAGTCCTGGTGCAGTTCGTGTTCTTCTTCACCGTGCCCTTAAGGCGCTGCGCCGGGAAGTAGAGCGTCAGCATGAAGGATAAGATCGATCAAGTCCTAGATCATTGTCTCGCTGAGATCCAGGCGGGGAAAATGACGCTGGAAGAAGCGCTGGCGTTATACCCGCGGCATGCTCAGGAGCTGCAGGCTTTGCTTCCGATGGCCATCCAAACGTGGGCGGAGCTGGCACCTGATGATCCAGACCCAGCTTATCTCTATAAATCACAACAGCGGATCCTTGGTGCTGTGCGATCTGCCTCCAGGAGGAAGAAGCAGCACACGCCGAAGGGCCGGCATTTTTCCCTTCGTCCGGCATATGCTCTCGTCATCATCACCCTGCTCGCGGTCCTGTTCGGGAGCGGATTTGGGGTTTATTCGGCCTCGGCTTCTTCACTGCCCGGCGATTTACTGTATCCGGTTAAGCTTGCTGGGGAGCAAATCCAGCTTGCAGCCAGCTTCTCCACTGAAGGGGATATCCAGCTGCTGTTGGGATTCGCAGAACGGAGGTTAGGCGAAGTTCAATCATTGATCAACGCCGAGAGGTTCGACGATCTGGATCAAGCACTGAACGGATTCGAGCAGGAGATGGAGCGGCTCGGAGAGTATTTGGGCGGAGACGATGGACCGGCCGCGCCAATGGATCAACTTCAGGAACAGTTGGAAAAACACATTCAGAATCTTGAGCGGGTGCGTGAGCAGGTTCCGGAAAACGCAAAGTTTTCGATCGAGAAAGCGATCGAGCGGTCGCAGCATTCACAGGCAGTGCTTGACGCGCTGCAGCAAGGACAGTCTCCCTCAGACCTGGCGCCAGGGCAGCAGGATAAGGAGTCAGATAAGGAGCGGGGCCCAAAGAGCCCGAACGGGAATGGGCGCCCAGATGATGCCGGCAACCCAAAGAATCAAAATAAAGACAATGACAAGGATTAGTTCTCAGACTTCCTCAACCGGCCATACAGACAAACTCTGAACCTATCGCTGCAAGTTACTTTCTAAAACGATACCTGGCGCAAGCCAGGTTTATAATTTTCACTGGATCTTGTCTTTATTCAGCAGACTGACCACAACGAGTCGGTTCGAGGATTTTCATTCATTGGGCGGGAGGTGGAGATGAGGATTCTGTTGCTGCTGGCGTTAATTCTGTCCTTGGTCGTCACGGTGTTTGCTGTGCAGAATCCTTTCTGGGCTGGAATGTCACCGGATCCCAGGCTCTGATCTTGATGATCACTTTCGCCATCGGAATCATCATCGGTGTGATCGTTATGCTACCGATGAGCATCAGGGCGAGGCTTTCGGCTCATGATGAACGCCGTCAAAAACGAGATCTGGCTGCTGAGCTGGACAGAACACAGGCGGATCGCGCAGCGGTGGAATCCTCTTCTCCAGAAGTAGGTGAGTCTCCGGAGGCTTTCAGCCCTTCAGCGCATCCTCAAAGTGAAGATCATGAGTAGAAGGAGGTGAGCGTATTGCTCATCAGGCTTGGCTCACAGTGGGAAAAGGGCGGGAACCAGCAGCAGGGACGCGGCGAGTAGCAAGAGCGTGAGAGGCGCCCCGACTTTCAGGAAGTCGGAGAAGCGATATCCCGCAGGCCCCATGACCAGGCTATTGGCTGGATGTGATATTGGACTGAGGAAGTTCGCGGAAACAGCGACGGCGATCAGCATCGACAGGGTGCTGGGGGAGATGCCGATCTCCTGCGCCGTGCTGATGGCGATTGGGACCATGATCACGACCAGCGCTGCGCTGGGCATGATCTGGGACGTGATCGTTGTCAAGACGAACATGCCGGCCAGCACCGCGTAAATCCCTGTATGCCCCACCGTATCCACTACATAGCGAGCCAGCCATGCGGCGGCTCCGGTCGATTGCATGGCGATGCCCAGCGGGAGCATCCCTGCAATTAGGAAGACAGATTTCCAGTCAATGAAACGGTAGGCTTCTTCCATCGTCAACACTTTAAACAGGATCATGACTGTAGCGCCGATGACTGCAGCTAACTCGATCGGCAGCAGATGGAGGATGACGGATGCGACAACTCCCACCATGATCGAGATCGCAACGGGTGCCTTCTCCGCTCTCGTCGTGGGCTGCGCAGCTTGCGTGAGTACAAGGAAATCCGGGTCGTCCCGCAAGAGCTGCAACTTGGCCCGCGATCCATAAAGAAGCAGCGCGTCGCCAAGTTTTAACTTCATATCCCGCAGGCGTGAGCGAAATGCTCGTCCAGCACGCCAGATTGCCAGTACGCTCAAGCCGAATTTCTCCCTGAAATGGAGCTCGCGCAGGGTCTTCCCCTCCAGCGTTGTAAACGGTGAGAGGACGACTTCCATCAACCCGACCTGTTCCGACTGTAGTGACTCGAGATCGGGTAGTGGACCAAGCAGCTGCTGGATTTGCTGCAGACCCTTGAGAATCAAAAGGTCCTCTGGCCACACCTCAACCAGCAGCTGGTCTTCTGGCTGGATCACCGTCTCCGGATCTGGCAGCAGATCTGTCTTTTCCCCCCGCCGGA
>JARRJK010000131.1:0-6605 GCA_037379555.1 Anaerolineales bacterium | reverse complement strand
TGGTCGGAAATTTCCTTATCCCCATTACCTTCGTAGCGTTTCTCTATGAACGCCGGCCCTGGAGCCGCCTATCGCTGCCAACGACGGCATTGGGCTTCATCTATGGCGGGGTAGGTGGAGTGCTGGCGGCATCGATCCTGGAGCCGGTCTTCATCCGGCAGCTGGATGCTGCGACCGTATTTACGGCCGGGCTGATCGAGGAATTTGTCAAGGTCATGGGGGTGGTCATCATCGCCCGTCACTTCCGGCACGATGCCGAAATGGATGGTCTGATCCTGGGAGCGGCGGCCGGGATGGGATTTGCCGCGCTGGAGAGCACGGGCTATGCGTTCACTGCCTTCCTGACGAGCGGCGGTAGCCTGACCGTCACGGTGATTGTGACTCTGCTTCGAGGGATACTGTCCCCCGTCGGCCACGGAACCTGGACGGCCATCCTGGCCAGCGTGCTTTTTAGAGAGAGCGGAGAAAAACATTTCCGCCTGAATCTCAAGGTGCTGGGAGCGTACCTGACGGTTGTAGCCCTGCATGGACTCTGGGATGTCGTGCCAGCCTCGATCGCTGCAGCGGTATCCCCCGGCGTGGATGTGTTCATCGGGCAATCGATCATCGGGGCTCTGGGGGTGTTCATCCTCTGGCGGCGCTGGCGCGAGGCCCGACGGCTTCAGATCGAGCAGGGGCAACCCCCGCTCGTTCCCGCCGCAAGACAGGGGATTTCTTCCGCTGACCGCGCGCTGGGGGCAGGAAAGTTACCGGAAAATTCAGGTTAACTTGCATCCGGGAACAGGTTATCTCCCGGCATAAGATTAGGAGACGCGCCAATGGTTGAGGAACGGTTGCTGGAGCGTCCCGCGATGGGAAGGCGAAGCCGATGAGCCCCCGTCGAAGGACGATCCTTTTCACCTTGCTGGCGATTGCTGTGCTGGTAACGGCGTTCATCTCGGGCGCCTGGACGGAGAGCCGAACGCAGCTCCTGAGCGTGGATGTTCCTGCGAATGCCCGGGCGGATTTCGACTTGATGGCGGAGGCCTGGAATCTCATCCAGAAGGACTATGTCGATCGATCGGCTGTACAGCCTCAACCGATGACCTACGGCGCGATCAGTGGAATGGTCGCCTCGCTCGGAGACACGGGCCACAGCGTATTCCTCAGCCCCGAAATGGTGAAGGAAGAACAGGATCTCACGCAGGGTCACTTTGAAGGCGTGGGGTTGGAAGTCCAGGTGAAGAATGGCCAGATCGTAATCGTGGCTCCCATCGATGGTTCGCCGGCAAAGAAAGCCGGCCTGAAGCCGGGTGAAATCATCACCGGCGTCGACGGCCAGGATATCAAAGGGCTGACCCTGGGGCAGGTGGTGCAGAAGATCATGGGGCCGGCGGGGACGAGCGTGACGTTGACCATTGAAGATCCCCGGACGGGCCAAACGAACGACGTCAAGCTGCAGCGGGCTACGATCGAAATCCAGAACGTGACCTGGCACATGTTGCCGGGCACCCGGGTCGTCCATCTTCGAATTGCCGCGTTCAGCAAAGGCGTCACCCAGGACCTGCAGCAAGCGCTTCAGGACATTCAGGGCCAGGACTACGATGGGCTCATTCTCGACCTGCGCAGCAACCCCGGGGGTCTTTTAGATGAGGCGGTTGGAGTCTCCAGCGAGTTCCTATCCTCGGGATACGTGCTGAAGGTACGCAACGCACAGGGGGAGATCACGCCGATTGCCGTCTTACCTGGTGGCACGGCCACCGAGGTCAAGATGGTCGCGCTCATCAACGGCGGGACCGCCAGCGCGGCCGAGATCGTTTCCGGCGCGCTGCAGTCTGCCCAGCGGGCCGTTTTGATCGGGGAGACGACCTTTGGCACGGGTACCGTGCTCAATCAATTCCCCCTCTCCGACGGATCGGCCTTGATGCTGGCGACAGAGGAATGGCTGACCCCGGATGGAAAATCCATCTGGCACAACGGCATCACTCCCGATGTCCAGGTGACGCTCCCGGCTGGGGCCAGCCCGCTGGTCCCGGAGGAGGAAGCGGGTATGACTGCGTCCCAGCTGGCGGCGACAGATGACGCACAGCTCCTGCAAGCCATTCAGTCGCTCACCGGCGCGCCGGGGAGCTGAGGGGAATCACCGCCTGCTGCATCGAGCGGTTGTACTTGGCACAATTGCACTGTTGGTGATGCTCTATCGGATAGTGAAGCGGGAATAGCGATCGGAGCACCTACAGTTGCCGCTGTATCAGGAATGATGTCCATCGGTCCGAACGCCGCTCCTAAAATCCCAGGTGTCCGGAATTCCAAGATCGGCCCAGCGATCGCACAGCTCAAGATCCTGAAGGTCATCAGATGAAAAAAGCTGTCGCCTGAGCATTGAGATGTATGCAGATCGCTGGGCGACCAGGGGTGTTTCCTTGTTCATGCTGTGCGGGAAGGGAAGCGCAATCGTGACCGAAGCGATCCAGGCAGTAGAAGATATACACCCGCCGTATGTCGATGGATACCGGATTTGATCTGACAGAAAGACGGGCAGGTTCGACCAGGGATTTCATGCCCCCATGCTTGGGGCGAATGAAATCGAAGAGGTGAAAGGGCAGCTATTGGTCAATAAGGCTTAGCGCGCAGCGACTCTGACCTTCCTCTAATATCAGGTACCTACAATCGCTCTACTGGCTCGAGCCAGTATTGGGCAGGTTTCACGAGGTAGGTTTGAATGGAGGTCAAAGTATGGGTGCTTCTCATGGGTATGGAAAAAGCAACAAGAGACAAAGACTGCTTCTAAACGGAGGCTGGGTTGTCCTGCTGCTCGCCATGGCATTGGCCCTGGCGAGCTGGGGTTCCTCGTATACCTGTCGGGGATGTGCCGGGCCTGATGTGCCGGGCCATGTCGACAAGCGCTTCCAGTACTTTAATGGGCCTTACACTAAAAAGGTGAGTGCCGACGCCGGTCAACGCCTGACGATGGATTACGGCGCGACCGTGGAAGAGGGAAGCCTGGATATGCGCGTCGTCAATCCCGACGGACAGGTGGTATGGCAGGAGACGTACGATGCCGGAGCCGACGTCAACCAGACCGCCCATATCGATCTTCAAGAGAACGGGCGGTACCAACTGGTTGTGGATGGCCACCAGGCGAAAGGCAACTTCCAGATCGACTGGCAGCTGAACTGAGCTCGAACTGCTCCTGTCAGCATGCACCTCGGTGGAGCTTTCCTTTCTTGCGCAGGGCTGCCCCTTCTGCCCTCAGCCCGTGAGGTTCGACGGCGCTGGAGGTTCCACTGGCGTGCAAACAGGAGGTACCAAGAGAGGCACTTCCAGATGCGATTCGTGTGCTCGATGGGAGGCGATCTACCCTGGTGGGGTGCCTCTCGTGATGTTCGTATGCGGTTGAGTATTGAGGATCTCACAGCCGTAATCTGGGGGTGGAGCGCAATAGGATTAGGAATGCCAGTCTGGATCCCCGGCCCGTGACCTTATCCAAAAGCCATGAGGAGCCTGAAAATCAGCCTTTCGAAACAGGGCGCCAGCGTCGAAACGTAGTAAGGATGGAGCTGGTTGAGATGGAAACCGGATGATCTTCAGGAGCGAGGCGGCGGTGATACGCCGCTTGTTTTTACTCCCCCTGGCAGATCGAAGTTGTTGTCACAGATAAGATGTATGAAAGAGAGTAAAGATTTCTGAGCCAGGGGATGTTATGGCCTGATGGGAAATGGTTCGCGTTGAAAGGATTAACGAGTCAGGATTTGGACTGCCCTTTCGAGGGATATTCAAGGTGCAGGACATTCTGGCCATGGTGGCGATCAAGCATTTCCAGACGAATGGATTTGGTGGATGAGGCCGAGCACACGAGAAGGATGCATCTTCCCGAGATGGTCCACCCAGAAGCACAGGTCTGTAGCAGGTTGGGCGGTTGTACGGCGGGTTTGATAGCTATCCGATAGTTTTTGGAGGGGCAAAATCTGTATACAAATTGCATGGATTTCCTCGACCCGCTGCCAAGGAGCTATCGCATTCGTCTTGCCTTAATCGGGGCTGTCATTCCACATATCGACGCCCTGATCCCTCTGGCTTTTGAATATCATGTGCGTCTCCCCTGGTTTTGGATCTGCGGTCGGCCGACGAATCCCATCCCTTTTGAATTGGATGACAACCATGCATCCAGCATTCGACGAACGATTTAGCACGAAGGCGCAGCTTACATTGGTTTAGGACTGGCTTGACTGCGGCCTCTCTGTTTTCGAGAATCCTCACGTCCGTAGGATTTTGAACCTCCAGAGGAAAGGACTGGGAACGCATGACCGCAAAGAAGGCACTCAACACCACATTACGTTGGATCGGACGGTTCTTGCTTGCTGGGCTGATTCTCGCCGCAGGGCTGATTGTCTATCTGCTGGTTCGAGAATCCATCGCCCGGCGCAACTATCACGCTGAGTATCCTCCACCGGGCGAAATGGTCGATCTCGGCACACACAGCATTCATCTGAACTGCGTGGGGAGCGGGAGCCCGACGGTCCTCTTCGAATCGGACCTTGATCAATATGGAGTATTGAGTTGGGCTATGGTTCAGCCGGCCGTAGCGGAATTCGCCCGTGCCTGCAGCTATGATCGAGCGGGGATCCTGTGGAGCGAACCCGGACCGCTTCCCCGGGATGGCGAGACCATCGCCAGAGAGCTGGAGGCCGTCCTGAATGTGGCTGGCGAGGGAGGGCCGTATGTCCTGGTAGGGCATGCATTCGGTGGTGCCTACGCAAGAATATTCACTGGCCTGTATCGAGATCAGGTGTGCGGCATGGTGCTGCTCGAATCCAGCCATCCTGAAATGCTCGACCGGTTCGAAGTTCTCGGTGTAAAGCCGGATATCCCCGATCAAGGTATCCGGCCCTTGATCAGTTTGCTCTCTCATCTGGGCTCGCCGGGGCGATACAAGGGCAATCCCTATAACCTACCACCGGAAATCTACAATCCGATGGAAGCATACTTGCCCGAATCAAGTATGGCCTGGTTCGACGAAAGCGTCGAGTCGCCGCACACCCTGGCGCAAGCGGGGATGTTCACAGATTTCGGCGATCTACCACTGATTGTCATGGCGGACTCTCAGCCTCCCGCGTCTTTAGGAACCCAGGGTGAAGCGATTCAAAGCTTGTGGAACGACTTGCAGCAGGAGCTGCTTCTGCTGAGCGATGACAGTGAGTTGAGGGTCGGTAAGATCGGGCACTATCCGCAGATTCAAAATCCAGAGCAGGTGATTATGGCGATCCAGGATGTGGTCGACCGATGTGCTGGAGCCGCTGCAATCCCCTGACGAATAATCTGGCAGTGAGACGCTTATAGTTGCGTGAGTTCGAACGCAATAGCGCAACTCCCATCGAAAGATTCCACGAGTCGTCCCGCCGGAAGCTGCTGCGGAAGCGGGGCGACTCGTGGGCGCTGATCCGGCGGCCGTGGTTGAATCAGGAAGCCGCTGTCCTGAGCAGAACCCGCCACGCGAGGCTGCCCGGGCGCGAGTTCAGGTCGAGATGAAAGAACAGGTTCGAGATCGTGAATGCCCGGCTGAATGGACAGTGCGGGCATTCATGCCGCAACTTCATTCAGTGTTGAACGGCGGATTCGCGTCGTCATCGGAAACCCAATCGCCTTCGAGGAGGGAGTAATCGGTCACTCCCCTCTTGCAGAACGATCCGGACGTCGGGGTCGGGCAAAATTACCGGCTCTGAAAGTCGACCTCTGGATAGATCGAATGGGCTGCTTCGAGCAGCGGCGCCTCTTTCCTTTTAATGTACGTGTCGAAAAAGGCCAGGAGGTAGGCGTTCGTGATCTCGGCCAGCCTCTCCGGGCTGATGGAGCCCAGGATGTTTGAGTAGCGCAAGATAGGCGAGGCGAAGCCGGCGTCAGAAAACCCCATGTGTGTGCTCCCCGCGATCGTCAGGCTGTACGCATCATTCTCCACCCTCTGGTAGAGGAAGTTGTTGAGCCCTTTGTTGCCGGGACTGTAGATAAACATGAAGGGCTGCTGCAGAGCTGCGTTCTGCATGAATGCGCCGTGTTGGTACCCATCGATATTGACCCCGGCGGCGCAGCGCGAATCCTGGTAGCAGAACGCCCCGGCGGTCGAGCCGCCAAAAGAGACGCCGAAGACTCCCACATGCTCCAGGTCCAGCTGTCCAGACCAGATGGAACCGCTGGCCGGTGCATTGAGTTGGGATAGCTGGTCAAGCACGAAGGCGGTATCCGCGGTCCAGATCGCAAGGCTCGCATCAAAATTGATCAATCCCGTATCTCCCCGGATGACGAGATCCCTGAGCGTGGGATCGGCCAATGCAAGCTGTCCATCGGGGTAGACGATCCCGAAACCCTCATAGGGATGGTCGATCCCGAAGACAACGTAGCCGTGACTGGCTAATTTCTCCATCTGGATCGTGTTGATCAGTACATTGGTCATGTACCCCGGCGAGAAAATCAAGACGGGAAAGGGTGAGTCATTGGGTGTGAGCGGCGCATCTTGATAAGCGTGGGCTCTGACCAGGGTCATGTACTGAGCAAGAGCCGGGGGTTGGCCATTCTCGTGCATCAGATTGCCGCCGACAATGTCGGCGTGCTCCCAGTAGGGGGCAGGCCGG
>JARRJK010000130.1:0-6685 GCA_037379555.1 Anaerolineales bacterium | reverse complement strand
CCGGCAGTTCATCGATTGGGAGCTCGAAGGAGACCGTCGTCACGGGTGTACCGAACAGCGTGCCCTCTTTCATCGTGAAGCCTGCACCCGATGCCATCAGATCGCCGGTGATGGGATTCTGCCTGGAGCGAGTGACTTCGCCGGCATGGAACTGCTGCGTATAGAGAACGGGGTTCTTTGCATCAGAGAAAAGGCTCAATGAAACGGCAAAGCTGAAGTTGTCGAGCCGCGCCGGGCCGGGATCTCCTAGGACGACAGCGATGTTCAAGCTGTCTCCGGAGGGATTGCTCAGATCCACCTGACGAATATCGACACCGGGATCGTCAACCAGCTCGCCCGTTGCGCAGTCAATCGGGTTAGCGGGAAGATCAAAGATGGTGCGGGGCAGCACGTCTGGCGCGTCGAGATTGGGGGTTGGGAGGTTGATCAACGGCCCCCCGGCCGGAATCACCCCGGTTGGTTGGCCATCGGCATCCAATCCAACCGAATCGCAGTACGACCCATCATCGGTGTAGAAGTAGAACTTGCCATTGGGAGGGACAAGATACCCGGGCAGATCGACCGAGATCACATTCCCGTGCACGAAGCCAGAGAAGGGAGGATTGGGGATATTTTGCCAGTGGCCGGCATCGTTCACTTCGTTCAGCCGGGGGGTGAACGTTGTCCCACCCGCCAGAAAACCCAGCTGGAAATTGCCGACCGCATTGAAGATATAACCTTCATGATCCTCACTCACAGGGCGGGAGGGGTTGTAGATCTCGAAGCCGCCCCAGATCGGCGGGTCGATGGTTTCAACCCCCGGAAAGCGTGCGTTGAAGCGCAGCACATACTCACCCCCCACGTTTTCCCAGCTCACCCAGACATGGTCAGCGTCCTGTTGAACCGGCGCCGCATCGCCGACAGGCTCACCCGTGCTGCAGGACTTGAGATCTCCCGTAGCTCCCTGAAGGTTGACGACGGCTTTGGTCTTCTCGCTGCCGAGCTGAACGATAGGGCTGGAGAACATGAATCTTGAGGCCCAGTTGTATGCATCGCCCTCTTCATAAGCTTTCGCCAGGAATACCGGCCAGAACCCGAAACCACCCTCCCTGGCTTCCTGGTGGATGCGTTCGATCGCTGCCGGATCTTCAGAGAGCTGGTTCCACCCTTCGAGCAAGCTGCTGGTGAATTCATTGCCCTCATCGAATGGATTGAGATCTGTAGTGAATAGAGGGTTGATCCATGAGAGCGTGAAATCGTGATCGCCAGATGTCGAGCTGTTCTTACTTGAGGCGGTGAGCGTGAGATCGGCGATATCGATGAGCGCATCCGCAAAGCCGCCACCCTTGCAGGAGTCGGTGATGACGATGATGTCCACGCCGGGGTTGAATTTCTTCAGCACCTGGGCCAGAACCCGGTCGACGACGATCCCTTGTTTACCACCGATGTACGAATCCCCCTCCTGGTATGCGCCATGCCCGGTGATATAGACCGCCAGGGTCTCCCCGGGCTGCATCTGGCCGGCGCGCTCTTCCAGCCATTGGTACCAGGGCTGCTGGGTTGTGCGGGTTGAATCGCTGAAGGGCTGCCCGACGCGCTCCGGCTGCGGGTCGGATTCGGGGCCCATATAGGTCGTCTTGAATCCTGCGTTCTGCAGTTTCTCAGCCATCTGCTTTCCACTGAGGATGAAGTCCCCCGCGCCGCGTTCATCGGCTGCGGAGGCGTTGATGATCATGGCCTGCCCGGGGCTCTCCAACACCTGTGCCGGAGGCATCATCCGCATGAACCGGACCATGCGCGTTTTGATGCCGGTGCGATCGGTTTCCTCTGCGGTCATCGAGAGCGTCGAATAGAGCCAATTCTCCGGATCGAGGTAGCTCGCATTGTCGAGCCACAGGCCCTGCCCGTTGAGCACCGGCCACCATTCCTGCTTCTGGACCGTGATGTCTCCCGATTGGCGGTCGACGAAAACGAAACGGGTTTCATGGGCGAAGAGACCGCCCGGCAGGTCGTCGATCCAGAAGAACCAGGTCTCGGCTTCGAATGTGGTTTGCCCCGGCGCGGGATCTTCGCCAAAGAAGTTGTAGGGCTCCAGGACGTCCCCCGGCTGCATCGGCTCGGGGTATCCAAACGCGATCAGGTCCTGCTCAAGCGAATCGGGCTGGATGACCTCATCGATCACGAGTTGGGAGGCATCATCGTGCGATAATTCCTTGCTGGCGCTGTTCGAGCAGGCGGCGGACAGTAGAAGCAAGGATGAAACCATTCCACGCATCTGATACCGCCACGATCGAGTTTATCTCGCCCGGGCTTTACGAGATTACACTCGAGGTTCAGGATGATGATGGTGGTGTTTCGGCTGTGGACGTCCCGAAATTGATCACAGGCAATGAATTCTGCTCACGTTCGCAGGGATTCTGGAAACATCAGTTCTCAGGGAAGGGCAAACCGCATTTTCGTGAGGATACCCTTCAGCGCTACCTCGATCTTGTGAGCGAGGCATCTGGCTATTTCGGGGAGGTCATTTCACTTGATAATATTGAATCAGCAGATCGAGTGATGAACCCTAAGGGTCCAGATAAGCTCGAGAAAGCTGAGGCTCAGCTGCTGGCGGCATGGCTGAACTTCACCGATGGATCTGTGGCTTGGGACGAGATCGTGCAAATAGAAGATGGGACAACTCTGTCGGTGGGCGAAGCGCTTGTTCAGGTTGAAAGCATGTTAAGTGATCCTCATTCAACAGACGCGGATTTCGTGAAAGCGCTCGAAATTGCCGAGTCCGTGAATCTACAGGATGAAGGAAACTCATCGTGTGATTAAGGGAAAATGGGCTATTCGTTCACCATATCTAGCATCAGCTCACTAGATGAAGGTTGATTGCACCAACCACGAACAAAGTCGTTTTAAGGTCAAAATCGCCAGACGATCGTGAGGGTGTAAAGGGGTATCCACCGTGTCCAGGAACTTTAAACGAAACCGTTCTCAAAATAACCTTCCGCCCAAACACAGGTTTGACCGGCATGGGCTGCTCATACCGCTCGCGATCCTGCTCGGGTCATGGATGTTTGCTTCCTGCCAATTCACCGGGATAGCGGGCGATGATTTTTCAGAGGTATTGCAAGCGCAAGAGACTGCGGTCCACTCTGCACTTGAGATCGAAGTGAACGGAGACGTCGTCGCGCAGGGTGAGGTTACAGGCGTGTCAGGCCTCGGCAGCGATTGCTCTGTGGATGAGGGGCAGTGCTATTTTTCAATGGATGTTGAAGGTGTGATCGTGTTTATCCACTACCTCTTCGACCCTGATCGACCGCAATGCTTGAATTCTGCTGCAAGTGAACAAGCGTTAAAGGTTCAAACTGGCGATCATGTCAGGGTTTTCGGCAAGTACTTCGGAGCGGGTAACATCAGCGTATGTGGTAACCTGGATTACTACATTGAAGTGATACCTCCCGGGAATTAGCCCTCACGACGGCGCTTCAAACCCTTGTCAGTCTGGTGGGAAAATCGCCCTGTACAGTTCCAGGTTCTCACCTCGATGATTGGTTAATGGCCGATCCAACTTGCATTTGCCCACAATCGGAAATATGCATTGCGATCGACGATGGAGCTTCCAGCACCAAGCTTAGTATGAGGCTGGGAACGATGGATCATTGTTCATGATGGTTGAGATAATCGGGGATAGGTGGACTGTGATATGAATTCAGCGTGATTGAATTCGTGAGAAGTCTGAATGGAGGGTACTGTTGATCAGGAGATCCCTCGCTGTGCTCGGGACGCCTCCGCTGTTCGACGCAATGCAGCGCAGCAGTTTTACCGATCATTCGATAGCCGGTTGGCATGAGCTGCAAGCAAGATGGCGACCGGGGGCCGCTCGAATTATCCTCGATCCCATCATACAATCGATGATGAACAGACCAGGCCGCGATTTCCAGGAAGAGGGCATAGCCGAGCCCTCCGTTCGAGAATATTGGGGGGTTGAAGTTGTTTCGATTACACTGATTGGCGAAAGCTTTTGACTTCCACGGGTCGAGAGTCATGTCTCGTTTACGGCGATTAAGTCTGCTGATCTTCGCGGCTGCGTGTTTGCTCGTTTCCCTTTACTTCGCATTGCACATCCTCATTACCAATCAGAATCGCCCACAAGCGAGAGGACCCTTCCTGCAATCCGTCACAACCAACTCGGTCTGGGTTGTATGGGAAACCACGTCTCCAATAGCCGGGCAGGTTGAATTTGGACCGGATGCTGATCTGGGACACGTCGTGGAAGAGAACGAGCGTGTGCTTCACCATGAAGTGCAGCTCACCGGATTGAAGCCATATACCCTCTACTACTATCGAGTCGACAGCGGCAAGGTAGCGGTATTCCGTACGGCAGCCGCTCCGGGTGATTCAGGTTTCCGGTTTGCCGTTTATGGTGATACCCGCAGCGGCGATCGGGTACATAGAGCGATCATACGACAGATGGTTGATATGCAGCCGGATTTCATCTTGCATACCGGAGATCTGGTGGAAAATGGAAAAGCCGTTTCAGAGTGGAACCGGTTCTTCAACATCGAGGAGCCATTGCTCCGGATCGCGCCGTTCTATCCGACGCTTGGAAACCATGAAGAGCACGACTCGAACGAAATCGATCACAAATACCTGGACGTGTTCCATCTCCCCGGGGATGAGCTTTGGTACACGTTTGAATATGGCAATGCCCGTTTTATCAGTCTCAAGGTCGATGGCTATCCCTTAAGGGAGCCTTTTCCGGATGATGAGCAATTGGCGTGGCTGGAGAGTACCTTAGTAGGCAACGATGCCCAATGGTTGATCGTGTTTTTTCATATCGGGGTCTTCACCTCACGGAGTGAGGATTTCCTGGAGTTAGGTACGAGGGAAAGACTCGTTCCACTGTTTGAGAAGTACGGTGTCGATGCAGTATTGATGGGACATCATCACAGTTATGAGCGCATCTTGAGGAACGGCATCACTTACATCGTCACTGCGGGTGGAGGGGCGGAGCTCTATGAGTTGAACGAGCCGGAGCCGGGGAGTCAGGTGGCCGTGAGCGCCCATCATTTCATGGTGATTGAGATCCACGATAACCGGCTGGTTGGCAGGGCGATCGATCAACACGGCAGGGTCATCGACAGTTTTGAACTGCTTGCTGACGAATGAAAAGGGTGGCGATCCTGGCTTCTGGAATAATCCATCTCCATCGAACGTCTGGCGGAAGTCAACCTGGAATGCAGTGGAGCTGCAATCGATGAAGCGGTTTGTGAGGCCAGGATTTCCGGAGAACCGGCTCGCAGAAAAAGGATCGATGGTCAATCCGAGGATTGCCGTCGACTCGCAGAAGGAGCAGGGCCATGTCCAGCGTCAGCAGAATTCCAACGCCCTACAGTTATTCCCGGGCGGTCATTGCCGGAGACACCGTCTACCTCGGGCTGCACCGCGGGTTCGGGGACGACTTCCCGGCTCAGCTTGAAGATTGCTTCAAGGCCCTGGGGCGGACTCTGGGAGAAGTGGGGTTGTAGCTGGCGGATTTGATCAAGGTGAACGTATGGCTGAAGGAGATCGGCGATTTGCCGCTCATGGAAGAACGTTTCAACGATTATTTTGAGAGAGGTCAATTTCCCGCGCGCATGACGTCGACGACGGAATTCATCGATGACGACTGTTTGCTCATGATCGAGGGGATTGCCTGCCGCAGTGATTGAAACTTGTGACCCGATCACGAGGTTCATCGGCCTATATCTAATAATGAGGGGACTGGCGCGGCCGACATAGCATGCGGCCCCGCTGTTGCCTTTAGAATGATTTCAGGCACGTGCACGAAACCCATCAAGCTGAAACTCAGTACACGTTGGGGACTGTCTTGTATTGCAGGATCGATGATCTTCGTTAGCAGATTCAAGCCCATATGAATTTCCGACAATCTACTTGATCCTGGCATGATGTGCCCTGCCAATACAGGCTCGCAAGCCGGCTCCCGCCTGGTTGGGGCCGATTGTTTGTTCTATTGAGATTCCTGCGGGATTACCCTATCATGTGAAGCAGGTCACAATGCCATCCATAGGAAAAAGTTGCTGTTCCCCGACATCAGTCCCGACCTCATCTGAGGTCGGGCTTATTATTGCCAGGAGGAGGAAATCATGAATGCATGGTTCCGTTAGCTGGGGATCGTCGTCTTTCTGTTGCCGATTTCTGCATGTACTCCCTCACAGATTGCGACCATATCTACGCTCATGTTGCCTACCGAGAAACCTACCTCCACATCGATCCCCACGAGCACTGCAACACGCGCCCCACCGACTCCCACCCTCACATCGATTCCACCAACTCCGACTTTAGGGGCATTGCCTGGCCTGATTCCTGAAGGGATCGAAGTCACATTTTCTAAAAGTCTGGTATGTGAGATTTCAGGTCCGACTGAATTTCCCTCGGGGGAATACACCTTCGTACTCAGAGACCAAACCGACAAGCCGAGGAATATTCAAATTAGCAGTGTCATTGAGGGATTAACCGCGGAGGATTTCCTGAATCACCCATTGAGGAAGGATGGCAATTATTGATCCGGTGCACTGGATCTTCTCGAGGATGTCAGGTTAAGCGGTGCGGGCAGGAAGCCGGGCACGTCCTCGAAGGTGATAATCGGGATGTTAAAGCAGTCGCAGAACCGCACAAAGCGTCCGCCTTTTATCGAGGCGTCGATATCCAGCAC
>JARRJK010000129.1:0-11768 GCA_037379555.1 Anaerolineales bacterium | reverse complement strand
CTCCATTCCAGAGCCGGGCGGGGAGGTGGCGATCTTGGATTGGCGCTGGGATTCAAGACCCGATCTCAAGGTCGCTGAACTTCAGCTTGATGCCCAGGTGCAAATCTGGAGCGAGGGGCGTCCAGATGATCAGGTCGGGGGAAAACCCGGCAGTGAACTTGAGCCGGCGGCAACACTCGTGGTTTGGACTGCACCGGCTGACCGAAGAAACCTGCTCGACGCTCTTGAGAGAGTCCAGCCCCGGCAGCTGATCGTCGTCGCTCTGGAACCGAATTACACTCGTTTTGAGGACTATGTGCGCCATCTTGCTGGATTGGTGAAGTTTGCCCTGCGTAAGCAGGAGGGCTGTTTTAACCTTCTGCACGCTGCCGAAAATCTGGGCAGCGTGAGATCGACGGTGAAAACTGGCCTTGAGTATCTGGCAGCCCGGGGACTGGTGACCCTTGAGGACGATCTCAGCGGTACGGTCCTGCTTACTGCAGGGAAGGGTGATACGATTGAGGTTGAGGGCTGTGCGGAGGAACTCCGGCACTCGCTGCTCGAGGCCGCTGCCTTTCGTGGGTTTCTCAAGAAATGTGACCTGAACAAACTGCTGTTGAATTGAGAAGCTGGGCCGTGGCTGGTCAGTTATCTTGACTGGGTTTCGGACCACCGATCGGCAGCTGGATATGGAAATTGCTGCCTCCTGCGGGACTATCTTCAACCCAGATCCGGCCGTCGTGAGCGTCGACCGCAAGTTTGCAAAAAGCCAGGCCAAGCCCTGTCCCGCGCCGGCGCCCACTCGTGCCCGGGATCTGTCCGTATCGATCGAAAATCCGCTCTCGATATTCCATCGGTATGCCCGGGCCGCTGTCAATGATCTGGATGTCTGCCAGATCTCCGGCCTGTGTAAGGCTGAGTTTCACCTGTCCACCGGTTGGCGTGAATTTAAGTGCGTTATCGATCAGATTGCTAAAGACCCTTGCGATCTTCTCCCGGTCGCCTTGAATCTCAGGGATGGTCTCTACATCGAGATCGATGATGATGCCAGATTTGTTCGCCTCGGGCAGGTAGATCTCAACAATCTCGCGCAGCATAGTGGCCAGATCAAGCATTTCAATATTGAGTCGGGCGGAACCCGACTCGAGGTTGCTTATTGTGAGCAGCGAATTTACCAGGCCGAGCATTTGCTGAACGCTGCGCTCAGATACTGTTATAGCCTGCTCGACGACCGGAGAATCTGGTCCTTCATCGATATGTGTCTTGAGGAGCGTCAAGCCGCTTAGAATGGCTGTGAGCGGTCCACGCAGGTCGTGGACGATCATCTCCGTGAGCTGATTCCTGGATTGCTCGAGTTCTCGCTGCTGGGTAACATCGCGAAGCACGATAAGCCAACCGATTAGATCTCCATCCGAATCGAAGACCGGCGAGTCGTTCCGCTGCAGGAAGCGTGCATCGTCTTTGCTTGTCTGAAAGGTGTTTGATCCGGCGTAGTAGCTCGTGCCTCTCGCCAGGGCAGCGAGCAGATTCTGGATGTCTCCACGCTGGTAGCCGAGGCGAGTTTCAAGATGCAACTCGGGATCCGTGATCAGATGGTTTTCCATTGCGCGATGATCGAGCGCGGCGAATTCACCGGCGAGCTTGTTGACAAGCAGCATCCGGCCGTGGAGGTCAATCATGATGACCCCCTCTCGTGTAGAGTTCATGATGGCCATCAGCCGGTCGTGACCTTCGATCGTGGATTGGAACAAGCCAGTGTTCTCAAAGGCAATCGCAGCCTGAATAGCTATCGATTGTGCAATGCGTTCTGCCTCGGATGAAAACCCCCCGGGTTTTTGCGAGGTGACCTCCAGCAATCCGAGCGTCCGCTGGCCGATCGCCAGCGGAGCCAACAGTAAGCTGCTGCCTTTCCGATTCTGTTCGAGGAACGTTCTGTCGGCATCCGTTGGAGCGGATTCCAGATCCCAGCGCTGCGTTTTTCTCTCGAGCAAACAAGCCTGCATGAAGGGGAAATCACGCGGGTCGTACTGATCATTTTTCGCATCCTGAACCGGCCTACCATCGATGACAGAGGCGACTACTTGGAGTCGGCCTTCATCTGCCTGCCATTGGTATACTGTCACCTGATGAGCTTTCAGGGCGACTCGTAAGCCGTCAGCGGTGGCGAGCGCAACAGCCTCCGTTTCCAGCGTTTCTCCGATCTGCATGCTTGCTTGATACAGCAAAGACTGTTCGGTAAGGCGTTGCTCGAGTTCCTGATAAAGCCGGGCATTGCGAAGCGCACCTGCGGCCTGTGAGGCGATCCTCACCAGTGTCGCCTGGTCGGCATCCGAAAAGGGTTTCCGAGTGAAGCGCTCCACGACGATGGCACCGAGATTACCGCCCGGATCAAGCAGCGGGACACCCAGTTGAGAATGCATTTCGCGGCTGGATATATTTTCGATTGTCGTGAGCCCTTCCGACCCATCAAACCGTGTTGGCTGTGAATTGGAAGCAACCTGCCTCGTGAATTCGGGCGCTGGTGCATTCCCAGTGAAGACGTCATTCCTGCTGTCTGGGGGTTCTGATGATACGACGACCAATCGCTTATCAGGACCGCTGAACAAGGCGAGATGGCCGGCTTGAGCTTTGGTCGCTCGCATGGCTTGATCCAGGATGACATTATGCAGATCTTGCGAGGTCAAGGCGACGGCGAGCGATTCTGCAAACTGTTCCAGCCCTTCCAACTCCACCAATCGGCCCTGCAGTTTCTCATCCAGGGATATGTTCTGAACAAGCTGCCTGTTGAATGGCGCCGCGATTCCAATCAGCAAGCAGTAGATCATCAAAGCTGGTAGGCCAAGGATCGCGTAGGAGGTTGCGCCAAGCATCGCGACCGGGAGCGGCACAACAATCAGTAAACTCAGGGAAACGGCTATTCGGTTGCTCATTTTTAACACCCGTTTGAACCTGCGCTCCACCAGGATCAGCCCTAGAAAACACACGCTAAAGCCCACGGCAGCTGCAAGAAACGGCACGGAACCTGGCAGTGGATTCTCCCTTGAGAGCGTTCTTCCACCGCAGACGTGGTAGAGGACTAAGGCGGTTGTCAGGGCGAGAATGCTTCGAGCCGGCGATTGTAGAAGTTCAGCAACGTGGTCGATACCGGAGGAGGTTCCAGAACGATCAGACCGACGGTAAAAACCACCGAGGATCGACCCAAGAATCAACCCGGTTCCTGCCGCGATCAACGCCCAAGAGGAGACCTCGACCAGGCCGTAGGCGAAACCGAGAACGTGTGTGATATCGACCCGGGTTGAATCGACCTTTACCGAAAATAATGCAATCCACGTGATCGTTAGCAGGACGATGATGAATGCAACAGGCGACGCCGGCTCAGCAGCGGAATCAATCCCGAGAGCGGCAAGGAGTGTGCTGAGCAACAGCAATAGGATCGGCAGGAATTTTCTCTGAGCGTGCATTATCGGAACCGGTTGATGACTGTTGAGTTTATCTGTGCAGGATCTGCGCCAGAGTGCATCCTCGTCAAACTCAAGGGGTGGGCGATACCGTAGTTGTAGCGCTGCTTGTAGGAGTGGGACTCGGCGTTGGGCTGGATGTCGGTGTGCGCGTGGGACCAACACCAGTTAGTTCGTCATAATGCTGCTGGGCGAGTTCTCGAGTAGCCGGCAGCGCATTTTCGAGGCTGAGAACGTAGTTCCACATCCGGATCGCATCGCTTCTCACATCAGGATTAGCCTCGAAAATCAACCCCTGCAGCGCGTAAATCTCGCCGAGTTCACGTTCCTTGATAAAAGAGTTCCTCAACTCATTAGCGAAGGTGATGGCCGGTCCGGTGTAATCACGCAGTGCGAGCTGGGGATCGCCGAGTTCAACGAGAGTCCTGGCCGCGTTGATATAGAGATCGAAGGAGACCGGTCCGTAGCGCTTTGCGTCGAGGATGTCGTCGAAAGCGATCTCGTATTCTCCCTTCTTTGCGTAGAGAATTCCCCGGGCGAGGTAGGCAGGGGCGTAGCGGTCATTGATCTCGAGAGCAATATTCAACACTTCGAGTGCCTGATCATATTGACCGGTGCCAACCAGCGCACGGCCGAGTGCAGCCCATCCGCGCTCATCCGCTGGAGAGTAGGCAGTGTAGGTCTGCAGCGGCCAGATGGCGGTCGAGAAGTAGCCTGGATCCAGTGTGTTGACAGCCAGCGCCACGTAAGCCCGGCCTACAGCCAGATAGCCTTCGAGCATGGCCGGGTCATCCGCACTGCCTTCCAGTGCGTAGGTCAGCGCGTCCTGAAAGCGGGCCAGGTTCAGATACGCTTCGCTCAGGTAGATCATTAAGCGCGGCGTGCTGGCACCATTGGCCAGGGCCTCCTCCACACTGGTCGAAAGCCGCTGCCAAAGCTTGTTCTCAGCGTAGTATTTTGCGATTTCAAGGTGGACTTCGACAAAGCCTGGATCACGTTCAAGTGCCCGATCGAAGTCACGCAGCGCTGCGTCTGTATCACGTTCAAGCAGCGCGCGTCCTCGTCCCAGATAGATTGGAGCGTAATCTGGCGCGATCTTTGCCAGTTCGTCGTAGGTTTTAATCGCAGTGCCGATCGCTCCTTGCAACCGCTGGGCTTCGGCTTTGAAGTACAGTGCATCCGGGAGTTCGGGTGAAAGCGACAGGACCTGATCGAAGAAATCGATCGCTTGCTCATAGTCCCCGCGCTGAAGCGCTTTGATCCCCGCCTCATAAGCTTCGAAGCTTGGATGCGGTGTATAACCTGCAATCGGCGTCGGTGTTCCGGTGGAGTCGATGAGCAGTGCGATCGGAGTCTCAAAAAACTCGGTCGGTATCGGCGTGCGAATGATGCGTGTAGCCGCCGGAATCGGTGTCGCAGTCGGTGTGCCTGGAAGTGGAGTATCTGTAGCCGTCGGGCTTGGCGGGGGAAGAGTTGAGGCGAAACCGAGGAACCTCGGTTGGAATCTTGGCAGGACGAAGTAAACAATTGCGGCGATAATCCCGATACCGAGCACGCCTACGGCCAGCATGCCGGCCATCCGGCCAACGTTCGCGCCCCGCCTACGGCCAGCATGCCGGCCATCCGGCCAACGTTCGCGCCCCGCTTCGGTTTGAATGTGGTGGTTGCTGCTTTCGGCAGCCCGACCACTGGTCCCGTTTCGTCGACAGGCTCCGTTTCCTTCTCTGGTCCAGCCTGCGTTTGCGGAAGAGTGTATTCACGCTTCGAGATTCGAACCGGGGAAGGGATTTCCTTCTCGTCCGGACGCCTGGCTCCGAGGACGGCTAGGCCTCGCAGGGCCGCCCGGTTGGTAGGATCAATCTTCAAAGCAGACTCGAGGCAGTAGATGCGCTCGCGCGGCAGGTCAACAACCGAGCTCATCCAGATCCAGTACTCGGCATTCTGGGAGTCGGCGCGCAATAACCGTGAAATCAACTCACGCGCTCGGGCGCGATCACCGGTGCGAATCGCTGCAATCGCCTCTGTGAGAGTGCTGGTTGTTTCGCTGGCCAAGGTATGATCCTTAATAACCCAACGGAAGTCTAGCATACCGGACAGTGTGTCGCTAATCCCCCATTGGTATAATCGACGATCATGGTCAAGCGAGCAAGAATTGTGCCCCTCTGCCTTGCCTGCCTGGCGCTAGCTGGCTGCCAGAACGCTGCAACAGGTATTCAGCTTACTCCAACGGACAGCTTAATGCCGTTTGCGACAGCTACTGCCTCTAGAACCGCGACACCCCCTCCCGCAGAGCAAACGGCATTCCCACTGGGCCCTACGCCAACGCCTTTCGTGCACATCGTCCAGCAAGGTGAGACATTGCTGGGGATTGCTTTGCGGTATGGCGTGACTCTGGAAGATCTATTGGTCGTTAATCCGGGAGTCGATCCATCATTCTTATCGATTGGACAGCAGATCCGAATCCCCGGCACGGAGGGAGAACCTGTTGATTATCTGCTCCCAACTCCCACGCCCGTCCCACTGAGCCTGAGCCCGGTGAACTGCTACGATTCGCCCTCTGGCAGGATGGTCTGTCTGCTTGAGGCTGAGAACAATACCCCCAACGACCTCGAATCACTCACGGTTGTGATCAAGCTGTTCGATAAGAATGGTAGATTGATCGACGCCGCAGCTGCGAATGCGCCTTTAGATATGATTCAGGCAGGCTTACGCATTCCTTTATCCGCGCCTTTTTCAGATCACCCGGTGGATTTTGCCTATGCTATTGCCGAACTCAGTTCCTCGGTTGCCGCAGCCCCAGATCAACAGGATCTATTTCCTCTGACGGTGGCTCTCTCGACTGTGAACATCGAAGAGGGGCTTGGCTTTGCCCATCTTGAAGGTGAAGTCGAGACTGCGGAAGGCATGTCCCCAGGTCAATATCAGGTGCGCGTTGTGGGAATCCTGCGGAATACCATCGATGAGCTCGTGGGATACAACCTCTGGGAAGGTGTGATCGATGGTCCGGTGGATGAGAACCCATCCTTCGTGCTGGATATCTTCAGTCTTGGACCAGGGGCGGCCGGAGTCGAAGTGCTTGCCCAGGCCCGGCGAGTCCAGTAGCCTTAATAACAGGCGGAGAGGGCGTAACTAGGCGATTATGGCGCACGTAGAACCCATTCCATGCGAACAAAGGGACGTACTGCGAATGCTGCTGGATGTGCGTTCTGCATCGGATGCGCTCGCCAGCTACTATGGCCTCGTGCATGATTGCGGGAAAGTGCAACTGTTCGGGTACTATCCAAACACCGAAAATTTAAGCGCTTTCCTGGCATTAGCCCAGACAGGAATCGATCTGTTCAGGCCGCTTGTGATCCCTTTTGCTGGAACGGAAGAAGCCCTGCGCGGTTTGATCCAAAAGTCCCTTAAGCCTGAACGTCACTATCTCACGTACCTTCCAATTGAGCAGCAGGAATTCCTGATCGGTGCGGCCGATCTTTCCCCGATCCGGATGAGCAACCTGCTGCGCCTTGATGCACGTGGGTTTGAACCCATCATTAACGTCTTGCTCGAACGCAGACAGTCTCCAGATGGAAGCCCTCGTTTCGAGATACGGTCGAAGGGAGGGTTTGCTGCTTCGGGAATTAATTGGCAAACCAAATTCGCCGCCGAAATCTATGCTGAAGGAGACAGCCTAGGCTATCGTCGGGGTTTTACAAAGTCTGTCCTTGGTGCCTTGATGCACCAACTCATCCAGGAAAAACTCACCGTATTCCTGCGGGTTCCCGATGATGACTACAGATCGTTCGAGGATGCTTTTGACCTGGGTTTCAAACCTACAGGAGTTCGCCAGGTTTTTGCGGATCTGAGGGTGAAACAGGCTGTTACTCCGAGTGAGGAGAACGAGGGTACATGATCAAGGCCTCGTATACCTTCCCGCCTGATTTCCTTTGGGGGACAGCGACTTCAGCTCACCAGGTTGAAGGCGATAACGTGCTCAATGATTGGTACGAGTGGGAAAGGACACCAGGCCGCATCATCAACGGCCATGTATCCGGACGCGCCTGTGAGTGGTGGGACGGGCGATGGGCTGAGGATTTCGACCACGCTGCGGAAACGAACCAGAATTCACACCGGTTATCCATTGAGTGGAGTCGGATTGAGCCCACTTTGGCGGTATGGGATGAGGCTGCGCTTGAACAGTACCGCACGATGATCGCCGGGGCAAAGTCCCGGGGGCTTGAACCGATGGTCACCCTGCATCACTTCACGCTGCCGCAATGGCTCGCAGATCGGGGAGGCTGGCTGGCCGAAGAATCGGCCGGGTGGTTCGAACGCTACACCAGGAAGGCGGTTGGGGTGCTTAAGGACCTGGTGCGATTATGGGTGACCATCAATGAGCCCAATGTGCTTGTTTACAGCGGGTACGTTTCAAACGAATTTCCGCCCGGGGAGAAGAATATTCGGCTCGCACCGCTGGCGATCAGGAATCTGGTGCGGGCACATGCAGCTGCCTACCACGCTATCCACGAGATCGATCCGCACGCCCTGGTGGGCGTTGCTCATCAATTCCGTGGCTTTAAGCCCCGTAGCATGCCGAATCCCGCTGATCGGTGGTTGGCTCAATTCAAATCTCACAATTTCAATGACCTGTTTCCCCAAGCAATGGTCGATGGACGCATCCGCTTTTTGCTATCGAGGGATAGAGTCCCTGAGGCGCGCATGACGCAGGACTTCATCGGGTTGAATTACTACACTTCCGAGGAGGTGGCGTTCGATCTAGGCAATCCGGCAAGTGCTTTTCAACCCGGTGGGTATCCTGAGGATAAGGCGCTGAGTCCAAATGCTTTCCTGGCCGATTGGCCGCAGGGTTTCTGGGATGCACTCCGCTGGTCCCATTCCTTTCGCCTGCCGATCTACATCACGGAGAACGGCGCCGAGGACGGGGAGGATGCTTTCAGGCGTACGTATTTGGCCCGGCACTTGCATCAGCTTTGGCGAGCGGCGAACTTCAATTGGCGGATTAAAGGATATTTCCACTGGTCGCTGGTAGACAATTTTGAATGGGAGCGAGGGTGGACGCAGCGGTGGGGCTTATGGTCAATAGACGAAAAGACTCAGGTCCGCAAGAAGCGGCCGAGCGCCGATTTCTTCTCCGAGATCTGCAGAACGAACCAGCTCTCGTCGGAGCTGGTACACCAGTTCGCCGGACAGGTGTTTGATGAGTTATTCCCTCCACGCGGCCCTTCAGAACTTCTGGTCTAGCCTTTGGCAGCCAACTCCCAGCAAGCGGCTTGCCGTACTCGTTTCGTTGCTGCTTATGGTTGGCTTTGCTGCGTGGGCGGATCCCCCGCATGCATTGGCCGATTCGAATCCACGCACAGCCGAGAGGCCGTTTATCCTTCCCTTTGGTGGTGAACCAGGCCCCAGCAGCTGGCTCCTGATCCAGCCCTACGGCAACACGGACTTCGCTTACCAGTACCGCAACAGCGTGTACTATGGCGGACAGGGCCTGCACTTCGGCATCGATCTGGCGGCGCCCTGCGGGACACCGATCCTTGCAATTGGGGATGGAGTGGTCGAGTCCATCGACAGCTGGCACGGTGCGGGTCCGCACAACCTGATGATCTTCCACTCGAATGGTTACGCTTCTTTCTATGGCCACCTTCTTGTAAGGGCAAAGCTCAGCATCGGCCAGAAGGTCGAGGCAGGAGAAATCGTTGGCCTGAGCGGTGATCCTGATCGAACGTGCAATTCACGCCCCCACCTGCATCTAGAGATCAGGGATGTCGAGACTCAAGCCATTGCCTACAATCCACTTGAGCTGATCGATGCTGATTGGGACCGGATCGCACTGTATGGCTCAACCACGGTTAGATTCGAGCAGGATCAGGATAATCCCCGTCAGTGGGTTGACATGTACGATCAGCCAATCACCCATTTTGGGTATGGTCTCTTGAATGATTATGAAAACCCATGGCCTTATGACTGGTAGTCACATGCACGCCCGAGTGTTGCTCGCTTTCAGCTTGCTGATGCTTGGACTAAGCGTAGCCGGCGTTGGTTTTGCGGGTTCCTCAGCCGATGTGAATACCGGTCCGAACGCACGCTGGACGGAGATGCCGGAGGTGGAGGTTCTCTGGACCCCAACCCCAATCCCGCGGCCAACGGTTTCTGGCGCTCCGGTTCAACCGATTGCCATCACCTCCGATGGATGCTGCGCATACCCGGGTTGGAGCAAGGATTCCGAGTGGATATTGTTCTTCGATGCGCCGGATGGAGGCGACACACGCGGTTTATACACAATTCCGCGTTCGGGCGGTCCGGCCACGCGTTTGACGGATCGGATTGGCAGCTTTTCATCGGATTGGACCCTCGTGGCTTATCCCGAATCCGAGCGAGTGTATATCGAACGCTGGCAGGATGGTGAGCGGTGGACGGTTCCGAGTTCGGGCAGGGCGGTGCATTTTTCGCCCAGCTCACAATCTATCGCATGGCAGATCGGCTCGAGTTCGATACAGAACCCCGACGTCCGTGTTCGCTCAATCTGGGTCTCCGGGCTCAAGGGTGAAGATGCGCGTGAACTCGTGACGGTACATGGCGGTGAGCTGATTGGCTGGGCGGAGGACGAGCAGGCATTGATCGTCACCGGCAGGCTCACTCCCACCGGGCCGGCCGGCATCTGGCGCATCAATATCGAAGATGGGGCCGGGCGCTTGTTGTTCGAAGCGGATCGTCTCCGCGATGCGCTGCTATCAAACGACGGCATGATGCTCGCGTTCATCATCGCATTCGAGCAAAACCCCGAGCGGAATGGTGTGTGGATTCTCCGTACGGATGACGGCAGTGCCCGACGGCTCGAGTTCTTCGGCTCCTATCGCTGGCGTTCAAGCGATCAACTACTGCTTGTTCCACTCGATTTAGACGCCTCAAGCCCATACTTGTTGCAATACGATTCAGGCAGGGACCTCTGGTGGACACTAACTACGCCTCAAGAGACCGTGCTCCCCATCGCCAACAACGACTGGCGTATCTCACCCAACGGCAGGTGGCTTGTCTATCAGTCCTTCCTTGATCGGAACCTATACCTGCTCGAGCTTCCTTCTGCTTCGAAAGCCCCATGATATAATCGGCGGGCTCTTACAGAAACGTGCAATGAGCTCTCGGAGAGGTAGCGTAGTCTGGCCTAACGCGCGCGCCTGGAGAGCGCGTGAGCCGCAAGGCTCCGTGGGTTCGAATCCCACCCTCTCCGCCTTGTCGACACCGCAGCATGCGGTGTCTTCCCTTAAACCGGAAGCTCATTCCAGGAGGGGATACCCGATACCACTCCATTGACATCAGAAATGCAGCGGGTTATCCTCTCGATGTCCGGGTGGGTCCGGCGCAGCGGAAGCCTCCAAACCCCGTCAGGTCCGAGAGGAAGCAGCGGTACGGGGGCTACTCCGGGTGCCGCCGGGGAGCCGACCCGGACATTTCATTGCCTTCTCACAATCATGAATAGAGCCCGAAGCCGGGCTCTGCAGGGTGAAACGACAGGATCCGTGTGCCTCTACGCCTGACGCACGGCCAGGCTCAGTGAGAGATTCCTCAGGTGCTGGTCGTGCATGCGGAGAATGAAGT
Organism: Anaerolineales bacterium; assembly: GCA_037379555.1. Lineage (GTDB taxonomy): Bacteria > Chloroflexota > Anaerolineae > Anaerolineales > E44-bin32 > E44-bin32. Next base: position 732 of record JARRJK010000129.1, on the reverse strand, counting down.
CGAGGTTGACTTCCCGCCTCCGCTGGTGCCAAAGAGCGATATTTGTTTACGAACTTGCTTGCTCCCGCATTCCGGACATTCAACGCTGCCAGCTGCGGCGGAACTCGTCACCAATTCCTCGAATGGGCTGCCGCACTCTTCACAAAGAAATTCGTAGATCGGCATGCAATCAGCCTCCGTCCTCAGCACTCCATCAAATACCTTAGATGCGTGACGTGCAAAATGGTTACCTCAGTTGCTGAGGTGGCTTTGACCGGACAACCCTCTTCAGACTCATCTGGTATACTCGGCGCTCGATATGCGACGTCTCGCGCAGCTCCGAAATGGATGGCTGAGGCTGCTGATCGTTTTGCTGACCGCAGCTGGCTTGATGCTGATTTTCTTTGCCACGCAGCATGCCCTGACAGTTTGGGTTGATGGCAGAGCCGTGAGCGGATCGACCCACGCGCGCACGGTTGGGGGGGCTTTGCATGATCTTGGAATTGAGATCGAACCGCGGGATCGTGTTGTGCCTGACGTCGATCGGTCGCTGCGTGGCATATCCCAGATTGAAGTCAACCATGCCAACCCATTCATTCTGGATATAAATGGCCGGGCAAGATGGATCGAAGCGCCTACAGACAGCCCTGCCAACCTGCTGGCAGAACAGGCAATCCGCATCTAACCGGGGGACTCACTCTATCTCAATGGTCAGCCTACAAGCAACCCGGACAAGATTATCCCATCGCTGGG
>JARRJK010000128.1:0-11092 GCA_037379555.1 Anaerolineales bacterium | reverse complement strand
TCAACCAGCGCCTGGAGTCCGGGACTCGCGCGACCGTGCTGTCGATGTCGAGCCAGGTCGACGCGCTGGGCCAGATCTTCGGCGGACCGGGGGTCGGGGTGATCGCCAAGTCGGTCTCGGTCGTCGCGGCGATCTTCACCTCCGGCCTGCTGCTTTCCCCGGCGATCTTCCTGATCCGGCGCGCCAATGCCCAATTCGGAGCGCAGGCCGGAGCGCTGGGGATCGACACACTGGCGTCACCGTCTGACCCCTCAGCTTAGGACTTCACGTTGGGTGGTTGATCATGCTGGCAGGCGTCGGTAAAAAGCATTAGACTTTCCCACCTGGAACGTGGGACTTTCCCACCTGGAACGTGGGACTTTCCCACCTGGAACGTGGGACTTTCCCACAAAGAACGTGGGACTTTCCCAACCAGCAACGTGGGATGTCGCAGCTCGAAGCCCTCAGGCCGGTTTGAACTCTTTTCAGGAGGATGCGGTTACGCATGGAAGGCCTACCGATTGAAACCCGCCGATTGAAACTGCGTCTGATGCGCGCATCAGACCTTGACCCCCTGCTGGATATCTTCGGCGACTCGAGGGTCATGGCATCGTTCGATGCTGCACCTTTTACGCGCCAGCAGATGGCGGGGTGGTTAGAAAGGAATCTTAAGCACCAGCAGGTCCATGGGTATGGCTTGTTTTCGGTGATTCTGCAATCGAACGGTGTCCTGATTGGCGATTGTGGGCTCGAGCACATGGAGCTGGAAGGCGAGCAAGTCACCGAGCTCGGCTATGATTTTCGCAGCGACTATTGGAATCAAGGATATGCTACGGAGGCTGCCGCTGCTGTTCGAGACTTCGCTTTTAATGAGCTTTCGCTCTCTATGCTTATCTCCCTTATTCGCGCCGGGAATGAGGCGTCAAGACGGGTTTCGGAGAAGATTGGCATGCGCCTGATTTCCGAACTAAGAATCCACGACATTTCCTATTGGAAGTATGGGGTCCTTCGAGAGGATGCGGCGTGAATCACGGCTTTCGGATTTCCCGAGCAGTTTGATGTCTCTCCGACTCCAATTCGAAGACCTCACCATCGAGATCACCCGCAAGGCGATCAAGCACGCCTACCTGCGCGTGGACGGCGTGGGGGAGGGACGCTTGTCGGTGGCGCGACACACAGCGAAGCATGGTACGATGGGCGGCTGAAAAGGAGCGTCCGAGGAGCAGCATGTCCGAACGTGAGCCCAAAACAGCCATCCCCTACCCGCCGAGCTGGATCGACCGTCTCACCGCCTGGATTGAGCGCCTGCCGGGTCCGGCCTGGCTCTTCTACCTGGCCGGGGTGCTGCTCACGGCGCTGCTGATCGAGATCGCCCTGTGGATCGACGGCAGCGTGCCGTTCGGCACGTACGGCGCGATTAAGGGCATCTTTCCCCCCTTCGTGTTCTACCTGCTCGCGCTCTACCACTACCTGACTTACGTCGGGTCGCGCTCGCTGCAGGCTTTCCGACCGCTGCTCGATGCCGGCGAGGCCGAGCTGGCTCGCTTCGAGTACCGGCTGACCCGCCTGCCGCGGCGCTGGGGTTGGGCGAGCGTGCTGCTCGGGCTCATCACCACCCCGCCATATTTCCTGGGCGACCGCTTGGTGTTCGGCGATCTCGTCCCGCGTACGCCCCTGCCCACCATCGTGGCCGTCCTGGCGGCGGCTTTCTTCGGCACCACCTTCCTGGCTGTGATCGTCCGCAGCATCCGCCAGCTGCAGCTGGTCCACACGCTCCATGCGCGGGCGGCGAAGGTCAATTTGCTGAAGCTCGAACCGGCGCACGCATTTTCCCGCCTCACGGCCGCGACGGGGATCGGCGTCATGCTGGTCATGATCCTCGGCTACCTCTACAGCCCGGGGTCGCTCGGTTCGACCTGGGTCGTTCTCATGTACCTGGTCATCTCGTCCCTGGCGGCAGTCATCTTCGTCGTGCCGGTGCTGGGCATGCGCGAGCGCCTGCAGCAGGAGAAGCAGCGCGCCCTGGACGAGACGGGCGACCTGCTCCAGCTGAACCTCGACCGCCTGCACGACCGGGTGCGGGATGATGACCGGGGAGACGTCCGCGCTGCGATAGACGCTATCGAGGCTCTGGTCCGTGAGCGCGAGCTGATCGGGAAGATCTCCACCTGGCCCTGGAATCCGGCCACGGTGCGCGGCTTCGCCTCGACGCTGCTCTTGCCGATCTTCCTGTGGCTGGTGACCCGATTGCTCGAGAAATTCCTGTAAGGTGCCCGGGTTCGGCATCAGCCAGCCGCGAATACGCATGCCCGAATCACAACGACCGCCCGGCTTTTCTGTGTAAGGCGAGCGTGTCCCCCCGGCTGCAGATCGAAGAGCTCACGATCGAAGTGACCCGCAAGGCGATCAAACACGCCTACCTGCGCGTGGACGGCGCGGGCGAGGTGCGCCTGTCGGCTCCACGGCGGATGCCAAAGGCCGGGATCGAAGCCTTCGCCCGCCCACCTTCCCCAGTAAAACTTGTAAATCAGGACCCAGGAACTCTATAATTGGACAATCATCCGACTCGATTGGACCATCGGCAGGCCAACGATCATCGCCGATTCGCGCTTGAGGCATGATTCGAACGGCCCGCCATGTCCGACCGCCGCACTCCTCTCCATCGATGATCAAGCCAGATCGGAATTAAGATGGCCATGGTATCCGTCACGATCGACCGAGGCTTCAACTCCCATTTCATGGATCACGGGATCATCTGGATTGAAACCGGGGCTATTTCCAAAGAGACGCTTCCTTAGGGAGCCCAGAATATGAAGCCACCAAAGACACAGTATGCGAAGAGCGGTGAAGTGCATATCGCGTATCAAGTAACGGGGAACGGCCCTGTGGATTTGATCATGGTCCCGGGTTGGGTCTCGAACATCGAGCTTTCCTGGGAGAGCGTCGAGTATTCACGTTTCCTGGAACGCCTCGCATCGTTCACACGCCTGATACTGTTTGATAAGCGCGGCACGGGCCTCTCTGATCGGGTGAGCGAGCACGAATTGCCAGACTTAGAGCATCGAATGGATGACGTCCGGGCAGTCATGAAAGCTGTCGATTCCGAGCGCGCGGCTTTGATGGGCGTCTCTGAGGGTGGATCCATGAGCCTATTGTTTGCTGCGACTCACCCGGAACAAACAATCGCGTTGATTACGGCAGGTGTGTTTGCAAAGAGGATCTGGTCACCCGATTACCCATGGGCTCCCACACCAGATCAACGCCAGGAGTGGTTGGACCTCATCGAGCGCGACTGGGGAGGGGAGGTTGATCTGGACATCATGGCTCCCAGCGTTGCGCACGATCCCCACTTCAGGAAGTGGTGGTCTTCCTACCTGCGCAGAAGTGCCAGCCCTGCTGCGGCGCTCGCGCTTGGCAGGATGAATACCCAGATTGATGTACGAAGCGTGCTCTCCTCGATACGGATACCGACACTTGTCCTTCACAGGATCGGGGACAAAGATTGCAACATTGAGGAAGCAAGATACATTGCGTCGCAAATTCCAGATGCAAAGCTGGTCGAATTGCCAGGAAGCGATCATCTGCCCTATGTAGGTGATTCCACCGCATTACTGGACGAAGTGGAGGAATTTATAACGGGGAGTCGCCCGTCGTACCAGGGAAACCGGTTTTTAGCCACTATTCTTTTCACGGATATCGTCTCCTCAACGACCCATGCAAATGATTTGGGGGATCGTAACTGGAAAACCTTACTGGAACGTCACAACGATCTCGTCAGGTCTGAGATCGATCATTTCAAGGGGAGAGAAATCGAAACAGCAGGAGATAGCTTCCTGGTCACTTTCGACGGCCCTGCCAGGGCTATCCGCTGTGCTTGTGCAATGAGAGATGCGGTGAAGCAGCTCGGGATCGAGATTCGCGCCGGCGTTCATACCGGGGAGATCGAATTTTCGAGGGAAAAAATACGGGGAATTGGCGTTCACATCGCAGCCCGTGTCATGGAAGAAGCAGCTGCCAGCGAAGTTCTTGTATCGCGTACGGTTAAGGATTTGATATCAGGTTCCCGAATAGACTTGAGAGAGAAAGGTGTTTACGGCCTCAAAGGAGTGCCTGAAGAGTGGCGCCTATTTCTGGTCGAAGATTGATTCACTTCGTAAACCCCGGCTCATTGGAACTTGACCAATGCGTGCTCGAAGTCCAGCCGCCAGAAAGGCGCTGCAGTTGATTTGTCTATCGTCTCGCTGGACCGGATCACAGCAACGTTTGCCGGACTTCGCAGCATTCAGGAGTGTCCATGGGGTCGCGGCGCCTATGCCTCGCGAGCATCCTGCCAAGACTATGCAGTACGAACGGGGCGGAGCGGAATCAAGTCTTGATGGAGAGAGAGCAGCGGAAGGTTGATGAGCTCTCAGGTCCAAATCGAAGATCTCACGATCGAAGTTACCCGCAAGTCGATCAAGCACGCCTACCTGCGCGTGAACGGCGTGGGCGATGTGCGCCTGTCGGCGCCGAAACGCATGCCGCAGCGCGAACTGGAGGCCTTCGCCCGCTCGAAGCTGGATTGGATCCGGCGCCAGCAGGCGAAAGCGCGCTCCCGACCACAGCCCCTTCGTCATAAGTACGCCAGCGGCGAGCCGTTCTCCATCTGGGGCCGGACGGTCCACCTGGGAGTGGTCGAAACTGAAGGAAAGCCCTCGGTCGAGCTCAAGGGCGCGGCGCTGCGGCTGGCGGTCCGTCCGGGGACGACGGTCGCCAAACGAAAGGCCCTGGTCGAGGCCTGGTACCGGGCTCAGCTGGAGGCGGCCGTCCCGCCGCTGCTGGCGCGCTGGGAGCCGCGCCTGGGCGTGAAGCTGGCGAAGTTCTCCCTGCGCAAGATGAAGACTCGCTGGGGGTCGTGCAGCACGAAGCCGCGTACGATGCGCCTCAACACCGAGCTGGCCTACCTGCCGCCCGAATGCCTCGAGTACGTGGTCGTGCACGAGTTGGTCCATCTGCTCGAACCTTCGCACAACGCCCGCTTCAAGGCCCTGATGGACCGGCACCTGCCCGGCTGGCGGGATATCCGTAAACGGCTCAAGGACCTTTCGCTCGGCCGGACCCTCTAGATTCCCCCTTGCCCCATCGGGCTTGCCCGCGGGGCGCAGCCGCCCCGCTCAGTCCATGCCGTAGCGCAGCTGCACCTCGACCGGCTCGCCGCCGGCAGTCTTCACGCCCGCCTCGCGCAGCACGCCGTTGTAGTGGGCCTCGATCGAGGGCATCGCCCGCCGCATCTCTGCCTCCGGCGTGAGATCGGGCACGAAGCGCACGTGAATCTGGCCGCCGAATTTCTCGTCCTCCCGGTAGTGCGCTGCGACCTGCAGGATGGCGTCCTGCACCCGCCGCGCCAGCCCCTCCAGATCCTTGCCGCCGGCGACGAACTCGATGAAGGTGCGGTCTGAATTGGCTTCTTTCACGACCATCACCCGATCGCTGATGAAAATATCCGCCTCCCCCTCCTGGGCGGCGGCTTTGCCCGAATCCTCCGCCCCTTTACCGTAGCCGACGACCACCCCGCCCTGGACCGCGAAGAGCAGCGGCGAGATGGGCGGCGAATCCCCGCGGTGGAACTGCGCCGAGACCGCCCCCGCGAATCGCCCGATGAGTTCGCGCGGCTGTTCCATTTTCGTGGCGAGCAGGGCGCCGCGGCGCGGGATGCCGGCCACGAGCGTTTCGCCCTCCAGCAGGCGGTGGGCTTCCATCATGAACGCCTTGTCGAGCACGCGCTCGGCCGCCAGGAAGTCGTCGGTGCAAATGGCGATCGCCAGCGTATCGCCTCCCACTTCGACGCGTTCGACATGCCACGCCCCGGGCCGTTTGCGCAGGTTGTTGACCGCAGCCGCTTCAACCTGTGCCAGGTTCTCGGGCGTATTGCCGCCCGGCAGGTCTTTGGCGGGCAGGAATTCGAAGGTGTGCGGCCGGTCGTAGCCGAAGGCGACCAGCGGCATGCGTGCTTCACCCTCTCCAGCGAGCAAGGGGCGACACGCGACCGACTCGCGGCCCTTCCAATCGTGGGGTTTGAGCGCGGGCAGGATCGTTTCGGTTTCCATCGAGGGTCTCCCTTTCCAGGCATTGGGTGTTTTAGCACTGTGCAGAGCTGGGCCGAAACGCATTATCGGGCAGGCCGCCAGCAAGATCAAATCAACCGCCATCTGGCTGACCGGCAGGCGGCAAGCAAAGGCATCCAGGAGCACGCCCTATGCCGATCGCTCTGACCTTCGTACCTCTTGCCTGCGCTTCCGCCGATCCTGTACCATATCCGGGTGAAGTCCCTCGGGCTTTAACAAATCGGAGCCCGCCCTCGTAAGGAGCGCGTCATGAAATCCACCCTGCAGCGCCTGTTCATCCTCGGTTTGGCCCTGGTCCTGCTCACCGGCTGCGCCTCCTCCGGACCTTCGGGGAGCTCCGAGCACGACGCCGGCCAGGTCGCCCTGTGCGACCTGAACGACGATCTGATCGGCTGGAAGCTGACCACTGATGGGACGATCTCCTTCACCGACTTCAGCCCGCCGGATGGTGTCTTCTTCGAGCTGAAGGACGCTGGCTGCGAGGTGGGCGCCTTCGCCCACAACGACTTCTGGAACAACTTCAGCCCGGCGCAGCAGGATCTGGTCTGGATCGGCAGTGCGGTCCGGATCACGGGAATCCTCACCAAGGACCAGGACCAGCTGGTCGTCTCAGTACAGGAGCTGGCGGAAGCGCCCTAGAGCCGGAAGGGGTTCCGGACCCTTCGTTTGGAAGGTCATGAACACCGCCCTTGCCTTGATTCTGGTGGCCGGATGCGCCGCGCCCGCCGCGACGCCAACCTCTCAGGCCGTTTCCCCGATCTCCACCTTTGACTTCAGCGTACCGGCCGGGAGCACGCCGGCGATCGACGGGACGCTCGCCCCGGGTGAGTGGGACGCGGCCCGGGTCGAGACCTTCTCCGACGGCAGCCAGCTGTTCCTGCTGTACGCCGAGGGCAGCCTGTACGTGGGCGTGAGAGGTGTCACGCCGGAGATGATCGCGGGCAACATCTTCCTCGAGCGGGGCGGCGAGGTGGCGGTCCTGCACGCCTCGGCTGCCCTCGGCACGGCGATCTACAAGCAGGCCGGTGAGACCTGGCAGCGCACGCAGGACTTCAGCTGGCGCTGCCGGGCGACGGATGACGGCCCAACCGCCGTAGCAGAGCGCGCGGAATTCTTTGACGCCGAGCACTGGCTGGCGGCCAACGCCCGCCGGGGGACGCCGAACGAGCTCGAGTTCCGTATCGAGACGGACGAGGCGGTCCTGCGCCTGGCGGCCAACATCGTACGCTCCTCCGACCCGCAGGCCAAGCCGTTCTGGCCGGCCACGCTCGACGACGACACGACTCTGCCCACACCGGGCGGCTACCCTGATGCGATGCATTTTGAAACCGGGGAATGGGCGGCGATCGGCCTGCCGCCGGTGGACCGCGTCGAGCGGGCAGCCCTCGCCTACGATGATCTGATGGACGGCTTTCAGGCCAACTCGCCGGTCGACCACGACGCGCTGGCGCCCTCCGCCGAAGCCGCACCACCGCTGCATACTTTTGAGGGCTGGCTCGAGCTGCTGGGAGAGGAGAACGCCGGCGGGCTGCGCGTGCTCTACGGTGACCCAGACCTCGATCCGCAGGCCGCGCACCTGCCGCCGTTCGACTTCGCCTTCGTGCAAAGCGGGAGCTACCTCATCCCTGTCCAGCGCGGCTTGATCATCGCCGACCACCCCGATTGGAACCTGATGCTCGAGCCAGGCCGGGTCTGGAGCGAAGCCGGCGATGGCGGCCTGTCACGCGCCTCCTTCCCTTTCGCTCTGGTCTGGAAGGGCTCGAACGCCGTGTTCAACGGCGTGATGACCTTCCTCTTCGATGATGAACACATCTCGCACGTCTGGTACCAGGTCACGCAGGAGACAACCGCCTCGCTCAAGGCCGAGCTATGGGGTCTGGTTGAGGCCGCCTACCGCAGGGAACCGGTACCCGGCGCCGAGCAAGTGCGGTCTGATTTTGAGCATGAGCTGGCGGCGCGCTTCCCTACCCGGCCGATCGAGCAGCTGGCGGTCGATTATCCCGGTGTGGACCTCACGGCCTTCGGGCGCGGCGTGACGCCCGATGCGGTGACCTGGTATGGATTCGTGGTCGACGGCGTGAACTACGTCGGTGGCTGCATGACGCGCTACGGGCCGTACCCTTACTGCGAAGCGATGCGCGCCGCCTCCTACTCGACCGCCAAGTCATCCTTCGTGGCCGTGGCGTTGATGCGCCTGGAGCAGCTGTATGGTCCGGGCGTGCCCGACCTGCTCATCAAGGATTACGTACCCGAGGCGGCGGAGAGCCCGGGCGACTGGAGTGCGGTCACCTTCGACAACACGCTGGATATGGCGACCGGCAACTTCCGCAGCGCCGGGAACATGGTCGATGAGGAGCACTTCGACAGCGACCCCTTCTGGACGCACGAGTACTACGCTGACCTGATCGCGGCCGCCTTCAACTGGCCGCACGGCGCCCCGCCCGGGACGCAGTGGGTGTACCGCACCTCGGACACCTTCATCCTCACGCGTGCGCTGGGGAGCTACCTCGAGACGAAGGCAGGCGCGGATGCAGACATCTTCGACTTCGTGGTCGACGAAGTCTACCGGCCGCTCGACATCAACCCCGGCACATTAAGCGCCCTGCGCACAAAGGACGGCGGCTGGCATGGGCAGCCGTACGGCGGGTTGGGAATGTGGTGGATTCCGGACGATCTGGCCAAGCTATCAACCTTCCTCAACGTGGACGACGGGGCAGTCGGCGGCGAACAGCTGCTCGACCCCGGCCTGCTGGCGGCGGCGCTACAGCGCGACCCCGACGATCGCGGACTGGCGATCGATGCGCGCAGCCGTTACAACGACGCCTTCTGGGCGACGGTCTACCGGGACGAATTCGGCTGTGAGGTCTGGGTGCCGCACATGCTCGGTTACAGCGGGATCGTCGTCGCCCTCTTTCCGAACGGCACGGCCTACTACTACGCCAGCGATGGGCGCGAGTTCACCTGGGACGCGGCGTTGGCCGCAGCCGACCGGATTTCGCCGCTGTGCCCGTGAGTCCCGGCTCGCCGTGCGGCCCTCTGCAGCCTGGGGTTCATCCCGATCAGCAAAGGAGCGGGCCATGAGACGATACCTCGCTAGGCAGCTCGCCCTGGGGATGATGGCCGCCCTGCTCCTGGTCGGCTGCCGCACGGCACGCGGGGCTACGCAGTGGCCGCAAATCGAGGCGGCGATCGCCGTCCGGGAGCAGGACCGTATCACGCGTGAATCGGCCGGTACGGTCGAGATCCTGCAGATCCTGGATGGGCACGGGCACGGCACCGCTAGCTTGGTCTTCCTGCCGGACGAAGTGCACCTGGCCACGTTCAGCGGCGATCGAGAGCTGTCCCTGTGGGATAGCATCTCCGGAGAACGCGTCCTGACGCAAGCCTACCCCGGCCGCCGCATCTACAACGCCGCGTTCTCAAGCGATGGCGCATGGCTGGCGGTCGGAAATCCGGCGTCCGACAAGGTCGAGCTCTGGGAAACGGCCAGCGGCCGGCGCGCGGCGACGCTGGCCGGGCACGCAGCCTTCATCATGCGGCTGGCCTTCTCCCCGGACTCCGACCTGCTGGCGTCGGCCGACGACAGCGGCCTGATCAAGGTCTGGAGCGTGGACCGCGGGGACGAGGCGTGGACCTTCCAGGCTGCCGGGCCGGTCGGCAGCCTGGCCTTCTCGCCGGACGGCCGCACGCTGGCTTCCGGTACGGTCGAGGGCCGCAGCGAGATCGAGCTCTGGGACCTGGGGCGTGGGGAGCGGGTGCGGGCGCTGTTCGGGCATAGCGGGAACGTCTACAACCTGGCGTTCTCACCGGACGGGTCGCAGCTCGCTTCGTCCAGCGGGGACATGACCGTGCGGCTCTGGGATGCCCTGAATGGCGAGCAGCTCGCGGCCTTCCCGGGGCACAGGGCCTTCGTCTATGGCCTGGCTTTCTCGCCGGACGGCACGCTGCTGGCTTCCAGCGATGCAAACGGGCTGGTCAAGCTGTGGGACGTGGAAGCGGGGCGCGAGCTGCGCAGCTTCGACAGCGGGTCCGAGTACCTTTACTTCCTGGCGTTCTCACCCGGGGGACGCTTCCTCGCCGCCGGCGGCGCCGGAAGCACCGCCTTCCTGCTGGGTCGCGCACCGTAAGGGCAGAACTGCGCCCTGAGCAGGGTTGCACGACAGACGAACCCCATCTCCGGCCACGATCAAGCAGATGTACGCGGTGGCGCCGGAGCCGAAAGCGCTCCAGATTTTCCCCGGCTCGGTGCACGGCACCGACATCTTCGCCACGTCCCAGGGAGAGGAGCTGCGGGACCTGCTGGTGGACTTCCTGGACCATCTGCGCTGAAGCACAGGGCATCCTCTGGAAGCCCTGACACCCGGCATGCTGGCGGGCTCTCAGCTGCTCAGCGGGGTCAGCTGGATCTGCTTCGAAAGCGCATGTGCAGTTGGCAGGTCGCTGTCGCTGTACACGAGCACGCGGCAGAGGACGAGCACGGAGTCCTTCGGCGAGGGGATCTGCATCATGCTGTCAGGGACCTGTCCATGCCAGTCCGGCCCGGTGATGAGGAAGTCTCCCGCCTGCGTGCCCGTGGTCCGCGTACCGACATAGGCGAAGTTGACGTTAAAGGGATCCGTAAACTGCACGCTGTAGTAGCGGCCGGAGAAGTTCGGCACATGCAGGATTTGGGGTTCCCGGGAGAGGTCCAACCAGCCGGCCGTGGCGAGCGTGTCGTGGTTGACCCCGGTCGTCATCAGGTTCGATCTTCCAGGCGGCAGGGATGAGTTGAGCGGGTCTGCGAAAAACTCTTGCGGCTCCGTGTACAGCGTATTGATCGGCACCGGGCCCTGGTCGAACCCTCGTTTGAGGATCGCTCTTTTGTACAGGTTGCTCACCAGGTGCGGCCAGAAGTAGACGAGCAGGGACGTGCCGAGCGCCCAGGCCACGATCATGACCGAACCGAAGATAAGCAAATGCTGGTTCATATGCCGCCTGAGCCTGCTTCCATCACCGGCGGTACCCTGTAC
>JARRJK010000127.1:0-6914 GCA_037379555.1 Anaerolineales bacterium | reverse complement strand
TCCGTGGTTGCTGCAGGGGAACAAATGATGCGGTGCCGCGCCGGTTCTGTTTTGCCCACCTGATGGATACGACCGATGATCGAGCCCAGGCGGACCCAGTCGTGATCAGAAGTGATGTCGAAGGTCCTGCCGGCCCGGAGGGGAAAAACTGCGAAAAGTATCCCTCCAACTTCACCGAGTGTTGAATCGTCTCGACGAACCAGTGGCGGGATTACCGGAATATCCGCTTGCGAGCACTGGAGCAGAAAGCGGTGCTCATCCAGGATTCCCTCGGCGCTCCAGCGCTGCGGGCGGTAGAACTTGACGATGTAGCGTTCGCCCTCTTCGTCCTTCAGGCCGTAGACCCGGTTGATGTAGCTGTTATACGGGGTAATCACCGCTTCGAGGCGTACTCCGCAGTGCTGTTCTACGCACGGCAATATTATATCCGGGGTCAGTTGTTGAAACGATGCGGTCTTATCCATCCCGCCATTATCCGTGATATCCCGATACGGTCAATACAGCCGGTTTCAGAATGCCGATCGCCGCTGCCCGGCTTGCCCAGTCCGGTCAATAGGACCGGCGGCTCTTGTATCGGCGGTGCTTTTACCGTATCGTCATACCGCGTATGGAGAACAGAAACTTTCGGGAGACAGAGGGGCAAAGTAATTCACGGCTGCACGAGTTTTTTGCCGGCTCGGTCCGCTACGTGGAGGATCTTCTGGCCCGGGAGCTGCTGGATTTCGGCGCGCGCAATATGCGGGAAACCCGCGCCGGGGTCTATTTCAACGGCACTCTGGAGACGGCTTACCGCGCCTGCCTCTGGTCCCGGGTGGCGAGCCGCATCCTGCTGCCTCTTAAAACCTTCCCGGCCGCCTCCCCCGAGGCGCTGTACCAGGGCGCGGCGCAGATCCCCTGGCAGGATCATCTGTCCGCCGACGGTACTCTTGCCGTGGATTGCTCGCTGTCTCATTCCACGATTCGCCACTCCGTGTACGCGGCGCAGGTGGTCAAGGATGCGGTCGTGGACTGTTTCCGTGCCCGAGGCGGGCGAAGGCCCTCGGTATCCTTGCAGCGGCCCGACGTTCGGCTGAACCTGCACCTGCACCAAGACCGGGCCGTTATCAGTGTGGACCTGAGCGGAGAGAGCCTTCACCGGAGGACCTACCGGAAGCGCAGCGGCAAAGCCCCCCTCAAGGAGAATATCGCCGCGGCCATGCTGCTGCGCGCGCATTGGGTTGAGATCGCAGAATCCGGGGGCGGTTTCGTGGATCCCCTCTGCGGCTCCGCAACCCTGCCCATCGAGGCGGCGCTGCTCGCCGCCGATTGTCCGCCGGGGCTCTCCCGCACGTATTTCGGCTTCCTGGGCTGGAAAGGACACGACGGGCGGCTCTGGCGGGAACTGTGCGAAGAGGGCAAAGAACGTTTCGCGGCCGGCCGCAGAAATCTCCCCCTCATTGTCGGCTACGACCGCGATCCGGAAGCCGTACGTGCCGCCCGGGAGAATGTTGAGCGGGCTTCGTTGCAGAACCTGATTCGCATCCAGAGGCAGGAGCTAGACCGCCTCGGAGCTTCGGAGTACCAGACCGGGCTGGTCGCGACCAATCCACCATACGGCGAACGGCTCGATGACGATCCGAATCTGCCGGGTTTGTATGTGAAATTGGGGCGGGTTCTGAAAGCGCAATACCCGGGTTGGAAAGCGGCGGTGCTCACCGCCCATACCGAGCTGGCCAAGAGTATCGGCCTGCAGGCCTTCCGCCGCAACACCCTGTACAACGGAACCATCAAATGCACCCTGGTACAAATCGACCTCGTTGTAGAGAACAAGCTGGCCGATACGTCGGCGGGCGAACGGACTGCGGGGCGCATAGAGGCGGGCGAAGCAAATAGATCCGAGCGGGTTGATTCGAAACCGGCCGCTTCCGGTTCCCGTCTCCCGGAAGCAGCTGGTCCCGGGGCCGTCATGTTCGCCAACCGGCTCAAAAAGAACCGGAAGCGTCTTCGCCGATGGCTGCGCTCCGAAGGGATTTCCTGCTATAGGGTCTATGACGCCGACATGCCCGAATATGCGGTAGCGGTGGACGTGTATGAAAACCGTTGGATTCACGTGCAGGAGTATGCGCCTCCTCTAACCGTGGAGCCCGAAACAGCACAAAGGCGCCTGCAGGAAGCCATGGCCGTACTGCCCGAAGTGCTGGAGATCGATGCGGCGGATATTTTCTTGAAAATCCGCGAGCGTCAGCGCGGCCGCCGGCAGTACATGCGGATGAACAGCCGGGATATTTTTCACGAGGTGCGGGAGGGGGGCTTTCGATTCCTGGTCAACCTTGAGGATTATCTGGACACGGGGCTGTTCCTCGATCACCGGCAGACCCGCCGCTTGATTCAAGATCTGGCCGACGGGCGCCGCTTCCTGAATCTTTTCTGCTACACGGCAAGCGCAACCGTGTACGCGGCCAAAGGCGGGGCCGTCGGCAGCATCTCTGTGGACAGCTCCAGGCGCTACCTGGCCTGGGCCAAGAAAAACCTGCTAGCCAATGGGGTGGATCCGGATGATCACGAACTGGTACAGGCGGACTGTCTGAAATGGCTGCGCAACGAGACGGGCCGCTACGGGTTGATCTTTGTTGACCCTCCCACCTTTTCCAATTCCAAGGATCGAACGCGCGTTTTCGAGGTTCAGCGGGATCATGTGGAGCTCATACATCTGGCGCTGGAGCACCTGGAACCGAACGGCGCCCTGATTTTCTCCACCAATTACCGCAAGTTCAAGCTAGACGAGGCGTCTCTGAGCCGACTGAAGGTGGAGTCGCTCACCGAGGCCACCCGGCCTCCGGATTTCGCACATCACCGACCGCACCAGTGCTGGAAGATCGCATTTACCGGTGCGCGTGCCACACGCGTCTGATCGCGACGGGAAAACCTTTTTCGGCGACAATAGAAACCCGCAGAACGTACCGGCTCGACACATTCGTCTAATTGCGGCTCAACTGATTTTTCCCTTGAGCACATTGAGTCCACCTCGACAAGCCGGCAACTTGGTTATCAGGCTTCCTGCTTTGAGTACGAAAAAATGTAACCTTTTCAGTTACGCTCGTTGAAAAAAACCAATGTGCCTATCGAGCGAATAAAAGTACACGATATTCCCGACAGCCTGATTCAGGTTTGTGCAAACGGATTGCTCTAGTCCTCGCTCTTCAGGATCGAGACGAAGGCACTCTGCGGGATCATCACCGAGCCCACCATCTTCATCCGCTTCTTGCCCTTCTTCTGCTTGTTGAGCAGTTTCTGCTTGCGGGTGATATCCCCTCCGTACAGCTTGGCGGTGACATCTTTCCTGTAGGGGGAGACCGTGGAGCGGCTGATGATCGTGCCGCCGATCGCCCCCTGGATGGCGATCTTGAACTGGTGTCGCGGGATGGCATCCTTGAGGCGATCGCACATCTTCACGCCCCACTGCCTGGCGTTGTCGCGGAACACGATCACTGACAGGGCGTCCACCTTCTCACCGTTTACCAGAATATCGAGGCGCACCAAGTCGCTGGCCCTGTAGTCGATCAACTCGTAGTCGAAGGAACCGTAACCCTGGGTGATGTTTTTGAGCGTGTCGTAGAAGTCGTAGATCGCCTCGGCCAGGGGCATATCGATGACCAGCTCGATCCTCCCCGGAACCGGATAGCTGCTGCGCATGTCCGTGCCCCTGCGGGACAGGCACAGCTGGGCCACCGCCCCCATGTAGCGCTCAGGAAAATGCAGAGCCGCCTTGATGTAGGGTTCCTCGGTGCTCTGGATCTGCGCCGGATCGGGATAGTACTGAGGATTGTCGATGATCACCACCTCTCCGTTGGTCAGCGTGAAGCGGTAGCGAACGCTGGGAACGGTCATGACGATCGCCTGGTCGTACTCCCGCTCAAGACGTTGCTGGAAGATCTCCAGATGAAGCAGTCCCAGAAAGCCGCAGCGGAACCCCTGCCCAAGGGCGGCGGAGGAATCCTTCTGATAGCTGAGCGAGGCGTCGTTCAGCTCGTACTTCTCCAAGGTCTTGCGCAGGGACTCGTACTCATCCGACGACATCGGGTAGATCGAGGAAAACACCACCGGTTTGGCCGTCCGGAACCCGGGCAGCGGTTCCTGCTCGGGCTCGGCGTCCAGGGTGATGGTGTCCCCGATGCGGGTGTCCGCCAATTTCTTGATACCGGCGATGATGTAGCCGACCTCACCGGCGCCGAGACTATCCTTGGGCTTTCTCTGGATTTGAAACAGCCCCACTTCATCGACCCTGTACGCCCCCCCGGTGGAGGCCAGACGGATGAGATCTCCGGGCTTGACCGTTCCCTGGAACACCCGGCAGGCGATGATGGTCCCCCGGAAGGAATCGTAGTGCGCGTCGAAGATCAGGGCTTTGAACGGTTGGCCAGGATCGCCGGCAGGCGCGGGCAGGTGCCGGACAATGGCCTGGAACAGCTGCTCGACGCCTTCCCCGGTCTTGGCCGAGCACAGGATTGCCGAATCCGGATCCAGGTCCAGCTCAACGGCGATCTGCCGCTTGGTTTCCTCTATATCCGCCGAGGCCAGGTCGATTTTGTTGATGACCGGGATCACCGGCAGGTCGTGCTCCAAAGCCAGGTACAGGTTGGCCACTGTCTGCGCCTCCACTCCCTGGGAGGCATCGATCAGAAGAAGTACTCCCTCGCAGGATGCCAGGGCGCGGGAGACTTCGTAGGTAAAATCCACGTGTCCCGGCGTGTCGATCAGGTTAAGCTCGTACTCCCGGCCGGCCTCGTCGGTATAGGGCAAGGTCACGGTTTGGCTCTTGATGGTGATGCCCCGTTCACGCTCCAGATCCATGGTGTCGAGGATCTGGTCCCTGAAATCTCGCTGGGAGACCAGCCCCGCGGCCTGGATCAGGCGGTCGGCCAGGGTCGATTTGCCGTGGTCGATGTGCGCAGTGATGCTGAAGTTCCTGATGTTCTCCATTTTCCTTTCGATGATCCTCTCCGGCCCGCCGGGCAACTCTGTAGACAACTTGAAAGCTACGAGCATCCGGCGTGCAAGTCAAGGAGCATCCGCAGAAGGTGCTGTTGTATGATCACAGCTACCAATCCGATCATCGCTCTTGTGATTTCACATTTGCCAATCGCCAATCTATCCGCAGGCCTGCTACGGGGCAGCAGCCTGTCCGTGCAGTCGCTCTGGACCTCCTTGCAGAGACGCAGCCGACCGCAAGGCGATTGTAGAATCCCTGACAGAGAAACTGAAACAGGGCGAGAAGGCATTGGTAGGCAACAAAGGCTGTCGAAAGTATCTGAAACGCGAGGTTGAGCAGGCGATATTCAGCATCGATGAAGAAAAATTGAAAGCCGAAGAACGCTTTGACGGCAAATGCGTACTGGTAACCAGCACCACTTATTCCGCCGAGCACGGACACTACTCGGAAATTTCTGCACACATAAAGCTGATCATTGGAAAGATCAACTTTCCTCGTTACAGCCAAACAACGAAGGAAGCCCGCAGTTGTATTCTTGATCCTTTGTTCGGGTGGTAATGCCCTAACCGGCAATCCCGCTCCGTTGACAAAATGATAGAGGCTCGCTACTCCTAGTTAGTCGGCAACCTTTCATAACTTGCCACGAAATCCTTCGATTTGAATCCCAACCAATTCGGTTGGGCCGAGGAGATGTCCATGACCAATATCCTGCACGGGAAAAACATCATCGCCGGGGAAACCAGTGACGGTGGGAACAAAGGAGCCCGAGCTGTAAATCCCGCCACGGGGCGGCAGCTGGAACCGCAGTTCATCCACGCCGCCGAGTCGGAGGTTCAGCAAGCCGCGGAACGGGCTGAGCAGGCGCAGGAAGAGCTGCTTCGGCTGGGTTCGGCCCCACGGGCGGGGCTGCTGCGGCGAATAGCCGAACAGATCGTGGCTCTCGGGGATTCCCTCATCGAGCGCTGCCACCTGGAGACAGCCCTGCCGAGGGGGCGCCTCGAGTCCGAGCGCTCGCGTACCGCAAACCAGCTTCGCATGTTCGCCGACCTGCTGGAAGAAGGATCCTGGGTGGACGCCCGCATCGACCCGGCGATCCCGGATCGAACCCCCACACCGCGTCCGGATCTGCGGAGGATGCTCATTGCTCTCGGACCGGTAGCGGTATTCTGCGCCAGCAACTTCCCCCTGGCCTTCTCCGTGGCCGGAGGAGACACGGCCAGCGCCCTGGCCGCAGGATGCCCGGTCATCGTCAAAGCCCACAGCTCTCATCCCGGCACCGCGGAGCTGGTGGCTGCCGCCGTCAACCGGGCCATAGAAGCCGAAAAGATGCCTCCGGGCATGTTCACCCTGCTTCACGGACCGGGCAAGACCGTGGGGATTCAGCTGGTTGCCCATCCTCTGGTCAGGGCCGTCGGGTTCACCGGATCCAGACGGGCGGGCCGGGCCCTGTTCGACGCTGCGGCGTCCCGGTCCGAACCGATCCCCGTGTACGCCGAAATGGGAAGCATCAATCCCGTGTTTCTGCTGCCCGGAGCACTGAAAGAAAGGAGCATGGAGATCGCCCGAGGCTTGAGCGCGTCGGCCACCCTGGGGGTTGGACAATTCTGTACCAATCCCGGACTGGTGGTCGGACTGGACACCGATGAGCTGGATTCATTTGTCCACCAGGCCGGTTTACTGTTTAAGGAGGCCGGGGTTGAAACCATGCTGAACCCGCGGATCCACCGTGCCTACCAGGAGAGCTCAAACAAACTGAAGGCGGTCAAGGGGGTCGAGGTCAGTGCCGAGGCGGCCGGCGTTTCAGAGATCGACGGCAACCAAGCCAGACCGGCTCTGTTCGCGAGCGACGGCCGGACCTTCCTGGAAAATCCTCTTTTGAGTGAGGAGGTTTTCGGTCCTTCCTCCCTCGTCATTCGGGCTCAACGCCGGGAGGAGCTGCTGAGGA
>JARRJK010000126.1:0-6942 GCA_037379555.1 Anaerolineales bacterium | reverse complement strand
GAGCCGCCTACCAGGATGATTTGACCAGCCCGGGGATCTTTCCTTCAAGCGCCTGCTCCCGCAGGCAGATCCGACAGAGCTGGAATCGCCGGTAGTAACCTCGGGGACGACCACAGATTCGGCAGCGGTTACGAACCCTGACCTTGTACTTCCTGCGTGTTTCCCTGATCGGCATGCACGTCTTAGCCATAAACCTCGCCTTTCCCGAAGGGCATACCTAGCATCTGAAGCAGTCGGCGCCCTTTCTCATCGTCCGGCGCCGAGGTGACAATGGTTACCTCGAAGCCGCGTATCTTCTCAATCTTGTCGTATTCGATCTCCGGAAACGTCAGCTGCTCGCGGATTCCCAGCGTGTAGTTCCCGCGTCCGTCAAAGCTGTTCGGGGATACACCGCGGAAGTCACGCGTGCGCGGCAGCGCAACGTTCACCAGGCGATCGAAGAAAGACCACATGCGCTCGCCGCGCAGCGTCACCTTGACTCCGATCGACCGGCCCTCGCGCAGCTTGAAGTTGGCAATGCTCTTTCGTGCCCGGGTGATCACCGGTTGCTGCCCGGTGATCGTGGCCATGTCCTCAACGGCCGCATCGAGCGCTTTGGCGTTATCAATGGCTTCGCCGACGCCGACATTAACCACGATCTTCTTCATGCGCGGAGCCTGCATCGGGTTATCAATCCCCATCTCCTTCATCAGCGCGGGGACGATTTCCTTCTCATATCGCTCTTTCAAATAATGTGTCATTCCTTACCTGCTCCCGGGCGACCTCAAGCGTCGATGATCGCGTCACAATTCTTGCAGAAGCGCAGGAGCTCGCCGTCTTCCCGGCGAACCCCGACACGGGAAGGCTCATTGCACTTCGGGCAAACAAGCATCACGTTGGAAACATGCACCGGCGCCTCGAACTGGATGATGCCAGGATTCATCGTGCGCCCTCCCGCCTGCACCTGGCGCTGATGCTTCTTGCGCAGGTTGATGCCCTGAACAACAACTCTCTCGTCGCGCGGCAGGACACGGATAACCTCACCCTGCATGCCTTTGTCATGGCCGCTGATGATGCGCACCGTATCGCCACGCTTGATTCGTAGATTCAAAGACACGGCCACCTCCTACAGCACTTCCGGTGCCAGTGAAACAATCTTGGTAAAACCCTTCTCACGCAATTCACGCGCCACCGGACCGAAAATGCGCGTCCCTTTCGGATTGCGGCCATCGGCATCGAGGATCACAGCCGCGTTATCGTCAAATCGAATGTAGGACCCATCCGGACGGCGGTACTCCTTGGCTGTCCGGACGATGACCGCCCGGACAACATCGCTTTTATTGACCGCGCCGTGAGGTGTGGCCGATTGGACTGCCGCCACGACGATGTCACCGATCCGGCCATAGCGCCGCCTGGATCCACCCAGTACGCGGATCACTAGCAGCTCACGCCCTCCGGTGTTGTCGGCAACCTTAAGGCGGCTTTCTTGCTGGATCATTCCTCCGCCTCCAGGGTGACTTCGTCGATCGTCTCAGCCTCAGCCGCCTTGATCTCAGCTTCCGTCTGCCGTTCAATGATCTCTTCAACAGCCCAGCGCTTCCGCTTTGAGATCGGCCGGCTTTCCACCAGGCGGACCTGGTCGCCCAGGCGGCAGCCAAGCTCATCATGAGCGAGGTAGTTCTTCTGATCTCTCATCACCTTGCCATACAGGGGGTGACGAATCGAGCGGTCCACCTGAACGACAACCGTCTTCTCGGTATTCGCACGGGTGACCACGCCAACCAGTCGACGGCGTTTATTTGTCATGATTCATTTCCTTCTGCTTCCGCTTCCAGCGTCCGCTCGCGCAGGATCGTCGCCAGGCGGGCAATATCCCGGCGGGCGATGTTCAGCTGCGAGTGATCGGTAAGCTGGCCGGTGGAGTATTGGAAGCGCAGTTTGAAGTAGTTTTCGCGCGCAGCGTCCAGCTCACTGCGGATTTCTTCGGCGGTCAGCTTGTGAATCTCGGCTGCCTTCATTTTCTACTCTCCACCGGTAGAGTCTTTCGACAAGAACTTTGTCTTGATCGAAAGCTTGTGTGCCGCCAGCCGCATCGCTTCTCGCGCGGCGTCTTCCGAGAGGCCGGAGAGTTCAAACATGATCCGGCCAGGTTTGACAACGGCGACCCAGTGGTCGACTGCGCCTTTGCCCTTACCCATGCGGGTCTCGGCTGGTTTCTGCGTGACTGGCTTATCGGGAAAGATGCGAATCCACACCTTCCCGCGCCGGCGCATGTAGCGCACCAGGGCGCGCCGGGCAGCCTCGATCTGCCGCGCGGTGATCCAGCCAGGCTCGAGCGCCTGCAGACCGTACTCCCCGAAGGAAATCTCGGTTCCACGGCTCGCCAGGCCTTTCATACGGCCCCGCATTTGCTTGCGGTATTTGACACGCTTTGGCATCAACATTCGTACACCTCACACACCAGCATGGCGGCGTCAGACTATTCGCTGACGTACACGTCCATGGCTTCCTGCTCTTGTTCACTTTCCGGCAGGATGTTGCCCTTATAAACCCAGACTTTGACGCCGATGCGGCCGAAGGTTGTCAGGGCCTCCGCCCGGGCAAAGTCGATATCCGCGCGTAGCGTCTGAGCCGGCACGCGTCCTTCGCGCATCCATTCCCTGCGCGCCATCTCGACACCTGATAGCCGCCCGGAGCACATCACCTTGATTCCCTCTGCCCCCTGGCGCATAGCCTGACCGATAGCCCGCTGCATCGCACGACGGTGACTGATCCGCCGTTCGAGCTGATTGGCGATATTCTCCGCCACCAGCCTGGCGTCGAGGTCTGGCTCTTTGATTTCCGAGATGTCGAGCTTGACGGTCGTGCCGGTAAGCTCCTGGAGCTGCCGCCGCACTTCCTTGACGTTCGCCCCCTTGCGCCCGATGACGATGCCTGGCTTCGACGTATGCACCGTTACGTGTACATTGTTCGGGAAGCGTTCGATCTCGACGGTTGAGATACCCGAACGCGGCGTCGCGGTGAAGATCAAATCGCGGATGGCGCGATCCTCGTGCAGCTGATCGGCATACGCCTCGCCGCTGGCAAACCAGCGTGAATCCCAGGTCTTATTGACACCGAGACGAAATCCTTTCGGATGGACTTTCCGACCCATACTTTCTCCTTTCGGCCTGCACTTCAGCCTTCGGGATGCCGCCCGCGGATGGGCGATCGTTCCCAGCTGAGATCAGTCTCCAACGCCTTCCCGCTCGCGCAGGACGACGGTGATATGCGAGTAGCGACGGTTTAGCGGCTTGAACCGGCCACGTGCACCGAAGCGGCGCCACTTTCGTGTCGGCCCTACATTGGCATAGATCGAGTGAACCACCAGGTCATCCCGGCTCAAACCCAGATTCTCCTCGGCATTGGCTACCGCTGAACGGATCAGCTTGTAGACCGGTTTGGCTGCAGCCTTGGGTGTGAAGTTCAGGGTGTCCATCGCATCGATAACATCCATCCCGCGCACCAGGTCCAGGACCAGCCGCACCTTCTGGGGCGACATCGGAACGTAGCGAGCGCTGGCGCGCACGTCAAGTGCGTCGGTCATTTCACTCCCTCGCCCGCGTCGTGCGGTCCCGCCCGATATGACCACGGAAGGTTCGGGTCGGGGCGAACTCGCCCAGTTTATGCCCTACCATGTTCTCCGTGATGTAAATCGGCACATGGCGCCTGCCGTCGTGCACAGCAATCGTGTGTCCCACCATCTGGGGGAATATCGTGCTTGCGCGACTCCAGGTGCGGATCACATTCTTCTCACCACGCTCGTTCATCTCCTCGATCTTCTTGAGAAGCTTCGGGCTGATGTACGGGCCTTTTTTCAATGATCGCGACATGTCTCTACCTCCACGCTCCTGTCGTCACCATCGCTCAGCGACGACGCTTGGAGCGGTGACGGATGATGTACTTCTCCGTCTGCTTGTTCCGCCGGGTCTTCTTGCCCAGAGTCGGTTTGCCCCACGGGCTCTTCGGTCCGGGCAGCCCGATCGGCTGCCGGCCTTCGCCGCCGCCGTGCGGGTGATCGCGCGGGCTCATCGCTGAACCGCGCACCGCCGGGCGAATGCCCTTGTGACGCTTGCGGCCAGCCTTGCCGAGCTTGATATTGCTGTGGTCGGGGTTCCCGACCTCGCCCACCGTGGCATAGCACGTTTGCCGAATACGGCGGACTTCCCCCGAAGGCAGTCGGATCGCGGCGTAGGCGCCTTCCTTGCCCAGCAGCTGGGCTGAAGTCCCGGCGGAGCGTACCAGTTGTCCGCCTTTGCCTTCCTTCAGCTCGATGTTATGGACCGTCGTGCCCAACGGGATATTGGCTAGCGGCAGGCTATTGCCCGGACGGATTTCGGCCTGCGGGCCCGCGATGACGCTGTCACCTACCGCCAATCCGAGCGGAGCGATGATGTAGCGCTTCTCCCCATCGACATAATGCAGCAACGCCAGGCGGGCCGAGCGGTTCGGGTCATACTCGATCGCCGCCACCGTCGCAGGCACGCCGTGCTTATCGCGTTTGAAATCCACCACCCGGTAAGGGCGGCGGCTGCCGCCGCCGCGGTGACGGACGGTGACCCGGCCGTAATTATTACGGCCACCACGTTTGTTCTTCGGGACCAGCAGTGAGCGTTCCGGCTTCGACTTGGTGATCTCCTCGAAGGTATGACCGCTCATTCCCCGCCGGCCCGGCGATGTGGGTTTATATTTCTTTACCGGCATCACTGAACCCCTTCAAATACATCGATCCGGTCACCCGCCTCAAGCGTGACGATGGCTTTCTTGTAGGCGGAACGTCGGATCTGGCGCCGTCGATTGCGCAGGCTGTGCGCGATCTTCGGCGGATGGATCATCACGTTCACACGCAGGACTGTCACATCAAAAAGCACTTCGACAGCTTCCTTAATCTGCTGTTTGGTCGCCTTGGGATGGACCTCGAAGGCGTACTGATTCAGCTTCGAACTCTGGAAGCTGGATTTCTATGTGATTAGCGGGCGGGGCAGGATGTCGTAAATGCTCGTCATGGCTGCCTCCTCACTTCCCCAGGTACGACTGGATCACATTCAGCGCATCCAGCGGCATGACCACCCGTTCGCAGCCGAGAAGATCACGCACATTGAGATAATTCGCCCGCAGCGCCCTGGCTGAAGGCAGATTGCGCACGGAACGCTCAACGTTCTCGTTGGCGTCGGATAACAGGATCAGCGCGCTGGCCTCACCGACCAATCCCTCCAGCAAGGTCGCCATTTCCGTCGTGCGCGCTTCCTTCAACTGGAGTTCATCGAGCACCAGGATCGCTTTCTGCGCCGCCTTGACGGAAAGTGCGGAGCGCAGCGCAGCCCGGCGCATCTTGCGCGGCATCTTCACGCTGTAGTCACGCGGACGCGGCGTGTGAACCTTTCCGCCGCCAACCCAGATCGGCGACCGGCGGGAGCCGTGGCGGGCGCGCCCGGTGCCTTTCTGGCGCCATGGCTTTCGGCCGCCACCACGCACCTCGCCGCGCGACTTGGTTTTATGCGTCCCCAGGCGCGCGTTCGCTAACTGGCGCACCAGCGCCTGATGCATCAGGTCTTCCAGAATGGGCGCTTCGAAGATCTGCGCTGGCAGGTCTGTCGAGTCGACTTTCTCGCCCTTGATATTGATCACGTCTACTTTCATCACTCGCACACTCCGAAACGCGCCTACTGCTTGCGGGCTTCCCGGATAAGAACCACATTGCCCCGGGCGCCCGGTACGCTGCCACGTACTGCCAGGAGATTCCGCTCCGCATCGACCAGCTCAACCCGCAGGTTCTGCGCCGTCACCCGGGCAGCTCCCATATGTCCAGGGCCGCGCGAACCTTTGAATACGCGCCCTGGTGTTGAGGTCGAACCGTGTGAGCCCGGCGCACGCTCACGGTCGGACTGGCCATGGGTTTTCGGCTGGCGGTTGAAACCGTAGCGCTTCACGCCACCGGCGAAACCCTTGCCTTTGCTTTCGCCCACGACATCTACATGATCGCCGACGACAAAAACTTCGACCGTGAGCTTGTCACCTTCCTTCAGTTCCCCATCACCCTTGATGCGGAATTCGCGCAGATAGCGCAGCGGGGGCAGGTCGTTGCGCTTCATATGGCCAAGCTGACCGCCGGTAAGACGCTTCGGCTTGGCCTCACCAAAACCCAACTGAACCGCACTGTACTGATCGCGCTTCTGCTGCCGTATCTGCGTGACGTAACACGGCCCAGCTTCGATCAACGTAACCGGAATCAGGTTCCCCGTTTCGTCGAATAACTGGGTCATGCCGACTTTCTTACCAATGAGCCCTTTCATGCCTTGTTCTCCTGCTTTCAGATTTGACGGGACTGTCAGCCAGGGCTTTGGCTGCATCATCCCCGGTCACCGGGCAGTCCGCTGGTCGGCTGCGAAGCTCAGTTCTCTCGGTTCGCTCGCCTGATCGGCGCTTACCCAGCCTCAGCTTCTGTCCGTTACGGTGGACAGCGGCCGTCCATGCTAGATCTTGATCTCAATGTCCACGCCGGCTGGCAGATTGAGCCGCATCAGCGTGTCGATCGTCTTGGTATCCGGGTCAACGACATCAATGAGCCGTTTATGCGTGCGGATCTCGAAATGCTCATGCGAGTCCTTATCGATGAACGGCGAACGGCGCACGGTGAAGCGTTCGATCTTCGTCGGCAAAGGGACTGGTCCCACCACCTTTGCGCCCGTACGTTCAGCGGTTTCAACGATCCGCTGAGCGGATTGATCGAGCACGCGATGATCGTATGCCTTGAGCCGGATGCGGATCTTCTGCTTGGCCATATTCCACCTATTCCAAAATTTCGGTGATGACACCCGCGCCGACGGTCAGGCCGCCTTCGCGGATCGCGAATTTCGATCCCTTCTCAAGCGCCACCGGCGTGATCAGCTCCACCTTCAGGTTCACGCTGTCCCCGGGCATCAC
>JARRJK010000125.1:0-7100 GCA_037379555.1 Anaerolineales bacterium | reverse complement strand
GCGCAGCCTGCGGGAGCTGCTTCCGGAGGTAGGCAAGGAAATCCTCCGTTGTGAGCGACTGGAACTGGAACCGTTCGATATATCCGCGTATGAAGTCGTCGAAGGCCTTGCGTCCGGCCGCCCTTTCCAGGAGCAGGAGGAAATTCGCACCTTTGACATAGGGGATGAACGTGAGAATTTCCGAAGGGTTCTGACCTTCGCTCGAGGTCTTCAAGCATGTGACTCCAGACTCCATACCGAAGCGCTCGAATGCACTCTTCAGCATGGCGTTGTTTCTGTGCCGGATGAGCTGGTTGACGTCATCACCTTCCAGCAATTCGGTGAGCCGTGATTCGGCGTAGGTCGTCCAGCCTTCGTTAAGCCAGAAATCGTTCCAGGTGGCGTTCGTGACCAGGTTGCCGGTCCACGCATGGGCGAGCTCGTGGGTGATCACGTCCGTGTGGCTGCGGTCGCCGATGATCGTCGTGGGGTTCATGAAGGTCAGGCGTGGATTTTCCATCCCGCCGAAGGGAAAGGACGGCGGCATGACCAGCACGTCGTAGCGGCCCCAGAGGTAAGGACCGAGAAGCCCCTCGGCCAATTCGAGCTTACGCTCGTTCTCGCCGAACTCCCAGGCGGCCGCCTCGACGATCTCCGGTTCGGCGTAGACACCGGTCCGCGGACCGATCGCCTTGAAGTCAAGGTCGCCCACTGCCAGGGCGAACAGGTAGGAGGGGATCGGCTGCGGCATACGATAGGTGAAGGTCGTCGAACCGTTCCGTGATTCCTGGCCGACCTTCTCAGCAGCCATCACGGCGGTGAGCGGATCAGGAACTGTAAGCGAAGCGTCATATGTGAATCGGACAGAGGGCGAGTCCTGACAGGGGAAGGTGCTGCGGGCGTTGAGCGCCTGGCATTGGCTGAACAGGAAGGGGTGCCGCCCGCCGGCCGTTTGCGCCGGAGTCAGCCACTGCAGCGCCATCGCCTCGGGCGAGGTCCTCGACCGAATCGCGATTTCGTCTGCCTGGTCCAGGTCGTGCAGGTGGAGTCTCTGGCCGAGAACCCGGTCCTCTTCGTCCAATGCCCATGAGACCGGGCTTCCAGCTTGCTCGATTCGCTCGATCTCCAATCCGCGTGTGTCAAGGAACAGTGAACCGGATACGGGTTGATGAAAACGATAGCGAGTCAGAATTTCGAGAGTGCGGGAGGAGAAATCGACCTCGATCTCGAGGGCGATGTGTTCAATCTGCCCCTGGTCAAGGTCGCTGAACGAATGGGGATCCTGGATGGCCATCTGTCCGCCTTTCCCATCGGTATATTCTTTAATGCAGGCCCAAGCGAGGTGGAAGCTGTGAACTGCGCTCGGGTTCAAGGATTATAGGCCGAACACGGCCGAGCACCAGCATTCACCGAATCGCTGGCAATGACTCTGTTCATGGAGCAGGTCTGCCGAAGCCTGCTCTGGCATCAGGGCATGGCGGCTGTTACGGCGTGTATCCAGCTGCCCAATTCCGCGGTCTTCATGTATGATCTCAGCAGCCTCACAGCTTTAGAACGGAGCCTGTGGTTCGCCTCCGAATTGGCCTCGCAGCGGATCTTCAGCGAGATGCCTGCCTGGCCACCGCTTGCAATCGATGCACGCCGGGTTCATACCGAACTGAACATCGCGAAAAGGGGATCTTAACGCAGGGAGACGTTCTTCGGAGAATGAATTCATGAGCAATGTCCTCGCAGGTAAAGTTGCCGTCGTCACCGGCGCCTCGAAAGGAATCGGCGCTGCAATCGCCGCGGCATTCGCGCGAGAAGGCGCGCAGGTTGCCGTTTCCAGCCGGAAGCAGGAGGGTGTGGATCAGGTTGCGGCGGCGATCAGGGCCGAAGGTGGCGAGGCTTTCGCACTCGCGGCGCATATGGGCGAGATGGATCAGGTTCTAAATCTCACCCGAGCGACTGTGGAGCGTTGGGGGCGTATCGATATCGCCGTGAACAACGCCGCCACCAACCCGCACTTCGGCCCGCTGCTCACCGCCGACGAAGGCCAGCTGGCGAAGATCCTCGATGTTAACCTGATGGGCTACTTCCGGCTGTGCAAGGTGGTCGAGCCTCATATGCGCGAGCAGGGCGGGGGAAAAATCATCAATCTGGCTTCGGTGGCAGGTTTGCGCCCGGCGACGTTCATGGGTGGCTACGGGATTTCGAAGGCAGGCGTGCTGATGATGACCCAGGTGCTGGCGGTTGAACTCGGTCCTGCCAACATCCAGGTGAACGCCATCGCGCCGGGCTTGATCCGCACGAAATTCAGCCGGGCGCTGTGGGAGAACGAGGCGCTGGTCGAGCGGGTCGAAGGCTATACGCCGCTCGGCAGGCTGGGGGAGGTGGAGGATGTCGTCGGCGCAGCGCTCTTCCTTGCTTCCCCGGCTTCCGATTATGTCACCGGCGATGTCATCGTAGTGGACGGCGGCACCTCGCTGCCCTCTGGTCTTTAATACGACGCCTGAACATAGCCAGGGACAGGTGGGAACAATCATCGTTTGGCACACTTCGGACATGAGGTTTACAGGGGGAGGATCAAGTGCCACATTGCATCAGGGTCCCTCGGTGGGGCGCTGCAAGGGGTAGAATCATTTGAAGTTCTCACATCCCGTAGCCTTGTATCCGGCAATCGATGGACACCATAGAACCCTCTGAAACAACCTTGCTCTCGAAATCGACCTTTCTGCGCGGCATGCAGTGTCAGAAGTCGCTGGCGTTTGATGCGTTCCGCCCGGATCTGCGAGATCCGCTTCCCCCGGCGGTGCAGTTTCGCATGCGCCTGGGGACGGAGGTCGGGCTTGAAGCCCGCAAACGTTACCCGGGCGGTGAGGTGGGGCGGGTGCCCGCTTCGTACGAGCATTCTGTCCGGCGCACCCAGGATCTCATCCGCGGTGAAGTTAAGGTGATGTACGAAGCGGCGTTCGAAGCCGCCGGCGTGCGCATTGTGGCGGACGTGCTCGTGCGCGGTAAGCGCGGCTGGCGTTTGCTCGAGGTGAAAAGCACGACCGAGGCGAAAGCCGAGCATGTCTGGGACGTTGGAGTGCAGGTCTTTGTGCTCCGTCAGGCAGGTATCGAAATTGAGGATGCAGCTCTCGTGCACCTGAATAGAGAGTATGACCGCCAGGGGGAACTCGATTACCAGGAGTTGTTCGCCGAGACCTCCTTGATGAAACAGGTTGATGAGTGTCAGGGTGAAGTCGAACGGGGAATTGCGGCTTGTCAGGCGACTCTGGCATCGAATGAAGTGCCCGAAGTGCCGATTGGGCCGCAGTGTCATGATCCGGTTGACTGCGATTTCATCGGCACTTGCTGGGCGGATGTGCCCACGCCGTCGGTGTTTGACGTATATTTCATCGGTAAACGCGCCTTCGGTCTTTATGAACGAGGGATCGAGCGCATCGAAGACATCCCGGACGATCAGCCGCTGGATAAGCGCTCAGCGTTCCACGTGCAGGCGCACAAGATCGGCGAGCCGGTCGTCAAGTGGATGAACTGCGAGAGTTCCTGCAATCTCTTAGCTACCCCCTTTATTATCTCGATTTTGAGACTTTTTCCCTGCCGATCCCGCCCTATGACAACCTTTCTCCATACAGTAAGGTGCCGTTTCAGTACTCACTCCATGTTCAGGACGAACCGGGCGGAAGGCTCCGCCATTGCAGCTACCTGGCCGAGCCGGGTGCTGATCCGCGCCCGGAGTTTCTCAGACATGTCCTGGAGGACACGGAAGGGGAGGGTGATATCGTCGTCTATCATAAGCCGTTCGAGCACAGTGTCCTCTCATCGTTGACGGCGGCACATCCGCAAGCTGAGAATGCCATCAACGACCGGCTTGACCGGATGGTCGATCTGCTTGATCCTTTCCGCAAGCAGCTGTACTGGCACCCGAAGATGGGGGGATCGAACTCGATCAAGAACGTGCTGCCGGTCTTTGCCCCCGAGCTCTCCTACCAGGAGCTGGAGGTTGAGAACGGCGAACAGGCGATGGCAGCATTTGTCCGGTTGTCCGCGGAACGCGATCCAGCGCGCATAACCGAGCAGCGCCAGGCTCTGCTCGATTACTGCGAACTGGATTCGCTGGCGATGGCGCGCATCCTGGACGGACTGCGCCGTATCGTTGGTCTTTGAACAAACCTGTACTCATAATCGAACGGATGAACTGCGGGTGTCAATTGTCCCCACTTGCACCTCCTGACGGCCAAAGAGCAGTCCATGCCTCATGAGCCATGCTCAATGATATCGTCGGGGGTGGGGGGTGTTCACTCCCGTCCCCTTTGGATGATCACAGGGGATCAGACCGTCTCGACGGGATGTTGCCCGCTGGAGACGCGAGGTAAATGCCTCGCTTGCCCTCGCGAACGATCAGAAGGACGCAGGTCGGAAGAAGCCTCCGGGAACAAATGTCGATCCATCTGCGTCTTCCTGCATGACGGCCATGCAAATTCCAACCGCACTCAATAAGCGAAAAGCGGCGAACATCAATTGGCCTATGCGATTAATCGATAGAATCATGCTATCATGACATATATGTCATTCAAATGAATGCGTGGAGGACGATGTGAAGAAATCCATACATCTCGTGTTCGTGCTTTATCTATCCCTGGTTCTCGCTGGCTGTACGCAGGGGCCTGAACCGACAGAGGATGTCCTGAGCACGGCGGTCGCAGCGACGCTGGTCGCGCTCGAGCAGACCCCGACGGCTGCTGGTGCGGATACACCCATCCCAAGCGCGACCTCGGCTGAGCCCACTTCGGCGCCGCCGACAGCAACGTCGACCGCGACACCGCCGCTGACGGACGCCGAGGCGATTAAGCTCGCTGTCAATGACTACATTCCCTCGCCGGTTGACCCTGCCTTGATTACGATTTCAGAGATTCAGGGCAATTTAGCACGCGGCGGCATTCCGGGCGCATATTTCATCGCTGCCAAGGATGACGGGAAATGGATCGTGGTGTTCGCCGGCCAGGCGACGCCCCCCTGCAACCTGATCAATCCCTACAACTTCCCTGCTTCCTGGGTCCCGGAATGTTTCGCTGATGACGGTACGCTGGTCGAGCGCGACGGGGGATCCGGTGGCACCGATTTTCAAGCGTTGGGCACGCCGACCTGGACCGATAACATGGATAGCCAGGGACGCTGGTACCTGGTCAGCACGTCTGGCACGACCTTCAAGATTGAGGGCGGGTATCTGGTGATGACGGCCCACGATGCCGGGGGGTTGGATGAGTGGGGCCTGGGAGCTGTGGGTGATCAAACCGACTTCGCTCTCGAACTGACGGTCAAGACCGGCTCGACGTGCAGCGGGCTCGACCGCTACGGCGTGATCTTTCGTGCGCCGGATCCGAGTGAAGGATACGTCTTTGAGTTCTCCTGCGACGCTCGCTTCCGGCTCTATGAATGGGATGGCGAGAACTACACCGGGATACAAAACTGGAAGGGGAGCGCGGCGATCGTCGGTGGAGCGGATAAGACCAACCGCATGGGATTGATCGTTCAAGGCGATAGCGTGAAGCTCTATGCCAACGATCAATTGCTTGGAGAGTATGAGATTCCTGATTATCACTCCGGCCGGTTTGGGCTCGTCGTCGGCGCGAAAGAAACCGCCGGCTTTCAGGCGAAGGTCGACACGGTCAAATTCTGGAACCTGGCTGGAACCTAATCTGAAACTCAGCCATCAGCCGGCCAGGAGGCATGCGGTATGAGACCTCCTGGCCGTTTCCTTATGGGCATCTTCCACGAAATAAACACCGATTGACAAGATAAAAACCGGGCAGGATTGAAACAGCTGGTCCCTCGCCCTCAAAGCCCACACAACCCAAACCCCCCATAATTCGGGTTATAATGCTCCTAATTCGTTCCCCTATCAGTCAAGGATTATCCAAGAAAACAGCGCGTGATCCACCGCATCGAAGAAACTGCATCATAGCCAGGTTTGATCGCCTGAATTCCCATCGAGAAGCTGCCATGACCCCGAATAAAAGTGTTCACACCCCGCCTGAGCCGCAGCCCGAATACCTCGAGCTCGAGAAAAAACTGCAAACCAGGCAGGCCGAGCTTGACTTGCTCAAGGGGATCCAAGATGGTTTGGCTTTCGGGCTCGACATCGATTCCATCTTCGAGCAGGCTGGCGAGCGCATCGTTAAGCTCTTCCCGGGCAAGGGCGTCGCGCTCTACACCTACGACCCGGTTGAGGAAACTGGCAACGCAAAATTCATTCTTGAGAACGGCGTCCGCCACTACCCGCCTCCGTTTCAGTCGGGGCCAATAGCAAAGAAAGCGGCGGCAACAAAAAAGCCGTTGATGATCTCAACCCGGGCCGAGTTCGAAGCGATGGGAGCGATCACGGTCCCGGGCACCTCACCCTCGCTCTCCGGCATGTATACCCCACTGATCGTGAACGATGTGCCCGTCGGTGCGTTGAACATCGAGAGTACGACCGAGGAGCATGCCTTCGACGAGTCGGATCTCGAACTTGTGAGCACAATCGCCGGCTCGCTCAGCGTCGCATTGGAAAACGCCCGCCTCTTTGATGAACTGCAGAAACGCAATATTGAGCTGGGCGAAGCGCTGGAACACAAGTCGGCGACCAGCGAGATCCTGCATGTGATGGCTGGTTCGCAGTCTGAGATTCAACCTGTCCTGGATGCTGTGGCAACAAATGCCGCCAAGCTGTGCGAAGCCGATGACGTGCAGATCTACCGTGTTGAAGAGGACCGACTCCTGCAAGTAGCGCATATCGGCTCACTCCCCGCTCTGCAAGATGGGGAATCGCTGCCGCTTGTCACCGGTCTTATCACGGGGCGCGCGGTACTTGAGCAGAGAACAATCCACACTCCTGATTCAGAACAAATATCCCCGACAGATTTCCCCGAGAGCTATGAACTGCAGAAACGACTTAAACACCGCTCGGTCATCGTGACACCGCTTGTCCTGGAGGGGAAAGCGATCGGAGCGATCGTTGTCCGGCGCAACCAGGTGCAGCCTTTCACGGATGATCAGATCGCACTGCTGAGGACATTTGCCGACCAGGCCGCCATCGCCATCGAGAATGTGCGTTTGTTTCGAGAGACCGAGCAGCGTGCCAATGAACTGGC
>JARRJK010000124.1:1984-10369 GCA_037379555.1 Anaerolineales bacterium | reverse complement strand
GCAAGTAAATGTATGAGCTATAGGGCACATAACCTCTCGCAAGAGGCGACCGGGGACCCTGCTAAGAACATGCAGGGCGAACTGTGCGGCGCGATTTCCAATTGATGGAGCGGGTTATGGAGCCGGTAAGGCCAGGTGAAGGAGCGTACCCCGGCGCCTCAGCTCGAGGCTGTTAGCCGGCCTATGTTTCACTCTATAGAAGCAATGAGGAGGTGATGGATGCCCAAGTATCTTTTCTATGGTTCATACTCTACAGAAGGATACAGGGAAATGATGGAGGAAGGTGGCTCTAGCCGAATCGAGGCCGCCAAACAAGCTTTGGGCAGCGTCGGAGGATCCCTCGAAGCTTTCTATTTTTCATTCGGGGAATATGATTTCTATATCATTGTCGATCTACCTGACGATGTAACAACAACCGCTATAACACTTGCCGGAAATACATCGGGAATGTTCAACATCCATGGCGTTTCCCTTCTCACCCCCGAGGAGCTTGATGAGGCTGTCAAGCTGAACGTTGATTTTCGACCGCCGGGCCAGTAAGCTTCGATAAGCATCAAGTCATATCATCGTGCTTTAAAAGCTTGAAGATTTCTGGGCCGGCTAACCATGCGCTGGAGCGGACTTGGGATTCAGCCGTATTTACCTTGACTCGATGTATTATCCAGGTCGCGGGTTGGCCGCTCAGCGCAAACGTTATGCATTAGCATGACTATGACCATGGGGTGTTGATGTCTGAAATCCAATCCCTCGACGACAAGAAAATAAGCTTGATAAAAGAATTCAACGAGACAAGATTAAAAGTCTTATCTTCTGCTCGTCTCTTTCTAGGCGAGAGTGTACAGGAAGCTTTCGTTGGGTCATGGGGAATTCTTGATATCCTGGCGCATCTAAAGGGTTGGGATCTAACCAATCTTGACGCGGCAGAGGATATTCTCCTCGGCAAAGTTCCTGACTTCTACGCGTACTATGATAAGGACTGGGCATCGTACAACGCGCAGTTGGTTGCCCAACATAAGGAGCCTGATCTGGAGAAGATGATCGAGGCCGTGGATGAATCCCGTGCCAAGATGACCGAATATCTAAAGCAACTAAGTCCGCAGGACCTGTTTGGCGATCACGGAGTCAGGCGGAAACGCCATAAGGTCACGATAAGTCGATTAATCGAAGCCGACACGAAGGATGTTTTAGAGCATCTGGATCAAATCCGACAGTACCTGAAGTCACATGATTCAAGCGGAGCGTAATTCTCTGCATAACAACTCTCTGGAGGCGACCTGGGATGGCCTGGGATGCACCGCAATTTGCTATCGATGGAGAGGGTTTTGGAACCGGGAAGTCCAGGCAGATGGGCGTGCCCCGGCGCCTCAGCTCGAGGCCGTTAGGCAACCTTAGAAAGATACTCTTTATCGAGAAGATGGAAAAGGTAAGCTTGGTAACTATCTATTTCAGTGGTTTGTTGTTCGCCGAGATCCTTCGGCTTCCTCATCGCATACACCGCTATAAATATCGTCACCTCTGGGTTGAAGCAAAACATTCCACTCGGAATGCTGAAGGGATTGTTTTGCTCTTTGTCTTATTAGGCGTATGGATCTTACCTTCCATATACTCATTCTCTTCCTGGTTCCATATGTTCGATTACTCGTTGCCTCCCTGGCAGATAATGATTGCTTTGATCCTATTTATATTAGGCTTGATTATTCGATTTATAGCTCAACAAACCTTATCTCGCTCCTGGTCTTTCACTCTCGAGACATCTGAGACCCATAAGCTTGTACGTAATGGGATTTATTCCATAACCAGACATCCAATCTATCTGTCTTTGATTTTTTGGGCGATTGCACAACCTGTTCTCCTCCAAAATTACCTAGCTGGTTTTGGTGGTGTAGTCGCAGTGATTCTCATCTGGCTGATTCGTGTTCCTCGTGAAGAGGAGCTGCTGCTTGAGAGATTTGGGGATGAGTATAGGGACTATATGGTTCAAACTGGAAGGTTTCTTCCAAGAAGACGATCCATTCAATAGGCTGCCTAACGTCTCGCAGGAGCTGACCGGGGACCCTGCTAAGAACGTGCAGGGCGGACGGTGCGGCGCGATTTCCAATCGACGGAGCGGGTGGTGGGGTCGGGAAATCCAGGCGGATGTACGTGCCCCGGCGCCTTCCTGCATAGAACGTAGGACTTCGCATCTCGAGGCCGTTAGGACAGCCCTTGTGCCAGTTGGTTTGTAGAGTTCGCGGGGATAATCATGAAGAACAATAGATCATTATCTCAGATCTTTCTCCTGATCCTAGCTTTTGAAAAGTTTGTTCAACATATGTACGTCACCTATGGCTTTGTAGTTAATCTCGGTGGCATCCGACTGGCTGTATCCCTGGATTATCGGATATTTTTGATCTCTGGATTTCTTGTCGGGCTCTTATTTCTCCTTGCATTCATTCTATTATTCCGTGGGAATCGGCTCAGTTTGACTTTGCTGTTCTATCTAGCCCTTTTTGACTTCTTGGGTGAGTTTGTAGCCCAGGGCAAGGTTTTCATAACCATTACGGTTTCATTCCTTGTTGCAGCTCTCATTCTCATCATGATTGGGACGAAAAGACGTAGCTTGATAACCAGTGCTGGTCAAGCTGAATCATCGGAATCTGCGTAAATCGAAAAACAGAGCCGCCTAACGTCTCTCAGGAGGCGACCGGGGACCTTGCTAAGAACGTGCAGGGCGGACGGTGCGGCGCGATTTGCAAGCAAAGGAGCGGATGCCGGCAATGAGAAATACATGCTAGGTAGCGAACCCCGGCAGCTCAGCTCAAAGCTGTTAGGCTGAGCGGCTAACCAACCAAGATGCTTTGGGTTGATTGGCGTGGATTCAAGTTGGAGAATCAATATGGAAGATGGTCGCGCTTTTCTTGAAAACCTAATTGGCGACTGGATGCTCAATGGTGATATGAGAGATGTCAGGCTTCAGCAGGAAGTCAAAGCTCGTTGGGTATTGGGTCACAAATATGTTTCAATGCATTTCAAATCAACTACCCCCGATGACAATCCAACTTCTCAATATGAAGCGATATATCATATTGGCTTCAACGCTGATGAAGATCTTTATGTATTTCATTTGCTCGATACAACTGATGTTCCGGTTATTTGCGATATGGGTCTTGGGAAGCGAGACGGAAATCGGATTCCTTTCTTGTTTGATTATGAAGGTACGATGTTCATCAATGTCTTGACTTGGCATCCTGATGAAGTTCGATGGACTTTCGACCAGGAGTATGAAGAAGGTGGTGAGCTAAGCTTGTTCGCAAGGAAGGAAATGGTTAAAGTCGAAAGTAGCTCAGCCTAACGTCTCGCAGGAGGCGACCGGGGATCCTGCGCGATTTCCAAACGATGGAGCGGGCAGTGGAGCCGGGAATTCCCGGCCAGGGTGAATGCCCCGGCGACTCAGCTCGAAGCTGTTATACGGCTTAATTTGATAGTGGTGGGGGATTTCTATGGGCTCAACCCGTTTTGCCAATAGATTTACCCTGACGATATTCGTACTTAATTCGATCCTCTCGTCAATCCATCTTTTTCCACCCATGATGGATCTCTATGCTTTCCAAAGAGGGTTACTGAGTATTCTTCGTGTTGCGCAAGGATTGCTGGACTTCGTTGCTTTTGTAGCTTCAACTCTCTCTATGACTCCAAATGTAACGATGTGGGTCCTGGTATCTCTTCTCGTTCCGGCATTCATCTACGTGCTATCCAATTATTGGGATACATATTTCGATCATAGACTGTTTATGATCATGATCATTGTCCTCAACATGGTCGTAGGATATGTGGCGATGTACTCTGATGCATTGCTCGTAGGAAAAGCCTATTCCTGCGATGTGAATTTTAAGGGGGAGAAGTTGAGAGTTGTGGAATACAAGGAAATCGGATTTCATCCAGGCGCAGTATTTTTCCTGGCTGAATACCAGGAGGAGGATTCAACTTGGAATCAGGTCTGGTTCAAGCATATCGTCGATAGGAACCGGCTTGAATCGATCTCTAATCCATGTGAGGATGTCCAGAGCATTTTTCCTGATCTATGATAGAAGCAATGCCGTATAACGTCTCGCAGGAGCTGGCCGGGGACTCTGCTAAGAACGTGCAGGGCGGACGGTGCGGCGCGATTTGCAGGCCAGGGGGCGAGTGCTGGGGTGGAAAAGTCCAAGCCCGCGTGAGAGCCCCGGCAGCTCAGCTCGAAGTTGTTAGGCGGCTTTGTCGATAGTGTGAGGTCGAGTAATATGACGGAAGCTGCGATCGAGACAGTCAATTTAGGACGTTCCTTTGGCGAATTTGTCGCAGTTGATGGCATAAGTTTAGAGGTCCCCAAAGGAAGCATCTATGGTTTTCTTGGCCCCAACGGCGCGGGTAAGAGCACAACAATCCGCATGCTGCTCGGGCTCATTCGCCCAAC
Source organism: Anaerolineales bacterium (assembly GCA_037379555.1). Taxonomy (GTDB): domain Bacteria; phylum Chloroflexota; class Anaerolineae; order Anaerolineales; family E44-bin32; genus E44-bin32. The sequence goes on along the minus strand of JARRJK010000124.1, from coordinate 5,937 downwards.
CACAGGACAGGTGCGCATCTTCGGCGATACAGTCAGACAGAATCAATTCTCGCATTTTCGCAGTGTGGGAGCGCTGGTTGAAGCACCTTCCCTATATCCCCATCTGTCAGGCCGAGAGAATTTGCAGATCACAGCAATATTGACGGATTCGGCTGCCGGAAAAATTGATCGAGCACTGTCCATTGTCGGCTTGACTTCAGCCGCCGATCAGCTGATCAGTGGCTATTCGCAGGGGATGCGCCAGAGGCTCGGACTGGCACTTGCATTGCTAAATGATCCTGATCTATTGATTCTCGATGAGCCGACCAATGGGCTTGATCCGGCAGGGATTCAAAGAATGCGGGAGCTCATTCGCTCCCTCCCAGGGGAATTTGGCGTGACGGTCTTTATGTCCAGCCACCTGCTTGTAGAAGTGCAACAGGTGGCCTCGCATCTAGGGATTCTCCATCAGGGTCAATTGATCTTCCAGGGACGGTTGGAGGATCTGATGGCGAATCAGAAAGAAGAAGTTTTCGTGGAAGTCGATGATTTGGCTGCGGCCTTGCATATTCTCGTCACCGCTGGACTTGAGGCAAGAAAGCAAGGCAGACACGAGTTGGTCATCCCCTTGTTTGCAGGCGTGGATGCGGCCGCGATCAACTCGCTACTCGTGAGAGGCGGAATTCAGGTCAACAAAATCATTCATGAACCCTGGTCTCTCGAAAGCATCTTCATGCAATTAACGGGGCAACCCGGGAGCAGGAAGGGGGAGTAGATGGGTGCGATCCTACGCGCATTTCGGGCAGAAGCGGTGAAGCTGAGAAGAACGCTTGCACTCTGGCTAGCCATGATCGTTCCTGCTGCGATACTTCTTCTTTATTTCATCCTGTATTCTCGACCATCTGGAGCAGGTCTTTTGAGCGGACGAGATGCGTGGTTGTGGATAACGCAGAATGCCTTAATCCTATGGTCTATGATTATGCTGCCGATGTTTGCCGGTCTGGAGGCTGCGTTGCTCGCTGGGCTCGAGCATCGCTCTCAAGGCTGGAAGCATTTGTTCGCGCTTCCTCTTCCTCGATCCTCGATTTACCTCGCCAAACTGCTTGTCGCAACCTTGCTTATCGGCCTTTCGATGGCAAGCATGTTCGTGTGGATTTACCTGACAGGAAAGGCGATCGGTCTTGTCAATCCGCAGGTGGGCTTTGAAAGGGCTTTTCCGCTCCTTCCAATAGCAGTGCTCATCCTGGCAGTCTATCTGGGATCCTTGTTCATGATTTCGATATATGTGTGGATTGCAACAGGTTGGCAAAGCTTCGTTGCTCCGATCGCTGTTGCAATCGTCAGTGTGTTTCTGACGCTGATCATCTCTCAAACCAATTTCTGGTGGTTGTTTCCATGGGCGCTACCGGGCAACGTGGAAAATGCCATCTTTGCCAGCTTTGCAGAGCCTGGCAATGCTTATCCCCTGAACTTCACTGCATGGCGCGCACTTGCAATAAGCGTGGGCGGCTATGCATTGGTTGCACTGATTGGTTGCCGGAATGTGGTTCGTAGAGACGTTCTCTAGAAATTGCCGGGCCGCCTAACTTGTCGCTGCAGCGGACCATGGATTCAGCCGGAAAATCCCAGGCCGCCTAAGTTGAAGAACGGCGAAGCCTGGCCGCTGAGCTCCCAGTGTTATCCGGTTTTTGATTGTCCATGTTCTTAGACCTTTACTCACCGAATATAAATAAGGCAGAGGATGTTTCATATGAAAGCAGTTGAAGTAAATCACTTGTACAAATCCTACGCTGATGTAACTGCAGTGCATGATTTGACCTTTTCCGTTAATCCTGGAGAGATTCTGGGGCTTATTGGGCCTAATGGTGCGGGCAAGAGCAGCACTATAAAAATCATCTTAGATTTCATGAAACCCGATTCTGGCGTTGTGAAGATATTCGGCCAGCAAATGAATGAAGCCTTAAAGGATCAAATCGGCTACCTTCCTGAAGAGAGGGGATTGTACAAGAGATTAACAGCCATTGATCTAATCCTCTATCTTGCCTCCTTGAAGGGTATGGATAAAACAACGGCCGAAGAGAAAGCGAATGTATTACTCGAACAAACCGGCATGGTCGAATACAGAAAGAAGAAAAACAAGGAAATGAGTAAAGGCATGGGACAGCTTATTCAGTTTATCGTCACCATCATTCACGATCCTGATTTGATCATTCTGGATGAGCCCTTCGCAGGACTAGATCCCGTAAGAACAGAGACGGTTCAGAACATCATCGGAAATTTAAGGGATGAAGGGAAAGCTCTAATTTTGAGTACGCATCAGATGAATAAAGTCGAGGAGCTCTGCGACCGGGTGCTGATGATAAACAAAGGGCACACTGTTCTTTATGGGGACTTATTGGAGGCAAGGGCTAAATTCAGAAGAAATTCGGTTCAGGTGGCTGTTGAAGGGGAAATCGGTGACCTGCCTGGAGTTATTGATAGAAAGCATACTAACGATTCCGTAGAATTAGATTTAGCTCCAGACACAACACCCCAGGCCATTCTCGATCGACTACGCGATCAAGGAATAACCATTAACCGATTTGAGGTCACAACACCCTCCCTCAATGAGATCTTCTTGAATCTCGTGGGGTCGGATCATGAATAAAACCTTTTTGATATTCAAGCACGAGTTCCTTCAAGCCATCAAGAAAACCGGTTTTATCGTTTTGACCTTCATCGTTCCGGTGTTAGCCCTTCTGGCAATCGGAAGCTACGAATTGGTGACGACCTTGATCGAACCTTCGGCGAAAGAGGTCACGACCGTCGGATATGTGGATGAAGTCGGGATCTTCAGTGATCAAACCGACCAGGGGTTGATCAAGCTGGTTCCATATGAATCGAGAGAAGACGCAACCCGGGCTCTGGTCCGCAAGGATGTTTCGGAATATATTGTCATACCATCGGATTACACTTCCTCGGGGACCGTCCAACGCTACACGCTGGTGAAAGAGCTCATCCCCCCTCCAGTCACCATACACGTGATCGAAAGCTTTCTCACCTGGAACCTCTTGAAGAATGATGTGGCATCTGAGGTCATCACTTCGATTGTGACTCCTCTGAACATGGAAGTCACCCGCCTCGACGAGAATGGAGAAATTGCGCGAGAACAGGGCAGTATCGGCAACATTATCGTCCCCGCCATTTTCGCTTTATTGCTGAGTTTTGCCCTCATGTTGGGTGCGAGTTCTCTCATTGGAGGATTAGGGGAGGAGAAAGAAAGCCGCCTCATAGAGGTGTTGTTCTCATCGGTTTCCGTTCGCCAATTACTCATCGCCAAAATATTGGCGCTTGGTGCCGCCGGGCTGCTGCAAGTCATCGTATGGTTGATCTCGGCGCCTCTCCTACTGCACCTGGCTTCCTCAACCTTCGGCGGATTTTTGAGTGACATTCAGTTACCTGTCAACTTCATTGTCCTGGGGGTTTTTTACTTCGTATTAGGCTATCTGTTGTTCGCCATACTATCTGTCACGGTCGGCGGCATCAGTTCCAATGCCTCGGAAGCGCAAACCATTGCCATGTTCTACATCATGATGTTATTTGTACCGCTTTGGTTTGCAGGGCTGATGATAAGCTTCCCGAACAATCCTATATGGGTTGTGCTCTCGATATTCCCCTTCACCGCGCCTATCCAAATCATGCTGAGGTTGGGTGTGTCGGATGTTCCGACATGGCAGATCCTGACGAGTATTGCCGTGTTAGGGCTTTCCGTCATCGTGGGGCTATCTTTCTCAATAAAAATATTCAGGACGTTTATGATAATGTACGGTAAAAGACCGAGTTTAGCAGAAATTATCCGGGGTTTGAAAACTGATTGAGGCCTGTGCCTCGTATCGACAATCTGAGTTCCACAAAAAACTCAAGCTATAAGGAGATTTTACAGATCCTATTTTCGCGAATTGATTGGTTATGGTTTGAAGGCAACGGTCCTGGGC
>JARRJK010000124.1:0-1965 GCA_037379555.1 Anaerolineales bacterium | reverse complement strand
CGCAAATCTATTATTGGGTATTAACCGGCGCCGCTTAGCTCAAAACCGTTAGCACAGCCGGGCATTACTCGATGGACAAGTCTTTAGATGGATTATGAAATACTATCTTGAGCTCATTGATACAAACACGTTGGGGCAAAGATACGATGTCACGCCGATCTTTTCGGATCCTCTGGCTTTTTCCTCGTTGATTGATGATCTTGCTGAATTGGCTGGCGAGCTTGAATTCGATGTAGTTGCTGGAATCGATGCACTTGGTTTCATTCTGGCGTCGGCTTTGGCGTTGAAGCTTGGTAAAGCAATGATACCGATTCGAAAAGGAGGAAAGCTTCCGGTCAAAGTGGATTTAGAGAGCTTTGTTGACTACTCGGGAATTGAAAAATCACTCGAAGTCCGTGAGGGCGCTTTCCAAGGTTTAACAAATGCCCTGATCATTGATGAGTGGATCGAAACAGGTTCGCAGGTAAAAGCAGCAGCCACCTTGATCGAGCGTCAGGGCACGAAAGTCGCTGGAATTGTATCGATCGCTCTGGATAATTCGAGTGGTGTCAAGGCTCTACGCGGGCGATATCCATTGTTTTCTTTGTGTGAGGATCTATAGCAAAGAGCCGGCTGGCTAACGTCTCGCTGGAGGCGACCGGCACTCAAGAGTGTGCTTCGCGAGGATGCGGCGCGATTTGCAGGCGATAGCGCGGGTTCTGGCGGCAGGAATTCGAAGCCAGGGGGCGTGCCCCAGCACCTCAGCTCGAGGCTGTTAGGTGCCCAGCTAACAATCTAGTCAAGGTATTAGATCATGATCAGCTATTTTGAACGCTATCAAGAATTCGCTTCAGCAGGCTATCAAAACTCGCGTGTCTGGGCAGAGCTAACATCACTGGGCGGTGATATCCGCCAAGAGCCTCTCTACTCAGATGCAAGAGCCGTAGCACGCGAGACAATGACTCGTGCAAAGCAAAACATTGAAATTCTTATCGAACGACTGCGCACTTTGGATTACCACTTCCTATCCCCCCAGGAAATCTGGATCACCCCCGATCCAGATACCATTATGGCTCTGGATGCTCTCGAAGCCCAGTATGGTCTGCTCCCTTTATCACTCCGGATGTGGTATGAGGTGGTTGGTTCTGTGTGCTTGATGGGATCTCATTCAAAATTAAGTTATATGGATTCGTCTGATCGCGGTGCTTCAAATCCGTTCTACTCTGATCCCCTTGTGATTGACCCTTTGAAAGACTCACTACTGTCTTTCTATGCGGATATGGTATTCGATTACACTGGAGAGGAGACAACTGATCCACCTTATGGAATCTGGCTCGCACCTGATGCTATCCAGAAAGCGAACCACAGCGGTGGTGGGCCTACTCAGATCATGATTCCAAATCCCGCTATGGATGCCCCACTAATCTCCGATCAATGGGATGGTGTCCTATTTGTGAGCTATCTTCAACAATGCTTTCAATGGGGTGGGTTCCCAGGCTTGAGGGAATCTACTGATTATCCAAAAGAAGAGGTTGATTTCCTGACAAAGGACCTGCTTCCACTCTGAAGTTATCAAGTTACTTTCAAGTCTTCTTTCTGAGGGTGCTGGGCACCTAGCATCTCGCTGGAGCGGACCCCGCGCGAGGCGCGAAAATCTGTCAGGATAGTGGTGCGGGGCCGCTCAGCTCGAGGCAGTTAGGCGGCAACCTTTAGGAGAAACATATGCAAAGAGATGAAATCATTCAAATCTGTGACAATCAAGTCCTTGAAATAGCAACCGCGCGCTTTGGTACTCGCAAGGATGCATTAAAGATATTTCCAGAATATGAAGGCGCGGCCAACCTTGTCTATGAGTACGAAATTGACGAAAAGCCCCTGATTCTGAGAATCTCTTTCACACCAGAAAGAACCCTCGAACAAATTCAGGCCGAATTACACTTTGTCAATTACCTGTCTGAAAATGGTGTCAATGTTTCCAAACCCGTA
>JARRJK010000123.1:0-7143 GCA_037379555.1 Anaerolineales bacterium | reverse complement strand
TGTTCACCAGCGCCCAGAAAGCGCCCATGACCGCAAGCGTGATCAGCAGCACGGTTGGGTTGCGGATGAAGAACCCCGCCACCAAACCGAGCAGCATTCCCGAGAGACCGGCCAGGATGGTGGGCTTGCGGCCGATACGCGTCGCCAACAGGCCGCTCGGGATGGCGAACAGGATCAGCGTGGCAGCGAAGGCGGTCAGCATTTGTGTCCCGGAGCCGACGTCGATGCCCAGTACGTTGCGGGCGTAGATCGTGAAGAAGGCCTCCATCGCGTTCCAACCGACGAACCAGAAGAAGATCGCGCTCAGCAGCGCCAACGGGCTGTACTCCGGCCCGCGCAGCACGCTCCGGAAGCTGGCCCACACACCAGGGGTGGTGCCGGGATGTTCGGATGCCGGTGCCTCAGGCTCGTGCACGGCGAGCAGCACGATCACGATCGCCAGCAGCATAACCCCGGCGCCGACGATGAATGGCAGGGGGACGCCGAGCTTGTACAGCGCGCCACCGCCAAAGAGTGCCACCGCGCCGCCCAGGCCTCCCATGAGATTGATTACGCCGTTGGCCTTGCTGCGATCTTCCGGTTTGAACAGATCGCCCAGGTAGGCGATCGTCGGTGAGCGGAAGAGCGCCATGCCGAAGTTCGTGCCCAGGATCGCCAGCGCGATCAACAGGAAGTTATCGCGCACGAACGGAACCAGGATGAAGAACAGCGCCGCCGCCGGCGCGCCGAGCATAAGAAACGGCTTGCGGCGTCCGAAGCGCGTGCGCGTGCGGTCGGATCGACTTCCCACCCAGGGCTGGACGAACATGTTGATGATGTTGTCCCAAGTCAGGATAAAGCCGACCACAAGCGCCGACAGGCCCAGGTCTTCGAGCATGGGCGGTATCAGGCTGTTGAACAACGGCCAGATGATGCTGATGCCGAAGAAACCGAATCCAAGCAGGAATGTGCGCCGGTAAGGGAAGGTGTCTGTCATCGATGCCTCCTGAAGAATGCCTGATTCTAGGCATCGGTGACGAACGTGCAAGAAGTTTGAACCATGGTTGACCCTCTCCAGTATGAGATATACAATGCAGGGCACCGGTGCACCTTCAAGGTGCATAAACTGCGCACCGTCCTTGAAGAGCGGAGCGCAGTCTGACTATCTACGCGAGAGGAGGTGGAGAAGGGCAAAGCAGGAGCGTTGTACCCGTACGATTCCTATCCGATCAATTCAGGAGGAGAATGCTGTGAAACGCCGAAAGCTATTCATGCTCTTTAGCCTGCTCGTGCTGGCCAGCATGGTGCTCGCAGCCTGCGGCGGAGCGGCTACAGAGGCACCCGCCGCTCAGCCAACCGAGCCGCCCGCGGCACAGCCCACGGAACCGCCGATGGCAGCGTTTGAGGGTAAAAGCCTGGTCGCCCCGAACTGCGATTACGGTGGGAAGTTCAAGAGCATCGAAGCCACCGACCAGTACACTGTCGTCTTCACGCTGTGCGAGCCCTTCCCGGCTTTCCTGCCGACACTCGCTTTCAGCGTCTTCTCGATCTACCCCGAGGAGTGGATTACGGCGACGGCCGGGGCCGACACCCGCACGACGGAGGGTCTCGACAACCCGGTAGGTACTGGACCGTACATGGTGAAGGAGTGGGTACGCGGCGAGAGTCTGATCTTCGAGCGCAACCCGAACTACTATGGTGATCCGGCCATCCCCGATACCCTCGTCTTCCGCTGGAACAGCGAGGGCGCGGCCCGGCTGCTTGAACTACAGGCCGGCACCGCCGATGGCATCGACAACCCCAGCCCGGATGACTTCCCGGTGATCGCGGCCGACGACACGCTGCAGTTGATCAAGCGGCCAGCGCTGAATATCTTCTACGTCGGCATCACGAACACCTTTGCCCCGTTTGATGACGTGCGCGTGCGCCAGGCGATCGCCATGGGTATCGACCGCCAGCGCATCGTCGACAACTTCTACCCGCCAGGGTCCGAGGTTGCCTCACACTTCACGCCATGCGTGATCCCGAATGGCTGCGTGGGTGATGACTGGTACGCCTTCGATCCGGAAGCCGCCAAGGCGCTGCTGGCTGACGCCGGCTACCCGGATGGCTTCGAGACGACGATCTACTACCGTGATGTCTTCCGCAGCTACCTGCCTGAGCCCGGCCGTGTGGCCGAAGAGCTGCAGGCACAGCTGGCGGAGAACCTGAACATCACCGCCACCATCGAAGTGATGGAATCGGGGGCCTTTATCGAAGCCTCCAGCGTGGGCAGCCTGAACGGCCTGCACCTGCTCGGATGGGGTGCGGACTACCCGCACGTGACCAACTTCCTCGACTTCCACTTCGGGCGCAACGGCGAGCAGTTCGGCACGCCTTATCCGGATGTCTATGAGAATCTGGAAGCCGGCGCACAGATCGCGGATCCGAAAGAAGCTGAGCCCTACTACGTTGCGGCGAACAACGCCATCAAGGAAAACGTCCCGATGGTGCCGATCGCGCACGGCGGCTCTGGGGTTGCATACCGAGCTGATGTGACGGAGCCACAGGCCAGCCCGTTGGGCAACGAATACTTCGCCGTGATGGATCCCGGGGGACGCGATACGTTCGTCTGGATGCAGAACGCCGAACCCATCAGCCTGTTCTGCGCCGATGAGACCGACGGCGAGTCGTTGCGTGCCTGCGAGCAGGTGACTCAGGCGCTCTACGGCTACGAAATCGGTGGCGTGGATACAATGCCGCAGCTGGCGACGTCCTGTGAGCCGAACGACACGCTCGATGTCTGGACCTGCCATCTACGGGAAGGCGTCAAGTTCAGCGATGGAAGCGGCTTCGACGCGAACGATGTGGTGGCTACGTTCACGATGGGCCTGGATGCCTCCAGCCCGCTGCACGTCGGCAACACCAACGTCTGGGATTACTACGACTATCTCTGGGGCATGATGAACAAGCCTGCGGAGTAGTCTGTTTTTGAGGTCCCATACCGAGTAATCCTGAAGTGACGCGGGATGGACCTATCGGGTCCATCCCGCGTCAAGCTTGTCGAGCCATCCATAGGGTGAATGAATGTTCCGATATATCATCCGTCGATTGATCTACGCCATCCCGGTTCTGGTTGGCATTCTGGTGGTGGTTTTTGTGCTGGCACGGCTCATCCCGGGTGACCCGTGCACGGCGATCCTGGGTGAGAAAGCGACGCCTGAGGCCTGTGCGCGCCTGAACCAGCAGCTCGGGCTCGACAAGCCGATTACGACCCAATTCGTCATTTACTTGGAACGTTTCATCCAGGGCGATTTCGGAAACTCTATCCGCTTCTCGCGTCCGGTCAGCTTGATCCTGGTCGAGCGTCTTCCGACAACGATCGAGCTCACGATGTTTGCCTTGATCATCGCCGTCGCGGTCGGAATCCCGGCCGGTGTGATCTCCGCTGTGCGGCACAACTCGACCGTCGATGTGGTAACGATGATTGGGGCCAACATCGGCGTTTCCATGCCCGTCTTCTGGTTAGGACTTATGCTGGCGTATCTATTCGCCATTGTGTTGAAGGACACTCCTTTCTGGCTGCCGCCCTCCGGCCGGCTTTCGGCCGGGATCAGCGCCGTGCCGTTCTTTGAAGTCTGGGGCTTGAATGTGCAGCCCGATTCGACCGGATTTAAATTTCTGGAGTTCATCGCGAATCTGTACGTCTTGAACTCCATTCTGACCCAGAACTGGGCCTTGCTATGGGACACGATCAAGCATCTCATCCTGCCGGCGGTGGCCTTGAGCACGATCCCGATGTCGATCATCGCCCGCATGACCCGCTCCAGCCTGCTGGAAACGCTGGGTCAGGATTACATCCGTACGGCCCGCGGCAAAGGAGTCCCGGAGCGGCTGGTCGTGATGCGGCATGGCCTGAAGAACGCGCTGCTCCCCGTGATCACAATCATCGGCCTTCAGCTCGGCGCACTGCTCGGCGGCGCAGTTCTGACGGAGACGATCTTCGGTCTCTCGGGGGTGGGCCGGATTCTTTACGAGGCCATCACAGCCCGCGATTACCCGATCATCCAGGCTTTTACCTTCATCATCGCCGCCGGCTACGTCCTGATCAACCTGCTGGTGGACATCTCTTATACTTTCCTCGACCCGCGCGTGAGACTGCAATGACCGGCGGAGCTGTGCATGGCGACTGACACTGCGCCCCGACCGCTCTTTCCCGAGGAAGAGACGCGAGGACGAGATATCTACCGGACGGCGCTGGGCCGATTGTTCCGGCGCCGGTCGGCGATGGTCGGACTGGCGATCCTGACCACGCTGGTGCTGACGGCGATCTTCGCTCCTTTGATCGCCCCCTATAACCCGGAACAGGTTTTGATCGGCGTGGAGGATGTCAAACGCCGCCAGGCGCCCTGCATTCATCTGCTCGGATGCCCAAAGGACCAGCCGCAGCATATCCTGGGCATCGACGGCAATGTGCGCGATGAATTCAGCCGCATCATCTACGGCTCACGCTACTCGCTGATGATCGGCTTTACCACGGTTGGGTTTGCGATCGTGATCGGATCTGTGCTGGGTGCGATCGCGGGATTCGTGGGCGGGTGGATCGATAACGCCATCATGCGCGTCATGGATGTGCTGCTGGCCTTTCCGGCGCTGCTGCTGGCGATCGCCATTGTGGCGGTGCTCGGCCCGGGTCTGGTCAACGCGTTGATCGCGATCGGTGTGGTCTCGATTCCGGCTTACGCACGCGTGATGCGGGCCAGCGTGCTGGCGACGAAGGAGAATGACTACGTCATGGCGGCGCGCTCGCTCGGGGCGAGTTCCATACGCGTTCTCATACGCAGCGTGCTGCCGAATGCCATCACGCCGCTCATCGTGCAGGGCACGCTCGGCATCGCCACCGCGATCCTCGATGCGGCCGCGCTCTCCTTCCTCGGATTGGGAGCACAGCCGCCGACGCCCGAGTGGGGCTCGATGCTCGGCACGGAACGCAACCAGGTCTTCACGGCGCCCCATCTGGTCTTCTTCCCCGGCCTGGCGATCATGCTGACTGTGCTCGGCTTCAATCTGCTGGGCGACGGCCTGCGCGACGCGCTCGACCCGCGCCTGGCCGAGAAGGGCGTCGTTCCGAAATAGAGTTACCCTCAATCCATCATTTGCAGCGCGGCGGCCGACCGGTCGCCCCTTCGTGCATTTTCCGAGATATTCTCGTAGGCAAGCAATATGATCAGATCACAGATCACGTAGGGGCAGGGTTGCACTGCCCTACACGGAAATATCATGATGACGGCATGCAGGGTTGGACTATGACTTGCCCTTGAGGATGATCTCCTGGGTCGGGAAGGGCATCTCGATTCCCTCGCGCTCGAAGGCCTTCTTGATCGCGGCGACGACGGTGTTCGTAACCGGAAGAAGCGAGGCGTTTTCCGTATCCCACCAGACGTATAGCGTGAAGTCGATCGTGCTCCCACCGAAGTTGTCGAAGACGACCTGGGGCGAGGGATCCTTGATCACCCCGTCGAGGGCGTCCAGCGTTTCCAGTGCGACCTTGGTCACCTGGTCCAGGTCCGAACCGTAGGAGATGCCGATCGGTACGGCGATGCGCCGGCGTGGAGAGCGCGTCAGATTGATGATGCTGCTGCTGAAAACGTCGGCGTTGGGGATGATCACGTAGCGGCCGTCCACGGCGCGGATTTCGGTCGAACGCAGGTTGATCTCGAGCACCTCGCCGGAGATGTCGCCGATCTCGATCCCATCGCCGATGCGGAAGGGCTGCAGCAGCAGGATCAGCAGTCCGGCGATGAAGTTCTTGGCCACGTCCTGCAGTGCGAAGCCGATCGTGAAACCGGCGACGCCCAGGCCGGCGAGCAGTGTGCCGAAGCGGCCAGGGGCGACCTGCTCCAGCGCCCAGACAATGCCGATCGCCAGGATCCCCCAGCGAGCGATGAGCTGCACGAGTACAATCAATTCCTGATCGCGCCCGCGGCTTTCCAGCGTCCTTTTCAGCACGCGCGCAACCCAGATCGATATCAAGCGTGCGGCGACGAAGATCAGCAGGGCGAGCCCGAGATTGGGCAGGAAGTTGAGCACGGACTGGAGCAGCGATTCGAGCGAAAATTTACTGATGTCCATCCAACACCCCGAGAGCAGCGCAGTATCCATCGATCATAGCACAGCCGGTCCAGCGGTGTCGGTGCTGATGCCGTGCTACAACGCGGCCGGGACCATCGATGAGGCGGTCCGTTCGCTGGTGGAGGGCACATTCCCGGATTTCGAGATTGTCGCCATCGACGATGGTTCGACCGATGGGACTTCCAGGCACCTCGACGACTGGTCCCATCGTGACCGGCGGGTGCGGGTGCTCACGCTTGCCCACGGCGGGATCATCCCCGCGCTCAACGCCGGGTTGCAAGCCTGCCGAAGCGGGCTGATCGCCCGCATGGATGCCGACGACCGCTGCCACCACGAACGCCTCGAGCGGCAGGTGGAGCAGATGCGTGCCCACCCCGAACTAGCGCTGGTTGGGAGTCTGGTGGAGGGGTTCCCGGTGGACGATGTGCGGGGCGGCTTTCAGGCCTACATCGAGTGGCTCAATCACCTCGTCGATCACGAATCCATCGCCCGCGAGATCTTCATCGAAAGCCCGTTCGCCCACCCTTCGGTGATGTTCCGCAAGCGCTGGGTGGCGCAGGTCGGCGGCTACCAGGAGCGGGGTTGGCCGGAGGATTACGACCTGTGGCTGCGGCTGTACCTGGCCGGAGCGCGCTTCGCCAAGGTGCCGGAAGTGCTGCTCTACTGGCGCGAGCACCCGGACCGCCTGACGCGCACCGATTCGCGCTACGCCGTGCGCCAATTCCTGCGTGCCAAGGCGCACTACCTGATGCTCGGCCCGCTGCGGGATCGCGACGCGGTCGTCATATGGGGAGCGGGACAGATGGGCCGCCGTATCGCCAAGCATCTCGACCGGGCCGGCGCTCCGCTGGCGGCTTTCATCGACATCGACCCGGGCAAGATCGGCCGCCAGAAGCGCGGCAAGCCGGTCCTGCCCCCGGAGGCGCTGCCTGAGGAACTGGCTCGGCACGCTTATTCCGTCGTGCTGGCGGCGGTCGGCTCGCGCGGCGCCCGGGCGCTGATTCGCGAGCGGTTGAGTGGCATGGGGCTGCGCGAGGGCCTCGACTGGTGGGC